>NZ_JBHTTU010000070.1:22591-35559 GCF_042794375.1 Kitasatospora sp. NPDC056531 | reverse complement strand
CGGGACCGCCACTTGCCCGCTGTCGCCGTGGTGATGCCCAAATCGGCCGCGACCTGAGCGTTTGATGATCCGTCCGCACAAGCCAGGATGATCCGTGCGCGCTCGCCCAGACGGGAACGCACCGCACCACCCGCCCAGCGCGACAACTCGATGCGCTCCTCATCCGAGAGGGAGATCTCGACTGCGCGGGGGCCTCTGCGTGACATGGAAACAGTCTACATATCTAGAGTCGCTATTTCTGGCGCAGGACACTAGTGCTGCTCCGCGGAAGTTCGTGGAGGGGCGTTGATCAGATGGCCGATCCGCTGAGGTAGAGGTCGCCCGCGCAGTCCAGGGCTTCCTCGGGGGAGCCGGCGGGCAGTCCGCTGGGCAGGATGTTGTCCTTGTAGCTGTCGCTGCTGGCCAGGTAGAGCGCGAAGGTGTGCAGCACGCCGGTGAAACGCGGGCGGCACAGCGGGAGGCTGTGCCCGCTGGGCAATTCGGCTGCGACGTAAGCAAATCCGGCGCGGAAGCGGACTGCGATGGCGTACACCTGCGGCCAGCGCTCGCGGCCATGGCGGCTTAGACGCTGGCGCAGTTTCGGTATTGCGGGACGCGGATGGCCCCTCACGGTTTCGTGAGGGGCCATCCGCATGTCTATCCGGCGCTGCGGCCGGTCCCGTCCCCGTCCGGACCGGGGGCGTCCTGTCCCAGGCCCCGGCGGATCGCGATCTCCACGGGTGAGTACGCGCCGTCGGCCCGCTCCAGTTCGTACGGCGCGGCCGGCATCAGCGGCGGCTGGGCCATGAAGCGCGGCCGCACTCCGTGGTGCGGTTGCGCCGCGTGCACCAGGAACGGATGGCACAGGAAGACGTCGCCCGGGGCCCCGGTGGCGAGGGCGACTGGCCGGTGGTCGGACGCCGCCACCAGATCGGGCGCGAGGGCCAGCCCGCTCGCCCCGTCCTCCCCGTACTTCTCCAGCACCTTCGGCACGTCGAGGTGTGAGCCGACCCGGATCCGGGTCGGGGCGTCCTCCTCGCCGACCTCGCTGAACAGGAACAACATCAGCAGCGCCCGGTCCCGGGAGCGCAGATTCGTGAAGTACCAGCTCTCGCCCTCCGGCAGATAGCTCCCCTCGATGTGCCAGCCCGCGTCATCCGGCTCCTCCTCGTGCGGGAAGCGCAGCGGGAACGTGCCCAGCGAGTAGCGCGGCTCCCAGCGTCCGGCACCGACGAGCAAGTCGTACGCGTGCTGCAGGGACGGGGAGTTGGGTGCGGCGGCGAACGGTCCCTGCGCCATGCCGGCGACCCAGTGCACGGGCTGCGTCCACGTCGACGGGTCGTCCGGGTCGCAGCCCGTCTCCCGCCACAGAAGCCGCGCGCAGTCCACGGCCACGCGCGGCGCTACGGCGCCCTCCAACTTCACGAAGCCGTCGCGGAGGAAACGGGATACCAAGGTCGTGTCATCCATGCCCCCATCGTGCGGCAACACCGGCCCCGGTCACCCGACATTCCCCGCACCGCCTTTGTCGGGTGATCACCGAACCCCTTCCTGCCCCTCGTGGCCGGGAGCGACCGCCCTGCGCACGATGTCGACGACGGGCGGACACTCCGGGTGCACGAGGCGCCCGGAAAGTCGAGCGGCAGCGGTCGGCCTGGCTCTCCCATCGAATAGCAGCAGCCGGTTGCCGCTTCTCGTCGGCCACGCCTCGTACTCAGGTAGCACCTTCCGCTGGTTCCCTGGCTTCACGAGGCGTAGGAAGTGATCTCCGAGATCGGGGGAACCACCGCGATGTATGCCGCTCTTCATCGCAGGTCAACGGATTGTGTCGGTTGGCCATGGTGCTGCATTGATTCCGGAGGGTTCTTCGGCACGGGCCCATCCGCCGGGTGCGGCACCGGCCCGCCATGATCGTTGGCCGTGACGGGTGGGCAGCGGGCGGGGACGGCGGTTGCGGTGGTGCTGGAGGCGGACGTCCGCGAACGGTTGGTGCGGACGGCGGCCTCGGCGAAGTCTGAGGTGCGGGCGGTGTTGCGGGCCAAGATCGTGCTCGCGGCGGTGGACGGGCTCGCCAACGGGGCCATCGCCCGGGAGCTGGAGGTCAGCGTGAACACGGCGCGCAAGTGGCGTGGGCGGTTCGCGGCCCAGGGCATGGACGGGCTGCGCGATGCCGGACGGTCGGGACGGCCGAGATCGTATGGGCCCGGAGTGCGGGTCGCGATCGTGGCCACCGCGACCAGCGCGCCACCGCATTCGGAAGCAACCTGGTCGCACCGGGCCATCGCCCAGAAGGTGGCCAGCACGTGCTTCGCGCCGGTCTCCGCTTCCCAGGTCGGCCGGATTCTGGCGGATCTGGACCTGAAGCCGCATAAGGTCCGCGGCTGGCTCACCCGCCGGGACACCCCCGACTTCTGGCAGTGCGCCGCCGATGTGTGCGTCCTCTACCTCGACCCGCCCGAGGGGGCGGTCGTCCTGTCCATCGACGAGAAGACCGCGATCGCCGCCCGCTCGCGCCGCCATCCCGGGCGGCCGGCCCGCCCTGGCGAGCCTGCCCGCCAGGAGTTCGAGTACCGGCGCCATGGCACCGCCTCCCTTGTCGCCGCTTTCGACGTCCGCACCGGAGAAGTACTCACCGAGGTGATCTGCCGCAACGACGCGGTGACCTTCACCACCTTCCTGGACCAGCTCGACCGGGCGATCGCACCCGACAAGGAGATCCACGTCGTGCTCGACAATGGCTCCTCACATACCGCCAGGCACACCAAGACCTGGCTGGCCGCGCACCCGCGCTGGCACGTCCGCTGGACCCCGCCGCACGCTTCCTGGCTCAACCAGGTCGAGCTGTTCTTCTCCGCCCTGACCCGCCGGGTCCTGCGGCACGGCGACTTCGCAAGCCGCGACGACCTGATCGACAAGCTGGAAGCGTACGTGATCGGGCACAACGAGACCGCCAAGCCATACCGCTGGACCTACGACGCCACCCCACTCAAGGCAGCCTGATCAACACCCCTCAACGAACTTCCGCGGAGCACTAGCCCCGGCCCGGCCGGGCAGCGCCGGTGCTGCCGGACCTGGTCCAGCGAGCACCTGACCCCGGGCGGGGTGGTCGTCCGCACCACCTGGCACGAGCCGGCCTGCCCGGCCTGCGCCCGGCGGTGACCGCCAGCACGGTGACCGGGCCGGTCCGGGTGCGGGTGTGCGCGGTGCTGGTCCACGACGGCCGGGTGTGTCTGATCCGCCGCCAGCGGGAGGCCGGCCTCCCGCACTCGCTGCCCGGCGGCGTGGTCGAGGCCGAGGACGGCGAGGACCCGGCCGACGCGCTGCGCCGGGAGCCGCGCGAGGAGCTCGGCCTCGACCTGGCCGTGCTTCCCGACCCGCCGGTGCTCCGCTTCGTCCAGGACCAGGAGACCGAGCGGCCGGGCGAGAGCGTGCCGTTCCGGCGCCGGCACCTGGTCTTCACCGCCCACCTGCCCGCCCACCTGGCGGCGGCCGTCGCCCAGGCCGAGCAGGACGACCCCGACCAGGCACCGGTGGTGTGGCTGCCGAGGGCTGACGCGGCCGACCTCCACCTCTACCCGGCCATCGGCGCCGTCCTCGCCGCGGCCCAACACCACCGCGGAAGACCCGGTGCTGCCCCCGGCGATGACCGGCGCGTCCTACCAAAGACGTTGACTGCGCCCACGCCCATGTTCCTGCTGCCCGGCAGACGGCTGCTGAGTCGGAGCCGTGCCAGCGCGAGGGCAGTGCTGGAACAGACCCTCTATCGGGACGGGCCTGGTGCGACAGGGGTCAGGGAGATCCCCCTGAAAGCACTCGCGCCCAACGGCGTTCTCGTGCCCGGGCGGCTCGTGCGGCGTCTGCGAGAGCATGTAGCGGCTCGATGAAGTCGACCGCGTCGTTGATACCGCGGTAGGTCAGCTCGGTCTCCAGAGTGTCCAGCGCCCACCAGGACGGGATGCTGTCTCCGGTTGCATACCGGTGAAGCCAGCCTTCCGAGGTCCAGCGGAATGTCGCGGGATCAATGCGGCGCTGCCTCAGGAGGTCCAGGAAGCCTTGCCCAGCCCGACGACAACGACGACCAGGCCGACGCCGTCGAACCGGCCGAGCCGTCCCGGCTGGGACGGACCGCGTACCGGCGCGGGTCTGCGAACCCGAACGGCTCGACCAACGCCCTGCGCGGCGACATCCTCGGCGCGCTCGGCGTCCTCAAGGTCGCCACCGCCGACCAGCTCCAGCGGCTGCTGCGCCCCGGGGCGGCGTCGAACAAGGCGATCCGGCAGGCGCTCGGCGATCTCGCGCTGCACGGCCTGGTGGCCTCCGACGGCAACACGAAGGACCGGCACAAGACCTGGCGGCTGGAGGGTACGGCCGGGCTGGAGGGCGCGGCCGGGCAGGTGCTCGGCCTGCCCCGTTCCGACATGGGCTCAACGGCGCGGGGCGCCGGGCGCTCCGGTGCCCAGCACGCGATGGCGGTCAACGAGACCGTGCTCGCCTTCGTCCTCGGCGGCACCGCGTCCGGGGCCGCGGGTGGGGTGGGCACCGTGACCGACTGGGCGACCGAGGTCGAGTTCCCGCTGCCCGGCGGCAGGCGCAAGGTGCGCCCGGACGCGGTGTGGCGGGCGGCGGAGATCGGGGTGCCGGTGCTGATGGTGGAGGTCGACCGCTCCACCATGGCGCCGGAGCGGGTGGCCGCGAAGTTCACCGCCTACCGTGAGCTGTTCCGCGTGAAGGTTCGCGGCAACGACCCGGCCCTCGCGGACGAGGAGCCAGCCGACCGGACGGTGCACTGGTGGCGCCGGGCCTACCCCGGGCACACCCGCGTCGGGTACCCGCCGGTCGCCTTGGTCGTCACCGACGCCGGACCGGTCGCGCTGGCCAATCGGCAGGAGGCGGTGGCTGAGCTGTCGGCTGAGTGCTGGATCGGGCAGCGGTACACGGTGCGCCGGGACGATAACGACGGGGACGGCTGGCGGGTCTACGACGACGCCGTCCCGGTCGTCGCGACCACCCTGGAGTTGCTGGCCGAGCACGGCCCGCTCGGCCCCGTGTAGTGGCGCTTCGGCCGCGACGGACGGCATTCCCTGATCGAGGCGCTGGACAACCCGGACAACCGCGCTGCCTACGACCAGCGCCAGAAGGCCCGCGAGAATAAGGCCCGCCAGGCTCACCGCGAGCTGATGCAGGCCCTGGCCTGCGTCGACTGCGGCGACTCCCCGAGCAGGAGAGCACCTGGGAGTACGGGCTCCACGGCCAGTGGACCCGCCGTCCCGGCGGCCGCTGCTGGCCCTGCCACCAGAAGCGGAAGGAGCGGCTGGAGCGGGAGGCCGAAGAGCAGCTGGAGGCCGCCCGCACGGCGAACGCCGCGCTGTGCCCGTGCTGGACGTGCCGGGGTTCGATCGGTGGGAAGGAGGGATCGGAGCTGGAGTTGCGCCAGGAGGCCGGCTCGGACCGGCTGGAGTGCCCGGGGTGTGTGCGGGCTCGCGCCGCCAAGGATTTGGGCCCGCTGGTACTGCCCGCGCCGACCAGGCGGGAGCTGGTGGCGGTGCCGGATGATCCGTGGTGGGAGGCACGGGTGCTGCACGCGAAGCTTTATCCGCCGAAGGACCGGGGGCGTGACCGGGCGGGGGCAGGTGTCGTGGCTGGTGCGGGTGAGCGTGGCGGTGAGGGCGCGGACGGCGGATTGGGCGTCGGCGGGTTCGTCGCCGCTGGGAACGAGGGCACCGAAGGCCCGGCCGTCCGGGCTGGACGTGCCGGGTTCGATCGGTGGGAAGGCGGGCTCGAAGTCGGAGCTGCGGGGCTATGTGTCGAGGAGGTGGCAGTGCCGGCCTTCGACGTGGAACGGCAGGTCGGCGAAGCCGGAAGCGGGCGCGACGAAGTCGCACAGGACGACGGCCTCGCCGAACTTCTGTCGAATCCTGAACTCTCCGTGTACGGGCCCGTGCTCAGGCAGGTTGCCGTGGACGATTTCGCAGCTGCCGAAGCCGTCCCAGCGGCCGACGGGGCTGGTGTCCGCCCTGAGGTTGACGCAGGCGTACTCGGGGACGGGCCCTGTGGTGACTGCGGTGGCCGTGGCGGCGGGGCCGGCCAGTGCGGCCGCGGTAGCGGCCACCACCAGGGCGCGGGCGGTTCGTCGGGTGATGCTCATGAGGCTTCGGTGCCTCTCTGTGCGTGGGGGGTCGCCGGGGAGCCCGGTGGGATCACCGTCCCCGGGCCCGAGGCGGCGTAACGTCCGACGACTCGAACGCCACTCGAACAGCTCCGCCTGCCTCAGACCCCCGCCCCCTCCTCGGCCCGGGTCAGGTCGGCGTCCGCCGCCACGGTGGCCGACCGCGGCGCCCCCGCCGACAGCACCAGCATCGCCACCTGCGCCAGGCGCAGAAGCAGGCTGCCGCCCGGGCCGCCCGGGCCCGCGAGCGGGCCACCCGCATCCTCGCCGAGGCATGCCTGGCCGTCCTTGCCGTCACCTGCACCCACCGCCCCACCACCGACACCGGCAAGGCCCGCTCGCCGGCAGCACCTGCGGGAGGACTGCCAGCGGGCAGTCGATGCGTTGCGCGCCCACTCATTGCTGGTCGAGGCCGCTGCCGGCGGCGATGGCCGGTGGAAGGTGGAGGAGAAGCTGCGCGTGGCGGTGCCCCAGGTGCAGGTGGTGGTGCGCCGCGGTGAGGCCGGCCACGAAGTTGTCCGCGAGTTGGTCGGCGGCAGGAGGGGTCGGCCAGGCAGGTCGCGTGTCGGAACCCGGCGTCCAGGCTCGCTGATCAGCCGTCACCGATCACCCGAACGCCGCTCCAGCCGCCCGTGCCTGTCACGCGCGGTCGATCATCCCGGGGTGGTTCGCCTGCAACCGGTGGTCGGCGTGGCTGGTCCAGGTGTGGATGTCCGCATCGGACGGGGCGCTGGACGCCGGAAGGCGACGTCTCGCGCACCTGCCTGCCTTCTGTCTCGACTACGGCCCGCAACCTTCCGCTACTTAAGGTGGCGGGAAGGGTACTCTCTGTGTGCGTACTGGTCGGAGGAACGGCTCCGGACGAGCCGGCGACCGTCCCGGCCCGGGATCCTGAGGGAGCGTTAGTGAGTACAGCACAGCGGTACGGGGACCTGGAACTCCGCTTCACCACCGACCTGTTCAACATGTGGGGAAACCCCGACAACGGACTGGCCCAGAACGCCTGGACCGTCTGGAGGGCCTCTGACGGGGCCCTGTCCAGCGGGCACAAGATCGGTCCGATCAAGCAGAGCGGACAGGCCGGGATCCTGCAGCTGCGGGACCTCTCCGCTGACAAGACGCTGCTGCGCCCGCCGGTGCGGTGGGAGCGGATCGCGGAGCTTCCGTCCGGGGACGGCTTCCGGTGGGCGGTGTGGCGTCCGATCGCCCCGGACAGCTACGTGGCCCTCGGCGACACGGTCTTCCGCTTCGACGTCAGCCCCGAGCAGTACCCCGACTACGTGCGTGAGACGGCGTGCGTCAAGAAGACCCACAACGGCCGCTCCTATGTCCGCGAGGGCGAGTGCGGCCACACGCTGGTCGAGCATGGCGGCCTGCGGCTGGTCTCGGTGGTCGTGCCGCCCTACCCTGACGGAGACCTGGAGGAGCACCTTTACCTGAACTGCGGCAACTTCACCGCGGTCACCTCCCCGGGCATTCCCGCGCCGACCCCCACCACCTGGGTGCTGGGCCTCCCGGCAGTCATCGAGAAGCGGGACGGGCCCGAGATCCCCGTTATGACCTCCCACGACCGCCCGCCGGTCCAGACGGCCGTCTCCGACCGGACGGTCACCGTCCCCTACTTCCTCGTCGACGACCAGGGCCGGCCGGAGCCGTGGAAGGTGGAGAACTCGCCCTTCTACAAGATCCGCCGCAAGCGCCACTACGAGCTGATCATCCACCGCGACAACCGCAACGGCTCCGAGCCGCAGCCCGAGTTGGAGTCCGTCACCAGCGGGGTGACCGCCGAGAGCAGCGAGGCGTTCAGCGAGAGCACCGGCATCACCGTCGGCATGGAGGTCGGCGTCGAGGCCGGCTCCAAGCCCTTCGGCACGGGTGCCCCCACCACCGTCCAGACCTCCGTGTCCGCCACCGTCGAGCTCGGCTACGAACGCCGCACCGGCGTGGCGGCCATGCGCGAGGAGACCAAGACCCGCGGCCTGATGGTTCCCCCGCACAGCTCCGCGTGCCTGTGGATGGAGCACCACGAGATCGTCCCCATCCGCGCGAACGGGGAGACCCTCGGTCCCCGGGCCACCATCGGCTTCAACACCGACCACTACGTCACCGGCCAGTACCCCAGCGACGCCGGCGCCACCTACGTTGAGGAAGCCATCGACGGCGCTCGCACCACCAAGGCCGCCCACAACCTCCCGCTCGGCACGCAGGAAGCGCAGCCCACTGCCGTCAACGCCGAGTAGCGCCTGAACCGGCACACTCGGATCTGGGCGGGCCGCTTGGTCCGCCCCTTCGCCGTTCCCGCCCCGGCGTCTACAGCTCTCCCCAGCCGCATGGCCGTCGGCCGCCGTCTCGAGTGGGTGCCGGATCGGCGCGGTCGGTCCGTGCTGCACCAAGTCCTCGATGCGGGCGGCGCTGGCCGGGATCAAGCGGACCCAGAAGCGGCCCGGCCTGCGCTGGGGGCCGTTCACCGGGGGAGGGCCGGTTCCCTTTATCAGGCCCGCCCGGGGCGGCACCAGTTGAGCCCGAGTGTGGCAAGCCGATCGGGCCGAGAAGGCCGGCCAGGGCCGGTTGGAGTGCCCCAAGTGCGTGCAGGCCCGCGAGGCAAAGGACTTGGGCCCGCTGTTGCTGCCGGTCGCGTCCAAGCGGGAGCTGGTGGTCGCGCTGGTGTCCGCCCCGGACGATCCGTGGTGGGAAGCACGGGTACTGCACGCCAAGCTCTACCCGCTCAAGGACCGCAGCGGTCGGTCGCGCGACCAGCCACCCGGCTGGGCAGCAGACGACCCAACCCCTGCACCAGCAAGAGATTCCCGGCGGGAAGTGGAGAAACCCACCGGGCGGTAGTCCGGCCCTTGGGATAGTGGGGCCATGACAGAGGCGGGCCCTGAGGGCCGGGAACGTGCGGGCGAGGGGCGACGGAAGCGGCTGGTCGCCTCGTTGATCTCCCTTGGAGCGGTAGCGCTCGGTGTCGTGCACACCGTCCGCCCAGACATGAAGATCGACGGGGCCACGTTGGTTCTGGCCGCGATTGCCGTCATACCGTGGCTGGGTGACCTGTTCGAGAGCATCGAACTGCCCGGTGGTGCCAAGCTCCAGTACCGGCACCTGCAAGAGCGCGTGGAAGCAGTCGAGCAGCAGGCCGCCGAGGCACGACTGGCAGTGGGCGACGCCAGCCGCCAGGCGCGGGTCGCTCTGGTAGCCACCAGCGAAGGCACCAGAAGTCCCGAACCCGGACTATCCGTCGACCGCCTCGTCCGCGAGTACACAGCCCTCCGGCGCGATGAGCCCTCGGGCCCTGCACGGACCTACCGCCAGGAGCAGATCTTCGCCGAGCTGGCCAGACTCACTCCGCAACTGCCCGACTTCGACATCGCCTCGGCCCTCGGCGCCGACGACGGCGGCACCCGGCTGGCGGCCTACGCCCGGCTCTACGCTCTTCCCACGGAGGAGTTCTTGCCCGCTCTTGTGGACGCGGCCTGCTCCGAATCGTTGCCTTTCAATCAGTACTGGGCCTTCCACGCGACCGGTTCGATCGTTGATGCCGCCGGGCCGGGGAACGTGCGGCTCGCGACGCTGCAACGTCTACGGGCTGCCCTTCCGCAGCTTCCCCAGGACAGCGACCGGGCAGGGGCACTGCGCGCGGTCATCGGACGGCTGGAGAACGCGACGGGCTGACTCCTGGCGATCGGCCGAACCGGTCGCCGGCACCGCTGCCCAGCCCCTCTACACCGCCCTGGAGCGCGCCGGCCTCTACGCGCTCACCGACGATGACCACCAGGCCGTCCGAGACCTCACCCACCACCTCGAACCCGCCACGCTGCGCCAGGTCATGAGCTGGCTGGAGCGCACCCGCACCGCGGCCCTCGCACTGCGCGGCGAGCAGGCCCCGCCCCAGGCGTGGCCGGCTGCCCCGACCGAGCTCAGCGCGGTCAATGTCCGGGAGGAGTCCGGCGAGGCAGCAGACGCCGCCTGCTGTGTGAGTGCCGTTCGGCATGCTCAACATACAGTGGGGTCGCAAGCACGCCGGGAGGTCCGCCAGGAGTGGGTATCACTGCCAGGACCCGGGCGTGCCCGCTCAACCGCATCGGCTCGGATGCCCACTGATCATGTCCGTGGTTCCCGAACTGCGCAGTTCGGCAGAGAACCCAGAGCCCATAGGCGAGTCCGTCGTCGATGCCGACTGGTGGAGCGAACTCGCCGGTTGCGGCCTCGTCGGGCAGTTCGGCGAGGTGACGGGCGTAGGCGATGACCGCTTCCAGGTAGAACCAGCCCACCCGCTGTTCCGGCGCCTGTCCTGACTGCCAGCGATCGAGGACGTGCACGGAGGAACCCACGAGTACGAACGGCGGTTCAGCGTGGGTGGTGGCGAAATAGACCAGTCCGGCGAGTGCATGGGCGGAGTCTGGGTCCCTGTCTCGATATGGCGCCGTGGCCGCGTCACCGAAGCGAAACTCGTCTTCGAACTTGATCCAGTCGCCGGCGCGGAGGGTCCTGTCGGCCCGCTGCCGAACGCCTTTCGTCTTCTCAATCATCTTCACCGTGGCGTCCAGCAGTGAGACTGACGATCGCTGTGGCTCGCCCGGCAACGTTGCCTTGACCGTTGCAACCCCGACGTTGAATCCCGTCTCGACACCCACACGTTTTCGCAGGCTTCCAGGTAATTGGGGGACCAGCGCCCGCATCTTGCTCTCTGACAGGTAGAGCAGGTCGCGCATGATGCCTCCTGCATCCCTTGGTGAGTGCTATCGCCTTACGACACCAACATCCGTCCCCTTGCCAGGGAGCGCCAAACGGGTGTTGGGACGAACCGTCTGGGCGCTCGCGCGGTTCGACGGCGCGGGGTGCTGGCCGCTCCGGTGCCCAGCATGCGATGGCGGTCAACGAGACCGTGCTCGCGTTCGTCCTCGGCGGCAGCGCGCCCGGGGCCGCGGGCGGTGTCGGCACGGTGCGGTCCTGGTCGACGGAGACCGAGTTCCCGCTGCTCGGCGGGAAGCGCAAGGTGCGCCCCGACGGCGTGTGGCAGGCCCCGGAGATCGGCGTGCCGGTCCTCATGGTGGAGGTCGACCGCTCGACCATGGCCATCGAGCGGGTGGCGGCGAAGTTCACCGCCTACCGTGAGCTGTTCCGCGTGAAGACCGTGACAACGGCCTGGCCCGGCTCCGGACGATCCGTGGTGGGAGGACCGGGTGCTCCACGCGAAGCTCTACCCGGTCAGGGACCGCAAAATGTGACCTATCGGCGGTGTGGCGGGGCGGCGGTTCGCGGGTGGCCGGGCGGGGTTGTGAGGTGAGGAGGACCGAGCGTGGTGGCGGCCTCGTTGAGCAGCGCGGGGATGTGGGGGTGGAAAACCGTTCGCCCCGGCGTTCGGGCGGCGGGCATGATCGGTCGGTGGATCTGCCTTTCCTGCTGGCCGCCGTCGAGCGCGGCGACGACACCACGGTCTTCGAGTTCCTGGAGGACGTGGCGAACGACGAACTCACCGGCGACGACGGCGTCACCCTGCTGGCCGCCGCCGCGTACGCCGGGCGCCACGAAGTCGTCGACCGCCTGGTCGTGTGGGACGTCGACCCGACCCGCCCCTGGGCCGGCGGCGTCGACCCGGTGACCTGGGCCGCCGAGAACGGCGCCTACTGGGTCCTGAACGCGCTGCTGTCCCCCGACCGCGACCCGCTGCGCGCCGACAGTTGGCACCGCCGCGCGCTGCGGGTGGCACGGGCGGCCCTGGAGTCCGGGGCCGGTGCCGGGTCCGTGCCGCCTCCGGCCCACCGGGCGGTCATCACCGACCTGGAGGCGAAGCTCGGCGTCCACCGCACGCCGGACGAGCTGATGGCCCGCGCCCTGGTCCATGCCGACCCCGAGCACGACGACTGGTTCGCGTCGCTGTGCCGGATTGCCGAGCCGGAGAGCCGGGAGAGGTTCGACTGGGCCCGTGCGGTGGCCGAGGGCGCCGGGGAGGCCGGCTCGCTCGACCGCCGGCGCTTCGCGCTCGACGCGATCAACTTCCTCGGCTTCGGCTTCAACCCCGACACCCCCGACGAGCAGCCGTTCGCCCGGGAGGCCGCCGAGTTCCTCCGGCCCCGGCTGGATACCGAGCAGGACTCGTACGCCCTGCGCACCGTCGTCGCGGCCTTCACCGGCTACTGCTCCCGGGAGGAGCTCCCGGCCGTCCTGGCCCACGCCGACCACCCCGACCCGGGGGTCCGCCACTGCGTCGCCCTGGCGTTCCCCGCCCTCCTGGCCGAGGGCCCCGACGCCCTCGCCGCTCTCCTGCGCCTGGCTGACGACCCCGCCGCCGTCACCCGGACCAGCGCGCTCTACGCCCTCACCCGCTCCCCCGTCGACACCCCTGCCCTGCGTGGCGTGCTGGTGGCCCACCTCACCGACCCCCACTTCGATGCCCGCCTCGAAGCCGCCGTCGCCCTGGCCCTGCGCGGCGACGAACGCGGCACGCCGGTCCTCGACGAGATCCGCCGCGGCATCAAGAACCGCAGCAGCCGCGGCGCGGGCCGCCTCGACGACCTCCACTACCAGCTCCGCGCCCGCACCCCGGGCATGTGATCCCACGGCCTGGGCCGGCGATGTAGGCGGGGAGGTCAGAGAGCACCGAGCAGGCCTCGCCCGTCCGGCCCGGGGCGCGCCGCGGCCAGTTCTGACCGACCGTGCGGGCCCCCGGGGCCCGCTGCCCCTTCCACTGCGCGCGGGCCCGCCGGTGGCCCCCGGCTGGGGCGCGCTGCTCCGTCATCCACGCAAATGTCCACAACCAAACCCCGACAAGGGGGCGCCATTAAAAAGAACCCAAAAAAAAACACCACACCCCTCCCAGCCC
>NZ_JBHTTU010000070.1:0-22581 GCF_042794375.1 Kitasatospora sp. NPDC056531 | reverse complement strand
TCCCCCCTCCCCCACCCCCCCCCCCCCCCTCCCCCCCCCCCCTCCCCCCCCCCCTCCCCCCCCCCCCCCCCCCCCCCCCCCCCCCCCCCTCCCCCCCCCTCCCCCCCCCCCCCGCTGCTCCGTCGTCAGCGCAGCTGTCCACAGCCAACCCCGGCCAGGGTGGCGCCATGAAGACGACCACGAAGAAGACCACAGCGCCCTGCCAGGCCCACCCCGCGGACAGCTGGGGCAACTGCCCGGTGGCAGAGCTGCGCACCGTCCAGACACGGCTCCTGGCACTGCTGGAGCAGCACGCCGACGGCCCGCTGAGCATGGACTACCGGTTCAGCCCGGACAAGACCACCCAGCGGGCGATCCGCCTGCTCGCGGCCCTCCTGAACGTGCCTCCCAGAGCCGTACGCCGCCACGCCCGCGGCTCCCGCCGGCCCGCCGACCGCAAGCTGCGCCAGGCGGTGAACCACCAGACGGAGGAGGAGTTCTGTCCCGCGCGCCTGGCCGAGCGGGCAGCAAAGCAGGCCCGTGCGGAAGCACTGCATGGGACAGCGTGCGCGCCCACGCCGAGCAGGCCCTCGCCGCTCTGCAGGAGGCGATCCAGGCCGCCCGGCCCGACCAGGCAGAGGACGGGAACACAGCGACCACCGTCTGAAGGAAGACGGCCTCCGGCGCGCTCGGCGCCAGCAACGGCTGGAGGCCGCCACCACGGGGTGACGGCCTCCAACGCCTTCTCGGGGCCGCAGCAGCGTAGCGCCGCCCACGGACACCGCCCCCGGCAGGGGGGCGGCCCGCTACGCCCACTCCACCCCGTGCTCGGCGAGCTGCGCGAGCTGCCCCGCGGTGAGCTTGGCCCGGCGGGCCTTCGTGTTGTTCAAGAACGCACCCAGCCCCACGGAGACGACCTCAACGTTCTCCTCCCCACCGGGCCCCGGCACCACGATCTCCAGCGACTCCTTGTGCGGGAGGGGCACCCGGGCGTGCCCCTCCCGCTCGACGAACGCTGCCAGCGCCGCCAAGCCCTGGGCGAAGCGGTCCGCCCGCGACACCTTCGGCTTGGCTTCGGCCGCGGCCTTGGTGGCCACCAGCTCGGCGTCGGCCTCGATGCCGATCGCCGCGAGCAGGTCCTGCGGGTCCGCCTCCAGGCCCGGCCACCCGGCCCGCTGCGCCCGCACCCACCGGCCCAACTGCTCGCCTCGAACGCCGTCTCCAGCGGCAGGCCGGCCCGGTCGACCCGGCTGTCCGACTCCAGCCCCCACTGCCGCGCCACGGAGTACGTGCGCTGCCAGACGATCGGCCAGCGCGGCGCCCACCACGGGTCGATCTCCTCCAGCGCGGCCCTCCGCTGCGGGTCGAGCGCGGTACGGCAAGAACTGTGCCTTGTCGAGATCAGCCAAAGGGGCGCGAGGGGCGGCGTGTATGCAGGAACATGTGTGCGTGGGTGGGATTGCGGAGTTGGAACCGGCCGATCCGACGGAGATCGGGCCGTACCAGATCGTGGGCCGGTTGGGCGCTGGCGGGATGGGCCGTGTCTACCTCGGGCGTTCGAGGGGCGGCCGGCTGGTAGCGGTGAAGGTGGTCCGGCCGGAACTCGCCGAAGAGCTCGGCTTTCGGAGGCGGTTCGCCCGTGAGGTGGATGCTGCACGGCGAGTGAACGGTCTGTTCACCGCGGGCGTGGTCGACGCCGATCCGGACGGTGAGGTGGCTTGGCTGGCGACGGTGTACGTGCCGGGTGTGGCGCTGTCGGAGGCGGTCGCCGAGCACGGGCCCTTGCCCGAGACCGCGGTGGCGGCGCTGGGAGCCGGGCTGGCGGAAGCGCTGGCCGCGATCCACGCCGCCGGCGTGATCCACCGGGATCTGAAGCCGTCCAACGTCCTGCTGTCCGCGGACGGGCCGCGGGTGATTGACTTCGGCATCTCGCTCGCGACCGAAGCAAGTGCCTTGACGGGGACAGGTGTCTTGATCGGCACACCGGGGTTCATGTCTCCGGAGCAGCTGACCGGCGCGCCGATCGGACCACCGAGCGATGTGTTCTCCCTGGGTGCTGTGCTGGCCTTCGCCGCGAGTGGGCAGGGGCCGTTCGGCGGGGGACCGGCACACGGCTTGATGTTCCGCGGCGTGCATGCGGAGCCGGATCTGACCGGTGTTCCCGAGCGCCTGCGCGAGTTGATCGCTCGGTGCCTGTCCAAGGATCCGACTCAACGCCCCTCCGTGACCGGCGTGCTGGAGCAGTTGGCCGTTTCGAGCACCGGGCTGCCCGATCCGGGAAGCGTGTTGGACGCGCGGTGGATGCCCGCCACCGTGGCACGGACGGTAGAGCTTCGATCATTGGCAGTCCCGGCCAGCCCGGTGAATCCGCCCGAGGCGACTGCCACCCGCCCGATCGACCCCGCATCCCACTCCGGAAGGGCCGTGTCCGCGTCTGAAGCAGATGAGGCTACGCCCGCGACGCTATTCGAAGGCGAAGCCGCGCGGCGACCGTCTCCGGGCTCCTCGGCGCCGACCGAGGCCGCCGCGAGCGGCGACCGCGAACACGCCCCCGGGGAAAGGGCTGAGTCTGCCCGGAAGCCGATCCCCCGGCGGGCCGTCCTCGCCCTTGGAACCCTTGGAGCGGCGGTCCTCGTGGGCGGCGCCGCTACCGCAGCCCTCCTGTCACAAGGCTCCGGCGACGGCCCTGAGGCGAAGACTCTCACCGCCACTGCCGTCCTCTCCGGCAACGGTCAGGTCCGGTCGGTGGCGTTCAGCCCCGACGGCAAGACCCTGGCCACCGGCAGCATCTCTTCCCTGCAGCTGTGGGACGTGGCCACCGGGAAGAACATCGCCACCGGAGACCCGGTCGACGCCTTTTTCGTTTCGGTGGCGTTCAGCCCGGACGGTAAGACCGTGGCCCTCGGCGGCGGCCTCCTACAGCTGTGGGATGTGGCCACCGGAAAGAACATCGCCACCCTCGGTCCCGCCGACCACAGCGTTTGGACGGTGGCGTTCAGCCCGGACGGCAAAACCCTGGCCACTACCATGGGCGACCACACGGTTTGGCTGTGGGACGCGGCCACCAGGAAGAACACCGCCATCCTCACCGGACACACCAACCGCGTCTACGGCGTGGCGTTCAGCCCCGACGGCAAAACCCTGGCCACCGGTAGCTGGGACAAGACGGCGCGACTGTGGGACGTGGTCACCGGGAAGTCCATCGCCACCCTCACCGGACACACCGGCCTCGTCTACGCGGTGGAGTTCAGCCCGGACGGCAAAACCCTGGCTGCCGCCAGCGGCGACGCGGCGCGGCTGTGGGACGTGGCCACCGAGAAGAACACCGCCATCCTCACCGGACACACCTACACCTTCTACGCGGTGGCGTTCAGCCCGGACGGCAAGACCCTGGCCACCGGCATGAACGACTACACGGCGCGGCTGTGGGACGTGGTCACCGGGAAGTCCATCGCCACCCTCACCGGACACACCGCCAGCAGCATCTTCGCGGTGGCGTTCAGCCCGGACGGCAAAACCCTGGCCACCGGTAGCGACGACGAAACGGCACGGCTGTGGGACCTGACCTCGCTGCACCTCCCGAGTTGACGGTAGCCGTCAAGCTGGGCGGTAGAGAAGCCGGCGGTCCAGCCCTGCCCGAACGCCAACGACGGAAGGCCGACACCCCGTAGGGGTGTCGGCCTCCGATGCCTTCTCGGGGCCGCAGCAGCGTAGCGCCGACCACGAACACCGCCTCCGCCGGGCCGGGCTTACCAGGCCACCCCCAGGGCCTCCAGCTGCCCGCGCTGCTCCTCGCTCAGCTTGTCCCGCCGAGCCTTCTGGTTGTTCAGCCAGGCCCCCAGAGACAGCCCCTCCTCGGTCTTGTACGCCCGCGGCACCTTCGCATGGCCCTCGCGCTCGACGAAGGCCGCCAGCGCCGCCAGGCCGGCGCCGAACCGGTCGGCGCGCGACACCTTGGGCTTGGCCGCGGCCGCAGCCCGTGCGGCGGCGAGCTCCTGGTCCTCCTCGATACCGATCGCCGCGAGCAGGTCCCGCTGCTCCTGGTCGAGCTCCACCCACCCGGCCCGCTGCGCCTTCACCCACCGTCCGAGCTGCTCGCCCTCGAACACCACGTCGGTGGGCAGCTGCGCCCAGTCGACCCGACCGTCGGCCTCCAACCACCACTGCCGCGCGGTCGCGTACACGCGCTGCCAGGCGATCGGCCAGGCCGGGCACCACCACGGGTCGATCTCCTCCAGCGCCCTGCGCCGCTCCGGCACGAGCGCCCCCGGCTGGCCGGCCGGCACCTGGGCCGCAGCCCGCAGCTCCGAGAGCCATGTCCCGATCGCGTACCTGCCGACCGAGGCCCGGGCCGGGGCCGCCAGCGAGCCGCCCGCGCCGCCCACGCGAAGCATCCGCCCTGCTACGGAAGGGAGCCCGGCCCTCATGGGGTCAGGTCGGCAAGTGTCCTCCCCGTACCCGCCGGGGTCAGCCGCCGCGCAGCGCAGAGTCGCCGGGCGCGGCAGCCGCGCCCCACCCATCGTGCTCCGGCGTGCTCCGAATTCCTCAACTCATCCTATACACAAGGCGATCCACACCGCCCTAAGCTGACCCTGCATCGCCAGCCACAGCTTGAGGGGGAGCGTGTGTCGCAGGAACCATGGGCGGAACTCGGGGAGACGATCAGCGCCATCCGCAGTGAGCTGCGGCAGGCGATGGCTGCGGGGGAGGACGAGGAGCTGAAGTTCCGTACCGGCCCGGTGGAGTTGGAGTTCTCCGTGGAGGTGAAGAAGGAGGGCTCGGCCCGTACGAAGATCCTCGTGCTGCCCTGGAGTGCGGAGGTGCGGGGCGGGGGCAGCACCGAGCGGGTGCACCGCATCAAGCTGACGTTGCAGCCGGTCCTGGACGGCACCGGCGAGGAGGTCACGATCGCGGACCGCTGGTCCCCGCAGACTGACTGAGCGGGCGCGGCGGCGTGGTACAGCGCCCGGCGGCAGACCGTACGCAGGACTTCCGCCGCATGGAGAGTTCCCGGGTCGTGGAGATCCGCAACGCCGCTCGGGAGGAGTCCGGCAGCGGGTTCCTGATCGCCGACGACCTGGTCCTCACCGCCTACCACGTCGCCCAGCCGGCCGCCGCCGGGTGTTCGGACCTGCGCGTCCGCAGGCTCCGCGACGGCGAGGACTCGGTGATGTTCGAGGCCGCGCTGCTGTGGCCGCGAGGGCCCGTAGACATCAAGGCGAACCCGTCCTCCGACGTCGCCCTGCTTCGGATCACCGACCCGGCCTGGGCGGCGCCCGGCTTCGCCCCGGCACCGCTCGGCCGGTTCCCCGACGCCAGGTCCCGCTGCAGCTTCCTCGGCTTCCCCCGCAAGAACGCCACCCGCCGGTACCGCGACAGCGGGATGGTGCGGGACGCCCCCGTGGAGCCTCTGGACGGTGTGCGCGGCGGGCGGTTCTGGATCGAGGTCCCGGACGACGGGACCGCCCGGCCGGACGTGTCGCCGTGGGCGGGCGCCTCGGGAGCCGCCGTGTGGTCCGGTGGCCTGCTGGTGGGGGTGCTGACGGCGGACAAGCCGGTGCTGCTGCGCCAACAGCCGGGGCCGACGCGGAACTTGGTCGCCGTCAGGCTGGAACCGCTGCTGAAGCAGCGGCACTTCGCCGACGCCCTCGTCGCCCACGGCATCACCCCGCAGGCCTCGGAGGCTGACCAGAAACTGGACCCGGTCGACTTCTACGACGACCTCGCCGCCACCCGCCCGGACACCCCCGACACCGCAGCCGCCTCGGCGCTCGCCCGCCTGCGGGGCACGGCTCTCCTCGCCGCGGTCGGCTTCGCCGCGGCGCTGGCCCTGGCGGTACGGCAACTCGCCTCTGGCGCCAGCGGTACGAGCCCGGCCAGCGTCGCCGCTGTGGCCGGGCTCGCCCTGTCGCTGGTCCTCCTGCTCACGTCGACCGCCGCCCCGTCGAAACGGACCGACCGCGACCTCACTCGCGCCGCCGCGAAGCTGCGCTCCGCCTTCGCGGGCGACGTCATGGCGCGCCGTCAGCGCCTGCTCGGCGGTGCCGGACGGCAGAGCGACGCCATCGACGTGTCCTTCCGGCTCGCGGCGACCTCCCAGCTCACCCCCGTGGGCGCCGCGTCGGGTGGGAGCTTCAACACGGTGGCCGACTACTTCCGGTCCCTCGCCCCGCCCCGGTTGGTGATCACCGGCCCGCCCGGCTCCGGCAAGACCCTGCTGGCCCTGGAACTGGCCCACCGCCTGCTCGCCGACGAGCCGGGACAACGGCTGGCCTTCGTGGTCGGCATCGCGCGCTGGGACCCGTCCGTGCCCTTCGTCGACTGGATGTGCGAGGCCGTCGCCGAGGACTACGACGGGATCGACCCCGCCCTGGTCCGCGGCCTGCTGCGGCAGGGCCGGCTCGTCCCGGTGCTCGACGGCCTCGACGAGATGGACATCGCGGCCGCCGGGCGCGAGCGGGCCCGCAAGGCCCTCGGCGCCCTGGCGGACCACCCGGGCCCGCTCGTGCTCGCCTGCCGCGAGGACGCCTGCACCGAGCTCGAGGCCGACGGCACCTGGCTGCCCGCCGCCGCGACGGTGGCCCTCGAGACGGTGGGCGCGGCGGCGGCCTGGGAGTACCTGGCGGCCCGGGAGGCGGATCTCGGCCTGCTCGAGAATACCGGCGTACGGGCCGGCCTGGGCGATCCCGGCTCGGTCTTCGCGACCGTGCTGAACACGCCGTGGATGCTGAGCCTGACCGCCGCCGTCTCCCGGAGCCGCTCGGGCGCCGCGGCGCTACGGGCCTTCGCCGGCCGCGCCCCGACCGAGTCGGCGGGCCGAGCGGGGACGCAGCGGCTGCGGGCGCTCCTGCTCGACCAGCTGATCCCCGCCAAGGTCGAAACGCACACCCGCCGGGCTTATACGGAGAAGTCCGTGAACCGCTGGCTCTCCGCCATCGCCCACTTCCTCCTCACCGAAGGCGTCCCGACCCAGCCCGGCCAGGAGCGCTCCCGCCGGGACATCCTGCCGCACCGCCTCTGGCCGATCTGTGGCGACCGGGCTCCGCGGATCACGGCCGCCACGCTGACGCTGGCCTGCTGGATCCCGCTGTACGCCTGCCTGGTCCTGGGCCTGCGGGCGAACGGCTACCTGCCGCAGCCGGGCGTCGAGATGCTGGCCCTGCTCACCCTGCTGCCCGCGATGTCGGCCCGCAGCGTCAGCGGGCGGTGGGTGCAGCCCCGGGACATGGAGCTGCGGCGGCTGCGCTCCGCCCTGGGAGTGGAACGCCTCGGGTACGGGCTGCTGTTCGGCGGTACCGCGGGGCTGGTGACCTCGCTCTACGTCGGTCCGGCCTTCGGCCTCGCGTTCGGCGGCGGCTTCGCGTTCGTCTTCGGACTGGGCCTGGCCATCTCCGTCCGACGGGACGTCGACCGGCCCACCCTGCGCTGGACGGGCCTCGCCTCGGCCTTCGCCACCGCCGCGCTGGCCGCGACCATCGCCCACCGCTTCGGCGTGATCGGCGGCCTGGCCTGCGGCTGGGGCGGAGGCGCGGTCACGCTCATCCTCGCGGTCACCCGGGCGATCGCCGCCCGACAGCGCGACGGGGCCGACCCCGGCGGCTTGCCGGACCCGGACCTCAGCGGCGTGCCGACCCCGGCCACCGCCGTACGCCGCGACTTCCGCGCAGGCCTGATCGCGGGCAGCATGGTCGCCGGCCTCGCCCTCTACACGACCCTCACCCAGCCCTGGTTCGCCGTACCACTGCCCCTCGCCCTCGCCACCGCCGCCAGCTCCGGACTCGCCGCAGGCCCCGGATTCGTGGCCGAGGTCAGCCGCGTGTACGCCGGCATGCTGCTGATCGCGCGCGGACGGCTGCTGCCCTGGCACCTGATGGCCTTCCTCGACTGGGCCCAGTGCGAGGACCTGCTGCGCACAACGGCCCGCGCCTACCAGTTCCGCCACGACGAGCTGCTCGAACGGCTCGGCACCCGCGCGCCGGACGACTTCGGCGCGCGCTGACCGCCACCGTTGTCGAGCGCGACTGCGAGGCCGGTGAGGGCCAGGATCGAGCTGGTCAGAGACCTGAACCGGGAGCGGCGCGGCGTGATGTTCAGCGCCGACGCCGTGGCTTCCATGGCGCCGCTGGCGTAGTTCGGCGGTCAGTATGGCGAGTGCAGGTACCCCGACACCGCTGGCTCGCTGCGGGAGAGTGGTCGATGGTCGGTGGTTTTGGACGACATAGCTCCGTCTTTCGGACGTTTGAAGTGAATCCGGTGTGCAGCCCGGGCTGGCAGGGCAATGAGTGCCCGAGCCAAACAGGAGAAGGGATCACACGTGAAGGCACGCACGCTGCTTACTTTCGGGGCCGCCGCAGCTGGCCTCGTCAGCCTCTTCGTTACCGCACCGTCCGCGACTGCCGCACCCGCCGCCAAGACCGGAACCGATGTTGTTGTCATGACCTCCCAGGCGGCCGCCGCCAAATGCAGTACGTGGTTCGACAACAACGGGCCCGGCGGCGCCGGTCGGGCCCACGCGAAGTGCCCCGGCGTCTACGTACAAATCACGATCACCTGTGCAGACGGGCAGCGGAACACCAGTGCCTGGCGCTATGGCTACGCCAAGGCCGAGTGCTCGTACGGCGTCGACTGGGAGAGCGCCGTCTACGCCACGAAATGATCCTGAGCCGTCCGGCACAGGAGCCAATGCGGGCTGTGATGAGGCCGGTTGCTGCCTCTCGCGGGCAGCAACCACGCCCCGGCCACCACAGCCGAGCGGCAGTTCAGCCGAAGGGCTCAGGCGGCCCGCCGATCAAACCTCAGCGGCGCATGGTCAAAGTTCGGTGACGCCGCCGCTCGGCCACCTGTGTCACCTACAGCGCCTGTGTCATCGACCCGCTGTTTCGCCTGGTAGCAGGGCCTGCTGTGTCCGGGCTGTGGCATCTGTGTTCGGGCGGTCCGGCCGGCCGTCACGGCGGCGTCCATCGTGGCGGCCAGGGCGGGCAGCTCACGTTCCAGGTCGCCGAGCACCGTGCGGGGCATCATCGCCGCGGCCAGCGCGCAGGCCGCGACCAGCGCGATTCGCTCGCCCACCGCCAGCTCGGGGAGCGCCTGGGCGTACGGGCTGCCGGTGACGACGTCGGCGCTGAGGTCGTACGCCAGCTCCTCGGCCAGCTGCCCGTCGCCGTTCGGGACGACCTCCCGGCCGGCGGTCTGCTTGATGGCGTCGGCGGCCCTCTCCAGCACCGCGCGGTGCCGTTCCTCTGCCTGCCGGGCCGCGAGCTCGCGCACCCACCCGGCCGCCCCGCGGCCCGCCTCGCCCGCCTCGGCGAGCAACTCGTTCACCGCGTGCTGCCGCTCCCGCCGCTCCTGGTCCTCGTCCTCGGCGAGCAGCTCGTCGGCCACTGGCTGCTCTTGGTCCTCGACGCCGGGCGTGCGCACCGGCAGGACGGTCACGTTCGTCATGCCCGGTGAACTCGCCGGCGCCGCCAAGGTCACGCGCTGTTTTCATCGGGGCTCTTCACAATTCGCTTTACGGGGCACCGACGGCCCCGCATCCTGAGGCCATGCTCGCGGACAACGACTACCTGACCCGGATCGGCCGGCTGTCCTACCTGGTCAGCTACCTGGAGTGGCAGGTCCTCGGCGACCTCCCCCATCTGCCCGTCCCCTCGCTGCCGGAGTTGGAACTGACGCGCCTGGTCGACGGGACAACCGACCGTCTGGCGCAGACGTTCTCCAGCCCGAGGCTGCTCGACCAGATCACCGACATCCCGACCCGGGAGTGGCTCAGGCGCGCAGGCGAACTGCTGGAGAGCGCCGCCCGGGACCGCGACTCCGTTCTCCACGCCCACCCCGCCACCGTCGACGGCAGGACGGTGCTGCACCGGTGGCACCCCACGAAGGGCGAGGTGTTCACCGTCGACGACGCGTGGCTCGACGCCGCCGAGCAGCGGGTGCGGGACGCCATCAGCGAGCTGGCCCGGACCAGGGTCGCGCGCATCCAGCCCTCCCCCCGCGCAGTGACAGACTGTCAGCCATGAGTGATCACCCCGGCCGCGGGGCCGCCCACCCGAGACCCTGATCAGCTCTGGCGGGTGTGCATCGATGCGGTGTACGTCCCCCGCGAGACGCTCACCTACGACGACACCAACGAGCCCTGGATCCTCCACAGTGAGGAGGTGTGGCACTGTCACCTCTGCAAAAACCAGCGGGCGCTGGCGCACGGTCGCTGGGACGACGCGCTGGAGCTGCTCTGCGGGGCCTGCGGGGGCAGGTACCCGTGGGAGGGCGAGGCCGGTATCGCGAACATGCGGGAGGTGATCTCGGCGGCCGCCGGGAGCCAGTCGCCGCCCATCTCCGGCCGGGCTGGAGATGCCGTCGCCCGCGCCCTGGCGGCGCTCGCCGATGGGACCTGGACCCCCACCCGGGGCGCTGACCACGTCACCGCGACGTACGTCGTCCGCGACGCGGAGGCCGCCGACGGCGAGCTCACCGCAGAGGTCCTGTCCCGGGCCGTCGGCTACGCCGGCCCCTGGCGGCCCCGCCATACCCGCACCTGGGTCGACGCGGTCGCGTACACCCACTCGGCGCTGCTGAAGCCCGCCGCCGACGAATTGGCCGAAGCCGGGCAGGCCCTGCTCACCCTCGCCCGCGCTGTCGCCTCCCTCGACCAAGACCAACTCCCGGCAACGCCGCCCCCCACAGACCGGCTGCCCTTCGCCTGACCCACCGGTACGGCGGGCGCCTGAACCGCCCACCACCCGCGCGCCCTGCCGGTTGGTGCCTGTTTCTGAGCCTCGGTCGTTGATCCGGGCATGAACGAGGACGAACAGGGCCGAGATCAGAGGCCGTGAACGAGCCGGGCCGGGCTGGTGAGGAGGAACAGCCGACCCGTGGCGGCGGTGGGGCGGAAGTCGAAGACGCTGGTGAACGGGCCAGTGATCAGCAACAGGGTGCCGTGGTCGTGGACGCGGTTGCGCCACTCGCGGGTGGCGGCGATCTCGCCGTCGAACCAGGTCAGGCCGCCGGGGCGTCGGATGGTCAGCCGGTAGTCCTCCAGGGTGGTGGACCAGGCGGCCTGTGGGCCGGTCGTGAGCGCGAGGTCGTCGCGTCCGGCCCAGCCGTCTTCGGCGAGCGGGAGGCGGCCGGGGCCGGCGGGGACGACGAGGGCGGGGCGGCGGTCGGGCATCAACTCGGGCCAGGGGTGGCCTAACCTGGTGCTGTTGATCATCTCCATGCGTGGCCCCTTCCCCGTGTCCGGCCCGCTCACCCGGGGCCTGATGGATCACATCATCGGGCAAGTGAACGGGGCGGCGGGGCCGAATCCGCTGACGAAGCGTCTCGGCGACCAAACACTGTGCGGCGGTAGGGCTGTCGCGTCTGTCGCGCCCCAGTCGCAGGCGGGGAGGTTGCCCTACGAGTAGCCCTACGAGTTTCCGTACGAGGCGCCCTACGAGTTGCCCTACAAGGTGCCCTACGAGTTGCCCCCACGTCACGGCCCTATGGGGAGAACCAGCACGTCACAGGCCTGGTCAAGGGACGCCGGCGGTGCCGACTACTTCTCTGGGAGACCCCGAGGGGGAAACAGAAGGAAGAGCACCGAGGGTGTCCCGGGCCGCCGGGCCCGGTCGGCGGGTGACGGCCACCATCAGGGTGTGGCTGCCACCCGCCGACCGGGTCTCCGAGGCCTGGGGTCGGTCAGTCGGCGGCGGCGCACGGCACCAGACCGGTCCACACAGGTACCACCGTAGGTACCCCGCCACCTCCGCCCGTTGCCGAGCGTTTTCGCAGATCAGAGGCGCTTTCCGGAGCGCCGGAAAATCAGATAACCCCCTCTGTCTGGCCCTCTGCCCTGGTTGCTGGGTTGGGTGGGTGCGGTTTTGGGTGACGGTCCGGACGGCGGTGATTTCCACCCTGCGGGGCTGTTGTTCCTGGTGGCGTCCGGCGAAGGCCGACCGCTCGGATCCGGGCGCCAGCCGTGCTTCCGCCCCGTGCCGTTTCTGTGCTGCTATACCGGGATGACTGACACTCAATTCCCTCGACTGAAGCACGGCTCAGACGCCTGGTGTGCAGCCCGAGACAGCATGGTCGAGATCATCAAAGGCTGGGCGACCGCAAGCCGGACTGACTACTACGGAACGCTGAGCAAGTCGCTGAGAGAAGCAGGCTTCTCGGTCCCGCCTCGGGGCACGTTGATGAGCAACCTCTTGGAGGCTGCGTGCCGGGTTGAGGCAGACAGAGGCGTTCCGGTCATGCTGACCGCCATCGTGGTGAACAAGCAGAGCAAGCGGCCCTCCGACCAGTTCGAGGCGCTCGCCAAGACGGCTCCATTCCGGCGCGGGGACGAGCCGGGCTGGACCTGGGAGACGGAGAGGGAGCGAGTGTTCGCCCACTACAGCTGACCCACGACGAACCGGCCGGCGGGGAGGGATTCGGGATCGAGCTTCTGCGATTCCTCCTGGAGGCGACGTGAGCCGTCCGGCGGCCACCGGCGTGCCCTCGGCCCCGGTACTGCCCGCGTCCTCGGCCCCAGAAGCGAGGCCAGGGCCGCAGCAACCGCCCTGGGCACGCCCCGCCACCGTCCCGGACCCTCCGGCCCGCCCGGATGCCCCACACCCCGCCCAGCGCCCCGCCGAGCAGGCCGCCGATCCCATCGCTCACCGTTGCTCGCGCACCGCCCCGGCACCGACGACCCAGTGCCCCCAGGGCCGCCCACAACCGCCCTGAAGCCACCCCGCCGCCGTCCCGGCCCACCAGCCCACCCGGACGCCCCACAACCCGTCCTGCGGCCCGCCGAACAGGCCGCCAACGCCATCGCCGCGCTGCGCCACGACTGCATCCCAGCCGCCGTCCTGGAGAACACGCTCCACCCACGCCCAGGCCCTCATGGAGCAGCCCCACGCCGACCCGCTGCTCCTGGAGGCCGCGCCCAGCGGCCCGGCCACACCCGAACCGCACCCGGATACCAGCCGAACGGCGTCTGCGCGGCCCGCGCGGACGCCGTTTGAATTCCCACAGAAAAACCTGCTAGGAAATTCACAGCCAGTGAAGCCGAAAGGGAGACCCGTGAAGTGAATCACCGATCCCCGTGAAGCAGTCCGCCGCAAGGCCACAGGAATGACTCTCGAACAGGTCGCCGAAGCAACAGAAGAAGCCGCCATGGTGGAACGCCGCTGCTCCCGGGTCTGTGATACCCGAGAAGACGTGGCCGCGATCGAAAATGCAATCGCACGGCACAGAGAATGGCGCCGCATCGGCCATGCCATGGCCGAGGAAAACCTCACCACCTACGACCCCGACCGCGACCCCACCGCCCAACGCTGGTACCGCGAGGAACACGCCCGCCTCGCCGCGGTCCACACCCAGACCACCGAACCCACCACCCACCACCCCATCGACCCCAGGCTCCAGGCCATCCTGACCGCCCTCGGCCGCGCCGGCCTCTACAACCTCACCGAAGCCGACCACCAGGCCGCCGCCGTCCTCGCCCAGCTCGACCACACCACCGTCACCCGACTCGCCACCTGGCTGGAACGAACCCGCGAAACGACCCTCCACCTCGCCGCAAGCACCCCGCTCGCCGCCCCGCCCTACCGCCGTCCACGGCCCGCCGCACGCCGCGACGGCGCGTAGGACCCGCCCGCCGCGCTGCGCCGGGCCTGCCCGCCGCCGTCCGGCCGGGGTCTCGCTGCCGTCCGGACCGCCGACCGGCCCCGCCGGGCTGCACAGGCGGCAGTGCCCGGCGGGGCCGGTCGCCCACGGCAGCCGCGCCGCCGTCCGGGCCGCCCACGGCCTGCTCGTCCGCCGGCCTGGGCCTGCCAGCTGCGCCGCGCCGGGTTGCCGTCCGGGGCGGGGCAGCAGCCGTCCAGGGGCTGCTCGCTCGCCGCGCCGCCGTCCGAGACCGTCCCGGCGGGCACCCGGACGCGGTCCTGGATGGGGGCCCGCCGGTGCGCCTGGATGGGGTCCTGGATGCAGTCCCCTGCCGAGCTCCGGGCGGTGCGGGCGCGTCCGCCCGGCGCGGGAGCCGGGGGTCGGCCGGTGCGGCCCGGGGCCCGTGCCCCGGGCCGCGGGAGCGGCGGCGCTCAGGCCGGGGCGCGGTCAGGTGCTGCCTCCTCCGCCGCCGTTGACGGTGGCCGCGATGGCGCCGATGGTGCCGTCGCCGGCGAGGGAGACGTTCAGGGTGAGGAACTTGATCGGGGTCGGCGGGACGATCGGTTGCGGCGGGAATTCGAGGAAGGTGGGTTCGAAGGTCAGCCGGATCGGGGTCGGCGGGGCCTCGGTGCGTTCCGTGTCGGTGCCGAGGAAGCGGTAGGTGCGGCCGCTGGTGAGGCCGCGGCCGGTGGTGTTGATCAGGCGGCTGACGACCTGGACGTCGATGTCGTTGCCGCCGGCCAGCGTGCGCACCCGCACGTCGAGGGTGCCGGTCACGGCGATGTTCTCGGTGGTGCCGGCGATGGTGCCGGACAGCGGGAGCCGGACGTGCTTGAAGTGCACCAGGGGAAGGACCGCGCGGACGGCGCTCGGGACGGCGCTCGGGACGGCGCTCGGGACGGTGCTCGGGACGGCGGCGGGGGTGGCGGTCGCGGGGACGGCAGTCAAGCCGAGCACGACCGGCAGCAGGCCGGCCGTGGCGGCGGCGCGTTGGAGGACGCGGCGCATGGATCACTCCTCATCAGGTAGGCGAGCGGGCGTGCCCGCGCGACCGAGGACCGCGACGGCCGCCCACCGCCCACCTCACCCGAGGCGCCCGCGCGCGGCGCGCCCAGGCGGGCACTCGGCCCAACGCCCCCGTCCGCCGTCCTGGTCGGCCTCGGCCTGCTCGTCCGCCGGCCCGGGCCCGCTTGCTGCGCCGCGCCGCCGTCCGGGTCGGCCTGGGCCCGCTCACTGCGCCGGACCGCCGTCCAGAACCTGCTCGCTCGCTGCGCCGGGTCGCCGCCGGGGCGGGGCAGCAGCCGTTCAGGGGCTGCTCGCTCGCCGCGCCGCCGTCCGAGACCGTCCCGACGGGTACCTGGACGCGGTCCTGGATGGGGTCCTGAATGGGGGCCCGCCGCCGCGCCTGGATGGGGTCCTGGATGCGGTCCCCTGCCCGAACCCCCGTGGGCGGACAAGTCCGCAGGCCAGAGCGCCTATCAAGTCTCCTGGAAACCCTGACAACCTCTTCTGGCGCCCCTTCTCCTGTTGTGGGGTGGTTGTGGGGTGGGCGGGTGCGTGCGGCGAGGTGTGGCGCCTGCGGCGGGCCGGTCCTGTGACCGTCCGGCGCCGCCGTCCGGGTCGGATCGCGGGCCCGGCTGCGCCCCGCCGGCCGGGTCGGATCGCGGGCCCGGCTGCGCCCCGCCGGCCTCACTGCGCCGGGCCGCCGTCCGGGGCCGCCTGGTGGGGCCTGCTCGTTCGCTGCGCCGCCGTCCAGGGGCGGGTAGGGAATTCTTCGAGGTTTTCTGACAGGGATTTTTTGGTGCGCGTCGGGGGAGTGGCAGTGATGTGGCGTCAGTGTTCTGGCAGTGGTTGGAATCCTGTTCCTGCTGGTCAGCTGCTCAATGTTGACTGTCGTGGTGTGTCGTTCCGTCACTGCCAGTTCTGTCGTTTCTCCTGGTCATGGTGGTGTCGCTCGGTATGAGCGATGGAGGCCCGGGGTTGGGGGCCGGGGCTGTCCGGTGGTCGGTCCGCGTGTGTGGTGGCCGGATGGTGTGCTGCTACCGCATGGCGCCGGGTGCTGTCAGGCGATTGTCGTTTCCGGTGACGCCGACTGCGTGAGCGTGTCTCTGATAGAGCGTGGAGGGGCGGTTGGACTGCGGCCTCTATGGCCGGGACAACCGTCTGCGGCGCTGGTGCCGAGAGTGTGGTCGCCGCCGCGCCGTTCCGGGTAGAAGGGGAGGCAGCCGTGGGTTCCGGTCACTACCGCGCCACTGCCCGGTCCGGGCATCGTGTCGGCTTGGAACCTGTTGGCCGACGTGATCAGCACCGCCGGATCGCCGTGACGAGACTGCTGGCGCTCGATGCGAGGGGTGAGCTGGTCTCGGCGCATGTCCGCCTGGTCGCGTCCGCGGTGGGGGTGGGAGAGCGCACGGTGTGGCGGTGGTTGGCCGCGGCCCGGAACCCGGCCCCTCAAACGCCCGTTGCCGCGGGACGTTTCATCCTGGACGCCGAGGTGTGCCACCTTCTGGCCCTGTGGGGCGGGAACATGGCGGCGGTGCACAGGGAGTTGGCCGCGCGGGCCGCCGCTGATCCGTCGCTGCCGGCTCCTCCGTCGCTGCGCACGCTCCAGCGGGCGGCCGCGCGGGACCTGTCGGCCGGGTACAGGGCCGGACTGCGTGGCGGGGAGAAGGCACGCCGCGCCCATGACGTCTTCGGACGCCGTCCGCCCACCTGGCGTAACGCCTGCTGGGAGGGGGACCACAAGCGGGTCCCCGTGCAGGTCGACGTGGAGGGGGAGTTGGCGTGTCCGTGGATCACCTGGTTCATCGACTGCGCCACCCGGGCGATCACCGGCGTCGCGGTCACGCCTCACGCCCCGTCCCGGGACGCGGTGCTGGCCGCGCTGCGCTGCGCGATCACCCGCACCGATCCGTACGGTCCGATCGGCGGACTGCCGTCCCTGGTACGCGTCGACCGCGGCAAGGAGTTCCTGTGCGCCACAGTCACCCAGGCGCTGGGCGCCTTCGCCGTTCCCGTGCAGGACCTGCCCGCCTACACCCCGCACCTGAAGGGCACCATCGAAGCCCTCAACGACGCGGTCGAGGAGATGTTCCTCGTCTCCCTGCCCCGCTACACCCACCGACCCGAACTCCTCGGCGGCCGTACGGCCGACCCGAACGCCGCGCCGTTGACCTTCGCCGCCTTCGTCGAGCTCCTGCTGGCCTGGGTGTCGTGGTGGAACAGCGAGCACCTGCCTTCGGGACTCGGTGGCTCCACCACCCCTCTCCAGGCGTGGGTGGCGGACCCGACCCCGATCGAGGATGTCCCTGCCGAGCAGTTGGCCACCTTCGCACTGGAGGACGACGGCCGCCTGCGCACGATCACCACCAGCGGCGTCAGCTGGCGCCGCCGCCCCTACATCGCGCCGTGGATGGTCGGCCACACCGGCACCAAGGTCCGCCTGCGCTACCTGCCCCACCACGACGAGCAGATCGAGGTCTTCGACTCCTCAGGCCTACGACACCTCGGCTCCGCCTACCTGGCCGACCAGGCCACTCCCGAACAACGCAAAGCCCTGGACACCACCCGCAAGGCGCGGGCCCGCGCGCTGAAAGCGGACCTGAAAGCCGGGGAGAGGCTACGCCGCCCCCGCTACGCCGCGGTCACCACCGCTACCCCACCCGAGCGACTGGGGGCGCTGACAGCCGCCGAGGCCGAAGCCGAACTGGCTCCCACCCGTGTCCCCGACCTGACGGCGCGTGCCCTCCCAGACCTGATCCCGCCCACCGAGGCGCCCGCCTCGTGGGCACGCCCCATCACCCGCCCCGCCGCCCCGCCGACCGCGACAGGCACCCACACCCCATCGCACGCCCACACCCGGGACAGCCAGGTCCACGACGCCGACCAGGACGAATAGGAGAGCTGACCAGTGAGCACCGCCCAACGCAAAGGCCGTCTGCCCGCCGAACGCGACGACCACTACATGCGCCTGGACGGCGCCCACATCGTCGGTACCAAAGCCCTCCTGCGGGTCAAGGAGAACATCCGATCCGCCATCGACACCAAGGCCATGATCTGCGTCTACGGCGAAGCCGGTCGCGGTAAGTCCCTGGCCGTCAACACCTCCCTACGCCTGCTTGCCCCCACCATCACCCACCGCATCCAGTTCCGCGCCCGCCCCAGCACCCGCGACCTGCGTCACGAACTCTTCTACGCACTACGCCTGCCCGGCACACCGCCCGAGCGCCCCATCGAGTTCGACCGGGTCCTGCGCAGCGCGCTCGCCCGCACCTTCCGGGTCCTGGTCTGCGACGAGGCCCAGTGGCTGTCGAAACAGTGTTTCGAATACCTGCGCTATCTGTGGGATGACACCGACACCGACCTGGCGATCGTGTTCACCGGCGGAAACGGCTGCTATCGGGTCCTGCAGAACGAGCCCATGCTCGAGTCCCGGATCTACGCCTGGCAGGAGATCGAGCCCATGCCGACGGACGAGGTCCTCACCGTCATCCCGGCGTTCCACCCGATCTGGGAAGCCGCCGACCCCGACCTCATCACCCTGGCCGACACCGAAGCCGCCCACGGCAACTTCCGGGCCTGGGCCCGGATCACGCACCACATGCTCGCCAGCATGAAAGAGCTCCGCCGCGAAGCCGTCGACGAGGAACTCCTGCGCTGGACCTACAGCAAGCTCAAAGGCCGCAGCCCCGCATGACCCGCCCCACCCCGCCGCTCACGCTCGTCATCGACCGCCACGACGACATCACCTACACCCGCACCGCCCTGACTGCCCACCACCCTGCCGCAGGACGCATCACCGTCCACCCCACCCCCGGCACCGACAGCACGACCACACTCGCGCACGACATCCTCGTCGCCCTCGGCAAACCCCCCAACCTGCCCGGGACACAGCCAGGCGCCCAGGGCCCGTGGGACATCGCCGCAGCCTGGATCCTCACCACCCCCGTCACCCGCCTCACCGTCCTGCGCGCCCACCTGCTCACCCACGAGCGCTGGCAGCACCTCCTCGCCCTGCGCGAGCGCACCTCACTCCACCTCGTCGCCGTCTGCCACCGCACCCCACCCCCGACCCTCACCACAGCGCTCGCGGCAACCGAGCACACCACCGTCGAAGACCTCGCCACCGTCCAGCACCTCCACCCCACCGCCCCACCCGACCCCGCACCGGCCATGCCCAACCGCTGGATCACCCTGCCCACCCTCACCTACCTCACCTTCACCAGCGACAACTTCGTCGACTGCCAATGCACCCCGCCCGCCGCCGACCCCCGCCGCACCCGCCTGCGCCAACCCCCACCAGCAGCGACGGCCGCAATCGCCCACCGGCTCGCCACCCGCACCGCCCACCCCCACCTCGCGGCCGCCCTGGCCACCGCCATCGTCACCGCGGCCCCCATCGACCAACTCACCGCCATTCACCACACCGACCTCGCCCCAGACACCACCACCCTTGCCCTCCACGACCGCCGCGGAGCACGACCCCTCGCATACGGCTGCGCCATCTACCCCATCCCGCCCTGGGCCCGTCCATTCCTCCAGGCCGCCGCCCACCTCCAACGACTCGCCCCGCCAGGACAGGGGCCGCCTCCTGGCCGACCTGTCCCACCGCAGTGTCAGCCTCACCGGCTTCGCCGAACACTGCCGACTACGTCCACCCAGACCCCCAGCCACTCCCACACCCCGCTCCCACCGCGGACCCGTCCGGATCGACTGGGACGCGGGAACCGCAGACTTCTTCTCCCGGCTCTGCCGCATCCCACGATCCTGAACATCTCCGACACCACCGCCCCAAGCCCCGATATGGCCTACCAGGCCACCCTGAGGGCTTCCAACTGCTCGATCTGCTCTGCGGTGAGCTTGTCGCGGCGGGCCCGGGTGTTGTTGAGCCAGGTGCCGAGAGACACCGCGCCCTCCTTGTGCGAGCGCGGCACACGGACGTGCCCCTCCCGCTCGGCGAAGGCAGTGAGCGCCGCGACGCCCTGCTGGAACCGGTCTGCCCGCGACACCTTCGGCTTCGCCGCGGCCGCAGCCCGCGCTGCCGCCAACTCCTGGTCCTCCTCGATGCCGATCGCCGCGAGGAGGTCACGCTGGTCCTCCTCCAGGCCCAACCAGCCAGCCCGCTGCGCCCGCACCCACCGCCCGAGCTGCTCACCCTCGAACACGGTGTCCACCGGCAGCACGGCCCAGTCGACCCGGCCGTCGGCCTCCAACCACCACTGCCGCGCGACGGCGTACACGCGCTGCCAGGTGATCGGCCAGGTAGGGCACCACCATGGGTCGATCTCCTCCAGCGCCCGCCGTCGCTGCGGCGCCAACGCCCCCGCCTCCTCAGCCGGCACCTGGGCCGCGGCCCGCAGCTCCGAGAGCCACGTCCCGATCGCGTACCCGCCGACGGAGGCCCGTGCCGGCGCCGCCAAAGAACCACCGTGCCCCTTTGCCCACACCCGGGCCCAGTCCAGCCCGGCCTCGAACCGGGCGTCGGAGACCGACCAGATCATCCCGAGCGCATCCAGCATGTCGACCCGGTGTCGCGCCAATTCACCGTTCGCGCGCTCGCTGCGTCGGTCGGAGAGCCATTTCCCGAGCGGAAACTTGCTCTCCTCGCCGACCATCGCCGAATAGGGAACGTCGAGACCGCCGGTTTCCTCGTGCCACCGCCTCGCGTGGTTGACGCCTTCCCGCCAGTACTGATTCTCCCCGGTCAGCACCCGGGAGGCGATGAACAGGGCGAGCACGTTCTCGTCCACCGGCGCCTGGAACCGCACCGGCAGCGTGAACGCCCCCGACCCACCCTCACCAGACCAGCTCTCACCGGGCCCAGACACCGCCTCAGCACGGCGCCCCTTGGTGCGCTTGCCCGACTTCTGCGGCACCGCAAGGGTCTCCACCACCTTGGCGTCATGGCTGCGCAACGCGGTAAGGATCTTGACCAAAGGGCCGTACGAATCGGACTCCAGGATGTCCCCGGGCTCCTCTCCGGGCTTGAGGAAGACCGGGACGATCAACGAAGCAGTCTTTCCCTCTCCGGGCTTCATCCGAAGGGCCCGGCCGACGGCCTGGACGATATCAACCATGCTTCCCCGCCCTTGCAGAAGAACAGAGTCTGCATCCGGGATGTCCACACCCTCACCCAGAACCTTGCACTGGGCGACAACCCGGTGCCTCAGACCATCATTCCCCTCGCTGCTCCCAAAATCAGCGATAACCTCTTTCCGAAAATCGACTTCGTGCTCACCTGAAAGCCACTGCGACCAGAATTCATCGGGATATTTCTGCGGGTTATCGAAGTGAAGCTTCTCCACCGTCTGGTTCAGCGTCTCACTGAAGTATCGGGCCTCGATCGTGCGGTTGTGGAACGTGATACACCGCTCCAGGCCCCGCTCGACCATCGTCTTCACCAGCCCGGCCTGGATCGCCGCGATCCGCTCGGCCGGCACCTCGTCCTCACTGCCATCCCTCGCCTCACCGACACCCGGCCCCCACGGCACCCCCTGCCGCTGCGCCCCGGACCGATCGCCGAACGGGTCGCGCAACTCCAGGACCACGATCTCGAACGGCGCCAGCAGCTTGCGGTCGATGGCCTCCGCCAGACCCAGGGTGAACACGTGCGGGCCATAGATCCGCTGGTCGTCCATGGACACCGCCAGCTCCTCCGGCAGCGGCTGCAGGGCGTCCTCACGCCGCCGCATCGCCTTGCCGGGCGGCGCCCAGATTCGCGGGGTTGCGGTCATGTACAGCCGCCGCTCCGCCGGGATCTCGCCCTGGTCGTGCACCACGGTCCACGTCTTCTCCACGCTCCCGGACGACCGGTGCGCCTCGTCACAGACCATCAGACCCAGCGGCGGCAACACCTCCCCCTCCCCACCCTCCCGCTGCGCCCAGTAGGCGTAGGCGTCCGCGACCGCGCCCACCGAGGCGTAGGTGGCGAACAGCGTGGTGGGCCGGCGGTGCTCGGCCGCGTGGGCCAGCCACATGCCGATCATCAGCGGGCTGGTGGTCGCCGTCACCCCGTAAGGCAGCTCGGAGTCCACCAGCGAGCAGACGGCGTGCATGTCCCCGGCACGGCCGGCGGCCCGCCACGAGCCGACCATCTGCACCAGCAGGTCCAGCGTCGGCACGACCACCAGGACCACGCCCCTCGGTACCAGCTTCTGCCCGGCCGCGGCCCCCACGTACGACTTCCCCGAGCCAGTGGCCATCTGCACCGTCACCCGCAGACCGCCCGGGAAGGCTGACTGCCCCGGACGGGATGTCAGACCCCGCACGACGGCCTCCAGAGCCTCCTCCTGGTGCCCCCGCAGCGAGACGCCGGCGGCAGACTGAGCGGCCATCAGGCCCGGCTTTACGACGTTCACGAAGACGTGTCTCCCCTCACCCGTTCCCGAGTCCACACCCGGGACCACGCGGGAAATGCTGACAGTGCCCTACTGATACATTCGACGGGCCAGGCGAAGAAACCTAGCCGACCGGAAAACGAGCCCAATTGAAGAAACTATCCGGCAGAATATCAGTCCCTGTCACAAATTTCGGCCAATATACCCGAAACGCATGGATCCGGACCCAGATTTCGGCGGGATCGTCAGACGCTGTAGGACTGATACAGTAGCGGCCGTTGCTCACCCTGCCAGGGTAGCTCACCCCGCCCCGCCGAGGCAGTGAAACCCTGACCTGTACAACGGTCTAGACCAATCTGGCGGAGTGGAGCCGATCTGTACCCGCCCCCCATCGGGCCGTCCCCTCCACCCAGTCAGCCAACACCAGATCAGCCAAAGACGCAGTTCAACAACTTGAGTAGAGCTCAGCCACCAGCACCATGGAGCGAAGCGGAGTGGTGCCGGCCCGGAAGCGAAGCGCCGGGCCCACCCGGGCGAAGCCCGGGTGCGGACACGCGGAGCGGGTCCCGCCCAACGCGAAGCGTTGGGCGACCGGGCGCGAAGCGCCCGGCGAACCGAAGGGCCGAAGGCCCGGAGG
>NZ_JBHTTU010000069.1:0-36521 GCF_042794375.1 Kitasatospora sp. NPDC056531 | reverse complement strand
TCACCGTGGCGGCTTGTGACGTCGCCGATCGGGAGCAGTTGCGGTCCCTGCTGGACTCACTGCCCGCGGAACACCCCCTCACCACCGTCATCCACCTGGCCGGTGTCACCAGGCTCGCTCCGGTCACCGAGACGGACGCGGCGCACTACGCCGAGACCTTCGGCGCCAAGGTGGCGGGAGCCGCCAACATCGATGCCCTGGTGGACGAGTACGGGGTCGAGAACGTCGTCTTCTTCTCGTCGATCGCCGGTGTCTGGGGCAGTGGCGACCATGCGGCCTACGCGGCGGGCAACGCTTACCTGGACGTGCTCGCTGAGCAGCGCCGGCAGCGCGGGGTTCCGGCCACCACGGTGGCCTGGGGCGTGTGGGGTGGTGAGACACCGGACGACACGGCCAGCGTGCCGGAGGGGGTGGACGTCGACCGCCTGCGCCGGCAGGGTCTGCCGCTGATCGGCCCGGACCGGGCGTTCGAGGCGCTGCAGCAGGCCCTGGTGGACGGGGAGACGTTCATCGCCGTCGCGGACGTGGACTGGGACCGGTTCATCCCGGTCTTCACCTCGGCGAGGCCGACCCCGCTGTTCGACGAACTGCCGGAGGCCGGCCGGTCGGCGGCCGTCGAATCCGCCGGGACCGAGGCGGCCGGCGCCCAGGCGTCGTTCGCCGAGCGACTGGCCGCGATGTCCGCGGCCGAGCAGGACCGCTTCCTCCTGGAGCTGGTCAGGTCCGAGGTGGCCGCGGTGCTGGGCCACAGCGACACCGAGGGCGTCCAGCCGGGCCGGAGCTTCAAGGAGCTCGGATTCGATTCACTGACGGCGGTCGAGCTGCGCAACCGGCTCACCGCTGCGAGCGGGGCCCGGTTGCCCGCGACGCTGGTGTTCGACCATCCGTCACCGAAGGCCGTGGTCGCGGTCCTTCGTGCGGAGCTGTCCCCGGGCGGCGCCGCCTCGGCGGCGGATGCGCTGCTGGAGGAGCTGGACCGGTTCGAGGAGGGCCTGGCCGCGCTTGCGGAGGACGGCGGCGCCCGTGACCGGATCCTCGGGCGGCTCCGGTCGATTGTCGGGCAGGCGTACGAGGCCCAGCCGTCGCAGGAGGTGTCGGAGCCGGCGGTGGAACTCGAGTCGGCGTCCGACGAGGAGATGTTCAGCTTTATCGGCAGGGAATTCGGAATCTCCTGATTCCGCCGTGATCCGTCCATCCGGTCAGCGCATTCAGCTGCCTTCGTAGGGGAAATCTGTCTGATGTCGAATGAGGAACGGCTCCGTCATTTTCTCAAGCAGGTCACGGTCGAGCTGCAGGAGAGCCGTCGGCGCCTGGCGGAGATCGAGGACGCGGGGTCGGAGCCGATCGCGATTGTCTCGATGAGCTGCCGTTTTCCGGGCGGTGTGGACTCCCCTGAGAAGTTGTGGGACTTGCTCGTGGCCGGCGGGGAGACGATCGGCGGCCTGCCGGGCGGCCGCGGGTGGGACCTGCCGGCCCTGCTGGGCGAGGACGGCTCCGGTGGCTCGGCGACCGCCGAGGGCGGCTTCCTCGAGGACGCGGACCTCTTCGACGCGGGGTTCTTCGGCATCTCGCCGCGCGAGGCGCTGGCGATGGACCCGCAGCAGCGCCTGCTGCTGGAGGCGTCCTGGGAGCTGCTGGAGCGCGCGGGGATCAACCCGTACGGGCTGCGCGGGAGCCGGACCGGCGTCTTCGTCGGCCTGACCAACCAGGACTACGGATTCCGCCCCTTCCAGGGACCGGAGAGCACCGCGGGGTACCTGCTCACCGGCAGCACCACGAGCGTCGCGTCGGGGCGGATCTCCTACGTACTGGGTTTGGAGGGCCCGGCGCTGAGCGTGGACACCGCATGCTCCTCCTCCCTGGTGACGCTCCACCTGGCGGCCCGCGCGCTGCGCTCGGGCGAGTGCGACCTCGCGCTCGCGGGCGGCGTGTGCGTCATGTCGTCGCCCAACATGCTCGTGGAGTTCAGCCGGCAGGGCGGGGTGGCGGCGGACGGCCGGTGCAAGGCGTTCTCCGCCCGGGCCGACGGCATGGGGCCCGGCGAGGGAGTCGGCCTCGTCCTGGTGGAGCGGCTCTCCGACGCGCTGCGCAACGGCCACGAGGTGCTGGCCGTGCTCCGCGGCAGCGCGGTGAACCAGGACGGTGCGTCGAACGGTCTGACGGCGCCGAACGGTCCGTCGCAGCAGCGGGTGATCCGCCAGGCGCTGGCCGACGCCGGGCTGTCCGCCGCCGAGGTGGACGCGGTGGAGGCGCACGGCACGGGCACCAAGCTGGGCGACCCGATCGAGGCCCAGGCCCTGCTCGCGACGTACGGTCAGGACCGGCCTGCGGAACGGCCGTTGTGGCTGGGTTCACTGAAGTCGAACATCGGGCACACCCAGGCGGCCGCGGGTGTGGCCGGTGTGATCAAGATGGTGCTGGCGATGCGCGCGGGGCTGCTGCCCAGGACGCTGCACGTGGACGAGCCGTCGCCGTTCGTGGACTGGTCGACGGGCGCGGTCGAGCTGCTGACGCAGGCTCAGGAGTGGCCCACGGGTGACCAGCCCCGTCGTGCGGGTGTGTCGGCCTTCGGTGTCAGCGGGACCAATGTCCACGTGATCGTGGAGGAGGCCCCGGCCCGTCAGCAGCCGGAACCGGCCGTCGGCCGACCCGTGGGCACCGCGCCGACCCCGGTGCCCGTGGTGGTCTCGGGCCGCTCCGACGAGGGCGTGCGCGCTCTCGCCGGGCGCTGGGGCGACTGGCTGGGCACGGCCCCCGAGGTGCGTCCGCAGGACCTCGCCGCGGTGTCCACGGGCTCGCGGGCACTGCTGGACCGCGCCGCCGTGGTGGTCGCCGCCGACCCGGCCGAACTCGCCGCCGGGCTGGCCGCCGTGGCCGCCGGCAGTGTGGAGCCGGACAGCGCGGCGGAGGGCCCGCTCGCCTTCGTGTTCACCGGACAGGGCGCGCAGCGGGTTGGCATGGGCAGCGGGCTCTACCGCGCGTTCCCCGTCTTCGCGGCCGCCTTCGACGAGGTCTGCGGTGAGCTGGACCGCCACCTGCCGGTGCCGCTGCGCGAGGTGGTGTTCGCCGAACCCGGATCCGACCGTGCGGCCCTGCTCGACGGCACCGACTACACCCAGGCGGGCCTGTTCGCGGTGGAGGTCGCGCTCCACCGGCTGGTCGAGTCGTGGGGAGTGCGGCCGGAGTTCCTGCTCGGCCACTCCATCGGCGAGCTGGTCGCCGCGCACGTGGCGGGCGTCTGGTCGCTGGCGGACGCCGCCCGGGTGGTCGCCGCCCGGGGCCGCCTGATGCAGGCGCTCCCGGCCGGCGGGGCGATGGGTGCGGTGGCCGCGGGCGAGGACGAGGTGCTCCGGTCCCTGGCCGAGATCTCCGGCCGGATCGGCATCGCGGCCGTCAACGGCCCGTCCTCCGTCGTAGTGTCCGGTGACGTCGAGGCGGTGGCGGCCGTGCTCGCCGGGTTCGCCGAGCGCGGCGTGCGCACCCGGCGGCTGGCGGTCAGCCATGCCTTCCACTCGGAGCTGATGGAGCCGATGCTCGCCGACTTCGAGCAGGTGCTGCGCGAGGTCGAGTTCCACGCACCGGTCCTGCCCGTGGTCTCCGACCTCACCGGTGGATTCGTCACCGAGGAGCTGTGCGAGCCCGGCTACTGGGTGCGTCAGGTCCGCGGCTGCGTGCGCTTCGCCCACGGCGTCGGCACGCTGCTGGACGCCGGCGCCCGGACCTTCCTGGAGATCGGTCCGGACGGCGTGCTCTCGGCGATGGCCGAGGAGTGCGCCAACACGGCCGCGACGGCGGTGGCCTGCGTGCCGGCGCTGCGCCGCGGCCGGGACGAGGCGCACATCCTGGCGACCGCCCTCGGCCGGGTCTTCGTCCGCGGCACGGCGGTCGACTGGGACGCCTACTTCGCCGGCACCGGCGCCCGGCCGGTTGCCGCGCCCACCTCGCCCTTCCAGCGGCAGCGCTACTGGATGGACGCGCCGGCCGTCGCGGGCAGCGCCGCCGCGGCCGACGACGCGGGTCATCCGCTGCTCGGCCGCTGGGTCGAATCCGCCACCGGGGACGAGGCGTTCGCCACCGGGGTGCTCTCGCGGGACTCCCACCCGTGGCTCGCCGACCACACCGTGCTGGAGACCGTACTGGTCCCCGGTACGGCGTTCGTCGACCTCGCCTGGTGGGCCGGCGAGCGGCTCGGGTGCGAGGGCGTGCGCGAGCTGAACCTGTACGCGCCGCTGGTCCTCCCCGAGCAGGGGCGGGTCCAGGTGCAACTGGAGGTCGGCCGCCCCGACGAGGATGGGTGTCGCCCGATCGGGGTGTACTCGCGTCCCGACGGCTCCGGCCAGGCGCCGTGGACCAGGCACGCCGAGGGCGTCCTCGAACCGTCGGCCGACCGGCTCGACGCGCTGCCCGAGCTCGCCGCCTGGCCGCCGGCCGGCGCCGAGCCGGTCGCCCTCGACGGCTTCTACACCGGCCTGGTGTCCGCCGGCCTCGCCTACGGGCCCGCCTTCCAGGGCCTGCAGCGGGCCTGGCGCCGTGGTGCGGAGATCTTCGCCGAGGTCGCGCTGCCGTCCGAGGCCGCCGCCGACGCGGCCCGGTTCGGCCTGCACCCGGCCCTGCTGGACGCCGCCCTGCACGCGCTCGGCCCGCTCGCCACCGAGGACGACGAGCCGGGCTCGGCCCGGCTGCCGTTCTCCTGGAGCGGGCTGCGCCTGCACGCCGCCGCGGCCGCCTCGCTGCGGGTCCGGCTCACCCGCCGCGCCAACGGCGACGTCGTGCTGGTCGCCGCCGACGCGGACGGCGCACCGGTGGCCACGGTGGACGCGCTCGCCCTGCGGCCCGTGGCGCCGCAGGGCCTGCGGCCCCAGGGCGGCGGGGAGACGGACATGCTCTTCCGCACGGACTGGGTCGCCCAGGAGAACCCCGGCGAGCCGCCGGCGGTCCAGCTCGCCGTGGTCGGTGCGGGCCCGGACACCGAGTCGTTCGGCGCGTCGGCGCACCACGCCGACCTGGCGGAGCTGCGCTCGGCGCTGGACGCCGGCGCGGCCGCCCCCGAACTGGTGCTGGCCTGCTGCCCGTCCGGCCGGGACGAGGACGCGGCCGCGGCCGCCCACCGGGCCGCCGGCTGGGCCCTGGACCTGCTCCAGGGCTGGCTCGCGGACGAACGCCTCGCCGCCGGCCGGCTGGTGGTGGCGACCCGCGGTGCGGTGGCACTCGCGCACGGCATGGGGCCGGTCGACCCGGCGCACGCCGCCGTCAGCGGTCTCGTCCGGTCGGCGCAGACCGAGAACCCGGACCGGATCGTGCTGCTCGACCTCGACCCGGCCGAAGCGGCCGTGGACGTCCAGCAGGTCGTGCGGGCCGCCGTTTCCGGCGAGCCGGAGACGGCGTTGCGCGACGGGCGTCCGTACGTCCGTCGACTGGTCAGGGCGGACGGCGACACCGGCCTCACCCCGCCGCCCGGTGCCGCCTGGCGCCTGGACACCACCGGTCAGGGCACCCTGGACAACCTCGCCCTGCTGCCGTGCGGTGAGGCCGAGCAGCCGCTCGCGGAGGGGCAGCTGCGCGTCCTGGTGCGCGCGGCCGGCATGAACTTCCGCGACACCCTGATCGCGCTCGGCATGTACCCGGGAGTGGCCCGGCTCGGCGTCGAGGGCGCCGGCGTGGTCACCGAGGTCGGGCCCGGCGTCACCGGGTTCCGGCCCGGCGACCGGGTGATGGGCATGCTCGACGGCTCCTTCGGCCCGACCGCGGTGGCCGACCACCGTACGGTGATCGCCCTTCCCGCCGGCTGGACCTTCGCCGAGGGCGCGACCGCCACCGTGGCGTACCTGACGGCGTGGTACGGACTGGTCGACCTCGCCGGGCTGCGGGAGGACGAGGCGGTCCTGGTGCACGCCGCGGCCGGCGGCGTCGGCACGGCCGCGGTGCGGCTGGCCCGGCACCTGGGCGCCGAGGTGTTCGGCACGGCCAGCGAGCCGAAGTGGGACGCGCTGCGGGCCGCCGGCCTGGACGACCCGCACATCTCCTCCTCGCGGACCCTCGAGTTCCGCGAGCGGATCCTCGCCGCCACCGGCGGCCGGGGCGTCGACGTTGTGCTGAACTGCCTCGCGGGACCGTACCTGGACGCGTCCCTGGACCTGCTGCCCCGGGGCGGTCGGTTTCTGGAGATCGGCAAGCTCGACCTCCGGGACCCGGACGGCGTCGCGGCGGACCACCCGGGTGTGCGGTACCGGGCGTTCGACCTGGCGGACCCCGGGCCCGAGCGGCTGGGCCAGATCCTCCGCGAGCTGTCCGAGCTCTTCGAGCGCGGGGTGCTGGCCCCGATCCCGGTGGCCTCCTGGGACATCCGCCGGGCCCCCGAAGCGTTCCGGGCGCTGAGCCAGGCCGCGCTGACCGGCCGGGCCGCCCTCACCCTGGGCGTCGCGTTCGGCCCCGACGACGCCGTCCTGATCACCGGCGGAACCGGCACCCTGGGCCGGCTGCTGGCGCGTCACCTGGTCACCGGGCACGGCCTGCGGCACGTGGTGCTCGCCGGGCGCAGCGGCGCCGAGACGCCTGAGCTGGCCGAGCTGCGGGCCGAACTCGGGCAGCACGGTGCCCGGGTCCGGGTGGCCGCCTGCGACGCCGCCGACCGGCCGGCCGTCGCCGCGCTGCTCGACTCCATCCGCGCCGACCACCGCCTGGCCGGCGTCGTGCACGCCGCCGGCGTCACCGACGACGCGGTCATCTCCTCGCTGAGCCGCGAGCGGCTCTCCGGGGTGCTGAGCCCGAAGGTCGACGGTGCCTGGAACCTGCACCAGCTGACCGAGCACCTGGACCTCGACCTGTTCGTGCTGTTCTCCTCGGCCGCCACCGTGCTCGGCGGCGCCGGACAGGGCAGTTACTCGGCGGCCAACGCCTTCCTCGACGCCGTCGCCGAGCACCGGCGCTCCCGCGGCCTGGCCGCGGTCTCGCTGGCCTGGGGGCTGTGGGAGCAGGCCAGCGGGATGACCGGGCGGCTCGCGGAGCGGGACCTGCGCCGGGTCGGCCGGGTCGGTGTCGCGCCGCTGAGCACCGAGACCGCGCTCGCCCTGTTCGACGGCGGCCTGGCCGCCGGCCGCGCCGTGCTGGTGCCGGCCAAGCTGGACCTGGCCGGCTTGCGCACCCGGTACGCCGACGGCGCCGTCCCAGCGGTACTCCGACAGCTCGTCAGGGTCCGCCGCTCGGCGGCCGCCGCGGCCGACCCGGCCGCCGCACCCGTGGCCGCCGGCTTCGGCGCGGGGCTAGCCGCGCTCTCTCCGGAGGACCGCCGCCGTACGGTGCTGGACCTCGTGCTGGCGCGCACCGCCACGGTGCTCGGGCACACGGCCGCCGACGCCGTGGAGCCGGACCAGGCCTTCAAGGAGGTCGGCTTCGACTCGCTGACCGCGGTGGAGCTGCGCAACCACCTGCAGACCGCGACCGCCCTCACGCTGCCCGCCACGATGGTCTTCGACCACCCGACGCCGGCGATCCTGACCGACCACCTGCTCGCCCTCCTGGTCCCCGCCGAGGCGACGGCCGCCCAGCGGGTGCTGCGCGGCCTCGAGCGCCTGGAGACCGACATCGAGGCGATCGGTGCGGACGACGAGGAGTTCGAGGAAGTCGCCCGTCGCCTGAAGCGGCTGATGTGGGCCGTCGAGGCGGCCGGCGGCCCGGACGGCCCCGGCGGCTCGTCCCTGGACGACGCCACGGCCGACGAGGTCCTCGCGTTCATCGACAGCGAGTTCGGTGATCTCGGGTGAGCGACGCCACCGCCACCCAGCCCAGTCCCGTCATGAAAACGCCTCACGGCAAAGGAGTTGATTGCAGTGGTAAGTGACGGGAAGCTCGTCGACTACCTCAAGAAGGTCACTGCGGACCTGCAGCGGACCCGGCAGCGGCTGCACGAGCTGGAGTCGGCCGCGCCGGAGCCCATCGCGATCGTCTCCATCGGCTGCCGCTACCCGGGCGGCATCCAGTCCCCGGAGGACCTGTGGGAGCTCACCCGCTCCGGGACGGACGCGGTCGCCGCGTTCCCCGCGGACCGCGGCTGGGACGTGGCCGAGCTCGGCGCCGAGGTCCGGCGCGAGGGCGGATTCCTGTACGACGCGGGCGAGTTCGACGCCGGGTTCTTCGGCATCTCGCCGCGCGAGGCGCTGGCGATGGACCCGCAGCAGCGGCTGCTGCTGGAGACGTCCTGGGAGGCCTTCGAACGGGCCGGGATCGACCCCACCGGGCTGCGGGGCAGCGACGGCGCGGTCTTCGTCGGGATGGCCGACCAGCGGTACGGCCCGCACGACGACCAGGCCCGCCAGGAGGTCGTGGGCCACATCCTGACCGGCACCACCAGCAGCGTCGCCTCGGGCCGGCTCTCCTACACCCTGGGCCTGGAGGGTCCCGCCCTCACGGTCGACACCGCCTGCTCCTCCTCGCTGGTGGCGCTGCACCTCGCGGTCTCCGCCCTGCGCTCCGGCGAGTGCTCCTTCGCGCTGGCCGGCGGCGCCGCTGTGATGGCCGGCCCGGGGCTGTACGCCGAGTTCGCCCAGCAGGGCGGGCTCGCCGGGGACGCCCGGTGCAAGGCCTTCGCGGCGGCGGCCGACGGCACCGGCTGGGGCGAGGGCGTCGCCGTGCTGCTGCTGGAGCGGCTCTCCGACGCCCAGCGGCTCGGGCACCCCGTGCTGGCCGTCGTCCGCGGCACCGCGGTCAACCAGGACGGTGCCTCCAACGGGCTCACCGCGCCCAACGGCCCCTCCCAGCAGCGGGTGATCCGCCAGGCCCTGGAGGACGCCAGGCTGAGCCCCGGTCAGATCGACGTGGTCGAGGCGCACGGGACCGGCACCCGGCTGGGGGACCCGGTCGAGGCCCAGGCCCTGCTCGCCACCTACGGCCAGGACCGCCCGGCGGAGCAGCCGCTCTGGCTCGGTTCGATCAAGTCCAACATCGGCCACACCCAGGCGGCCTCCGGCCTGGCCGGCGTGATCAAGATGGTCATGGCGATGCAGCACGGTGTGCTGCCCGCCACGCTGCACGTGGACCGGCCGACCCCGGAGGTCGACTGGTCCGCCGGTGACGTCCAGCTGCTGACCGAGCAGCGCGACTGGCCGAGGACCGGCCGGGTCCGGCGGTCCGCCGTCTCCTCCTTCGGCATCAGCGGCACCAACGCGCACGTGGTCCTGGAGCAGGCCCCCGAGGCGGAGTCGGCCGAGTCGGCCGAGTCGGCCGGGGAGACCGCCGGGCCGGCCGGCGCCCCGACGGCATGGCTGCTCTCCGCCCGTGGCGAGGACGCGCTGCGGGCCCAGGCCCGCCGACTGAGCCGGGCCGTCGAGGCCGATCCCACCGCGGCCCCGGCCGGCTGGGCGGCCGCGCTGGCGACCACCCGGGCCGCGCTGACCCACCGCGCCGCCGTGGTCGGCGCCGACCGGGTGCAGCTGCTGGCCGGGCTCGACGCGCTCGCCCGGGGCACGGTCCGGGCCGGGGTGGTGTCCGGCCGGACCCGCCCGGCCGGCGGGCTCGCCTTCCTCTTCACCGGCCAGGGCGCGCAGCGCGCCGGCATGGGCCGGGGCCTGTACGAGGCGTACCCGCGGTTCGCCGAGGCCTTCGACGAGGTGTGCGTCAGGATCGACCCGCTGCTGGAGCACCCGCTCAAGGACGTCGTGCTGGCCGGTGCGGAGGCGGACGGTGAACCGCTGGTCAACCGCACCGTGTACACCCAGGCGGCGCTGTTCGCCGTCGAGGTGGCGCTGTTCCGCCAGCTGGAGCACTGGAACCTCACCCCCGACCACCTGCTCGGCCACTCGATCGGCGAGCTGAGCGCCGCCCACGTCGCCGGGGTGCTCTCGCTGGACGACGCCTGCACCCTGGTCGCCGCCCGCGGCCGCCTGATGCAGGCGCTGCCCGCGGGCGGGGCGATGCTCGCCGTCGAGCTGCCCGAAGCGGAGCTGCCCGAGCTGCTGGCGGAGGCGGGCGACCCCGGACCGGTGGCGGTCGCCGCCGTCAACGGGCCCACTTCGCTGGTACTCTCCGGCGCCGAGGAGACGATCGAGGAGCTCGCCCGGCTCTGCGCCCGGCGCGGAAACCGGCACCGCCGCCTGACGGTCAGTCACGCCTTCCACTCGCACCTCATGGACCCGATGCTGGCCGACTTCCGGGCTGTCGCGCAGACCGTGGAGTTCCACGCCCCGCGGATCCCGATCGTCTCCGACCTGACCGGCGAGCCGGTCACCGCGGAGCAGCTCTGCTCGCCCGAGTACTGGGTGCGGCACGTCCGCGAGAGCGTCCGGTTCCACGACGGGATGCGCACGCTGCACTCCTTGGGTGTGACGGCCTGCCTCGAGCTGGGCCCCGGCGGGGTGCTCACCGCGATGGCCCGCGACTGCCTCGCCGACCTCGGCGACGCGGTGGCGCTGGTGCCCGCGCTGGAGCGCAACCGCGAGGAGCCGGACACCCTGCTGGCCGCCCTCGCCGAACTGCACGTCCACGGTTGGTCGGTGGACTGGCCGGCGGTGCTAGACACCGGCCCGGCCCGGCGCTCGCCCGCCCTCCCGACCTACGCCTTCCAGCGGCAGCGGTACTGGCTGCCGGCCAGCCCCGCCGTGACCACGGCGCCCGCCGTCGAGGACGCGGCCGGGGACCATCTGCTGCACCGGCTCGGCTGGGAGCCGGTCGGCCGGCCCGGCGACGGCGGCCCGGCCGGGACCTGGCTGGTGGCCGTCCCGGCCGCCGCCCAGGACGACCCGGTGGCCACCGCGGCGCTGGCGGCCCTGGAGCGGCACGCGGACGGGGTCGTGACCCTGTCCACCGGTCTGGCGGACACCGACCGGGCCGCCCTCACCGCCCGCATCCGGGCCGCGCTCGACGGCGTCCCGGCCCCGGCGGGCGTGCTCTCCCTGCTGGCCCTGGACCGGACGCCGGACCCGCAGGCCCCGTCGGTGCCGGCCGCCCTGGCCACCACCACGACCCTGCTCCAGGCGCTCGGCGACGCGCAGGTGCGCGCCCCGCTCTGGTGCGCCACCCGGCGCGCCGTCTCGGTCGGCGACGGCGATGCCCCGGCGGATCCGGCCCAGGCCGGTTTCCTCGGCCTGGGCCGGGCCGCCGCCGGCGAGTACCCCGGCCGCTGGGGTGGCCTGATCGACCTGGCCGACGGTCCGCAGGACCTCCCGGCCGTGCTGGTCGCGCTGCTCGCCGACCCGCGCGGCGAGGACGAGCTGGCCGTGCGGGCCAACGGGGTGTTCGCCCGCCGACTGACCCGGGCCGCCCGGCGGCCCGGGCGCGACCGGTCCTGGCGGTCCGGCGGCACCACCCTGGTCACCGGCGACGTCGGCGCCGTGACTGGCGAGCTGGTCGGCTGGCTCACTGCCGCGGTGCAACGCCACCTCGTGCTGCTGCACCGGCCCGAGCAGCCGGCCCCCGACCTCGCCGCCCTCCGGTCGGCCCTGGCCGAGGACAGCACCTGCACCACCACGGTCTGGGACGGGCAGGACCCCGAGGCCCTGCGGGCGGCGCTGCCCGCCGAGCACCCGCTCACGGCCGTCGTCCACATCGAGAACCCCGCTCCGGCCGGCCCCGGAGCCGAGTCCGTGCTGCGCGCCACCGAGCCGGGCCTGCTCTCCCGACAGTTGCACGATCGGACCGCCGGCGCGGCACTGCTCGCCGACCTGGTCCCGGACACCGGCCTGGACACCTTCCTGCTGCTGTCGTCGGTCAGCGGTGTCTGGGGCGGCGAGGACGCCGTGCACGTCCTCGCGCACGGGCTGCTGGAGTCGCTGGCCCAGCGCCTGCGCGCCGACGGGGTGCCCGCCCTCTGCGTGGGCTGGGGTCCCTGGGGCGCGGAGGCCGAGGACGCGCCGGTCCCGGGCGCGGATCTCGGGCTGGTCCCGATGCGTCCGCGGCTGGCCCTGGAAGCCCTGGGCCGGGCCCTCGCCACGGACGAGGCGGTCGCGGTCGTGGCGGACGTCGACTGGAGCGCCTTCCACCCGCGGTTCACCGCGGTCCGCCCCCGCCCGCTGGTCGCCGACCTGCCCGAGGTGCGGGTGCTGTCGAGCAGCGCCCCGCGGGCGGTCGCCGCGGACCACCCGCTGGCTGGCGTCGACCCGGCGGAACTGCCGCACCGCCTGCTGGAGTTGGTCCGCTCGCACGCCGCGGCCGTGCTCGGGCACCCCTCCGCCGACGCGGTCCACCCGGGCCAGCCGTTCCAGGAGCTCGGCTTCGACTCGCTGACGGCCGTCCGGTTCCGCGACCGGCTCGCCCAGGACAGCGGCCTGCCGGTGCCCGCGACGGTGGTCTTCGACTACCCGACCCCGGAGGCGGTCGCCGAGTACCTCCGCGAGGAACTGCTCGGCCTCGCCCCCGACACCGGCCTGCCGGCCGGCGGCGCTGCCGCTACCGACGAGCCGGTGGCCATCGTCGGCATGGCCTGCCGCTACCCCGGTGGCGTGACCGGACCGGAGGAACTCTGGCAGCTGGTGGTGTCGGGCGGCGACGGGATCGGCGGCTTCCCGTCGGACCGCGGTTGGGACATCGCGGCGCTGCGCCGCGGCGACGCCTCGGACGGCACGCCCATGCCGACCGAGGGCGGATTCCTGTCCGACGCCGCCGAGTTCGACGCCGCCTTCTTCGGTGTGGCGCCCCGCGAGGCGCTGGCGATGGACCCGCAGCAGCGGCTGCTGCTGGAGGTGTCCTGGGAGGCGCTGGAGCGGGCCGGCATCGACGGATCCGGGCTGCGCGGCAGCACCACCGGCGTCTTCTCCGGCGTGGCCGGCTCGGACTACGCGCAGGTGCTCGCCGGGGTGCCCGAGACCGAGGGCTACCTGATGACGGGCACCGCCACCAGCGTGGTCTCCGGCCGGATCGCCTACGCCCTCGGCCTCGAAGGCCCGGCGGTCACCGTGGACACCGCCTGCTCCTCCTCGCTGGTCGCCCTGCACCTGGCCGTGCAGTCGTTGCGCAACGGCGAGTGCGACCTCGCCCTGGCCGGCGGGGTGACCGTGATGAGCACTCCGGTGGGCTTCGTGGAGTTCGCCCGGCAGAACGGCCTGGCCGCGGACGGGCGCTGCAAGTCCTTCGCGGCGACGGCCGACGGCACCGGCTGGGCCGAGGGCGTCGGCGTGCTGGTCGTCGAGCGGCTGTCCGACGCGCTGCGCAACGGGCACCGGGTGCTCGCCACCGTGCGGGGCAGCGCGATCAACCAGGACGGCGCCTCCAACGGCCTCACCGCGCCCAACGGCCCCTCCCAGCAGCGGGTGATCCGCCGGTCGCTGGCCGTCGCGGGCCTCGCTCCCCGGGAGGTCGACCTCGTCGAGGCGCACGGCACCGGCACCCGCCTGGGCGACCCGATCGAGGCCCAGGCCCTGCTCGCCACCTACGGCCGGGACCGGGCCGAGGACCGACCGCTCTACCTCGGCTCCCTCAAGTCGAACATCGGCCACAGCATGGCGGCGGCCGGCGTCGGCGGCGTGATCAAGACCGTGATGGCGATCCGCAACGGCGTGCTCCCCGCGACGCTGCACGTGGACGAGCCCACCCCGCAGGTCGACTGGTCCTCCGGTGCCGTGGAGCTGCTCACGGAGAGCCTGCCGTGGCCGGAGACCGGCCGCCCGCGGCGGGCCGGTGTCTCGGCCTTCGGGATGAGCGGCACCAACGCCCATGTGATCCTCGAGCAGGCCCCCGACCAGGCGGAGCCGACCGCCGAGCCGTCCGCCGACCTGGACGGGGAGCCGGCGGGCGTGCGGCCCTGGGTGCTCTCCGCCCGGAGCGCGGACGCGCTGCGCGGGCAGGCGGCCCGCCTGGCGGCGGAGCTGGCGGCCCGGCCGGAGCTGCCGGTCGCCGACATCGGCCACGCCCTGCTGCGGTCGCGCACGCTCTTCGAACACCGGGCCGTCGTCGTGGGCCGGGAGCGCGCGGACTTCGCGGCGGGCCTGCGGGCCGTCGCCGACGCGGTGCCGGCGCCGGGCGTGGTGACCGGTGCGGCGCTGCCCGCCGGGCGGGGCCCGGTCTGGGTGTTCCCCGGGCAGGGCGGCCAGTGGGCCGGCATGGCGGTCGAACTCCTGGACTCCTCCGCGGTGTTCGCCGCCCGCTGGGCGGACTGCGAGCGGGCGCTGGGGGCCTTCGTCGACTGGTCGCTCACCGACGTGGTGCGCGGCGCGGACGGCGCGCCCGGGCTCGACCGGGTCGACGTCGTCCAGCCCGTGCTGTTCGCGGTCATGGTGTCGCTGGCCGAGGTCTGGCGCTCCTTCGGCGTGGTGCCGGCCGCGGTGATCGGCCACTCCCAGGGCGAGATCGCGGCCGCGTGCGTGGCCGGCGCGCTCTCCCTGGAGGACGCCGCCCGCGTGGTGGCGCTGCGCGCCCGCGCGCTGGGCGCGCTCGCCGGCCGGGGCGGCATGGTCTCGGTGGCCGCGCCGCGGGCCGAGGTCGAGCCGTGGCTGGAGCGCTGGAACGGTCGGGTGTCGGTGGCGGCCGTCAACGGTCCGTCCGCCGTCGTGGTCTCCGGAGAGCCCGAGGCCCTCGACGAGCTGATGGAGCAGGCCCGCTCCCAGGAGATCCGGGTCAAGCGGATCGAGGTGGACTACGCCTCGCACTCGGCGCAGGTCGAGGAGCTCCGGGAGGAGCTGCTGGCGGCGCTGGCGCCGATCCGCCCGCGCCGGGCCGAGACCGCGTTCTTCTCCACCGTGACCGCGGAGCGCCTGGACACCGAAGGCCTGGACGCCGAGTACTGGTACCGCAACCTGCGCGAGCCGGTGCTGCTCGAACCGGTCGTCAGGGAGCTGGTCGACCGCGGCCACCTGGTGTTCGTCGAGGTCAGTCCGCACCCGGTGCTGGGCGTTCCGGTCGCGGAGACCGCCGAGCGTGCCGGCGCCGAGCCGGTCGTCGTGGGCACCCTGCGCCGTGAGGAGGGCGGCCCGGACCGGATGCTCACCTCGTTGGCCGAGCTGTCCGTGAACGGCGTCCCGGTCGACTGGACGGCCGCCTACCGCGACCACCGGCCGGTCCGGGTGGACCTGCCGACCTACGCCTTCCAGCGCGAGCGGTACTGGCCGCAGGCGGTGGCGCCGCAGGTGGCCGCCGATCCGGCGGACGACCGGTTCTGGCGGGCCGTCGACGAGCAGGATCTCGACGGTCTCGCGGACACCCTCGGGCTGGCCGACTGCGGGCCGCTGGCGGACCTCGTCCCGGCGCTCTCCGCCTGGCGGTCCAGCCGGCGCGAGCAGTCGGTGCTGGACGCCTGGCGCTACCGGGTCGGCTGGTCCCGGCTCGGCGAGTCCGGCGCCCCGGGCCGGCTGGCCGGCCCCTGGCTGGTCGTCCTGCCCGCCGGGCTCGCCGATCACCCGGCGGTCCTGGGCGCGGCGAGCGCCGTGGCGGACCGCGCGGAGGGCACCATCGTGCTGCGCATCGACGAGGACGCCGTCACCGCCGAGGCGGGCGGCGAGCGCGCTGCCCTGGCCGCGGCCGTCCGGACGGCGCTCGCCGACCGGCCGGCCCCGGCCGGAGTCCTCTCCCTGCTCGGGCTGGACCAGGCCAGGCATCCGCGGGAGCGGGTCGTGCCGCGCGGGCTCGCGCTGGCGATGATGCTGGTCCAGGCCCTCCCGGAGGCCGGGGTCGACGCGCCCGTCTGGTGCGCGACCCGCGGCGCCGTCGGCACCGCGGACGACGCCGGACCGGCCGACCCGGAGCAGGCCGCGCTCTGGGCGCTCGGCCGGGTGGCGGCGCTGGAGGAACCCCAGCGGTGGGGCGGTCTGATCGACCTGCCGGAGATCGTCGACGAGCGGGCCGCCGAGCGGCTGGCGCTGGTGCTGGCGGGCCTCGGCGGCGAGGACCAGGTGGCGGTGCGCCCGTCGGGCGTGTACGGCCGGCGGCTGGTGCACGCCTCCGCGGCCGACTGCGCCGGGCAGCCCGGCTGGCAGCCCGGCGGAACGGTCCTGGTCACCGGTGGCACCGGCGCCCTCGGCGCCCGGGTGGCGCGCTGGCTGGCCGCCGAGGGCGTGGACCACCTGGTGCTGCTCAGCCGCCGCGGCTGCGCGGCCCCCGGAGCCGCGGAACTGCGCGAGGAGCTCGCCGCCCTCGGCACCCGGGTGTCCGTGGAGGCCTGCGACACGGCCGACCGCGCGGCGCTGGCCGTGCTGGTCGACCGGGTGCAGGCCGACGGCGGTCCGATCACGGCCGTGGTGCACGCCGCCGGCGCCGGCGTCCTCGGCCCGCTGGCCGAGGCGAGCCTGGACGACCTGGTGACGGTGCTGGGCGCCAAGGTCGAGGGCATCGCCAACGTGGAGGCCGTGCTCGACCCGGCGCAGCTGGAGGCGGTGGTCTACTTCTCCTCGATCACCGCCGTCTGGGGCGCGGGCGACCACGCGGTCTACGCCGCGGCCAACGCGGTGCTCGACGCGCGTGCGGAACGGCGCCGCGCCGACGGGGTGCCGACGCTGTCCGTGGCCTGGGGGCCGTGGGCTGGCGGCGGCATGGTCGACGAGGCGATCTACGACACGCTCCGCCGCCGCGGCCTGCCGGTGATCGATCCGGACCTGGCCGTCGCCGGACTGCGGCGGATGCTCGCCGAGGGGGAGACCTCGGTCATCCTCGCCGACGTGGACTGGGAGCAGTTCGCCCCGGTCTTCACCTCGGGCCGGCCCTCCCGGCTGCTCGACGAGCTGCCGGAGGCTCAGCCCGAGCCCGAGCAGCCCGCGCAGAGCGGCGGCTCCGGGGCGCCCGGCTCCGCCCTGGCCCGCCGGCTGGAGGAACTGGACGAGGACCAGCGCGCGCGGGCCCTGCGCGAGCTGGTCGCCGAACACGTGGCCGCCGTGCTCGGTCACCGCAGCGCCGACGCGCTGGACGCGCGGCGGGCGTTCAAGGACCTCGGCTTCGACTCGCTGACCGCGGTCGAGCTGCGGAACCGGCTGAACGCGGCCAGCGGACTGCGGCTGCCCAGCACCATGGTGTTCGACCACCCGACGCTGGCGGCACTGGCCGAGTTCATCGGGCAGAAGGTCTTCGGCCGGCGCGAGGCCGGGCCCGTCGTGCCGGCGGTGCCGGCCGTCGCGATCCGCCGTGACGAGCCGATCGCCATCGTCGCCATGGGCTGCCGCTACCCCGGCGGCATCGCCACGCCCGAGCAGCTCTGGCAGGCGCTGCTGGACGAGGCGGACCTGACCACCCCGTTCCCCACCGACCGCGGCTGGCCGCTGGACCGGCTGTTCGACCCGGACCCCGACGCACCTGACTCCAGCTACGTGGACCGGGGCGGCTTCCTCCACGACGCGGGGCAGTTCGACGCCGGCTTCTTCGGCATCTCGCCCCGCGAGGCCCTCTCGATGGACCCGCAGCAGCGGCTGCTGCTGGAGACGTCCTGGGAGGCGCTGGAGCGGGCCGGCATCGACCCGCGCTCGCTGCGCGGCAGCCGCACCGGCGTCTACTTCGGCATGGCCGACCAGGCCTACGGCACCCGGCTGCGGGACTCGGCCGAGCTGGAGGGCTACCTGATCACGAGTGCCGCCGCCAGCGTGGTGTCCGGCCGGGTCTCTTACGTGCTGGGGCTCGAGGGCCCGGCCGTCACGATCGACACGGCCTGCTCGTCCTCGCTGGTCGCGCTGCACCTGGCGGCCCAGGCGCTGCGGATGGGCGAGTGCGACCTGGCGATGGCGGGCGGCGTCATGGTGATGCCCGACCCGACCTCCTTCGTGGCCTTCAGCCGGCAGCGCGGTCTCGCCGCGGACGGCCGCTGCAAGTCCTTCGCGGGTGCGGCCGACGGTTTCTCGCTGGCCGAGGGCGCAGGCGTCCTCCTGGTGGAGCGGCTGTCGGACGCCCAGCGCAACGGCCACCCGGTGCTCGCGGTGCTGCGCGGTTCGGCGATCAACCAGGACGGTGCGTCCAACGGGCTGACGGCACCCAACGGTCCGTCCCAGCAGCGGGTGATCGCCGCCGCCCTCGCCGATGCCGGGCTCTCGCCCGCCGAGGTCGACGCGGTGGAGGCGCACGGCACCGGAACCACCCTGGGTGACCCGATCGAGGCGCAGGCGCTCCTGGCCTCGTACGGCCAGGGCCGACCGGCGGACCGGCCGCTCTGGCTGGGGTCGCTCAAGTCCAACATCGGCCACACCCAGGCGGCGGCCGGCGCCGCCGGCGTCATGAAGATGGTGCTGGCCCTGCGCCACGGCTTCCTGCCGCGCACCCTGCACGTCGACGAGCCCACCCCGCACGTGGACTGGACGGCGGGCGCGGTGGAGCTGCTGACCGAGGCCAGGCACTGGCCCGAGCAGGGCCGCCCGCGCCGCGCCGGGATCTCCTCCTTCGGGATCAGCGGCACCAACGCACACGTGATCATCGAGCAGGCCCCGGCCGACGGGCCGCAGGCCTCCACGGACGCACCGGCGGCCGGCGAGGGCGGGCCGGCGATCGGGGACGGTGCCCCCGTCCCGGTGGTGGTCTCCGGCAGCGGCGAGGCCGGACTGCGGGCCCAGGCCGCGCGGTTGTGCGCCTTCCTGGACGCCCAGCCCGACGTTCGGGTCCAGGACCTGGCCTGGTCGCTGAGCACCACCCGCACCGTGCTCGACCACGCGGCCGTCCTGGCCGCCGGCGACCGGGCCGACCTGGTCCGGGGCCTCGACGCGCTGGCCGACGGCGGGGAGGGTGCCGCGGTCGCGCTGGAGCGGCCGGCGGAGGGCCGGGTGGCCTTCCTGTTCACCGGCCAGGGCTCGCAGCGGGCCGGCATGGGCAGCCGTCTGTACCAGGCCTACCCCGCCTACGCGCAGGCGTTCGACGAGGTCTGCGCGGAGCTCGACCACTACCTGGACCGGCCGCTGAAGGAGGTCGTGTTCGCCGAGCCCGGCTCGCCCGACGCGGACGAGCTGAACCAGACGGTCTTCACCCAGGCCGCCCTGTTCGCGCTGGAGGTGGCGCTGTTCCGGCTGCTGGAGGGCTGGGGCGTCACCCCCGACTACCTGCTCGGCCATTCGATCGGCGAACTGGCCGCGGCGCACGTCGCCGGCGTCTGGTCGCTGACGGACGCCGCCCGGGTGGTGGCGGCCCGCGGCTGGCTGATGCAGGCCCTCCCGGCGGGCGGGGCCATGGCGGCCGTCGCCGCCGGTGAGGCGGAGGTCCGCGAGGCGCTGGCGCCGTTCGCGGACCGGGTGTCCGTTGCGGCCGTCAACGGGCCCACGTCCGTCGTGGTGTCCGGCCCGGAGGCCGAGGTCGACCAGGTCGCCGCCGCCTTCGCCGAACGGGGCGTGCGGATTCGCAGGCTGACGGTCAGCCACGCCTTTCACTCGGCGCTGATGGAGCCGATGCTGGCGGACTTCGAGCAGGTGGTGGCCGCGGCGGAGTTCCACGACCCGGTACTGCCGCTGGTGTCCAACGTGACCGGTGAGCTGGCCCGCCCGGCGGAGCTGCGCGACCCGGCCTACTGGAGCCGCCAGGTGCGTGAGGCCGTGCTGTTCGCCCACGGGGTGGCCACCCTCGTCGAGCGCGGGGTGGCCAGCTTCCTGGAGATCGGCCCCGACGCGGTGCTGACCGCGATGGCGGGCGAGTGCCTCGCGGCCCCGGCCGGTGACCCGGCCGCGGTGCCGGTGTGCGTCCCGGCGCTGCGCCGGGACCGGGACGAGGCCCGGAGCCTGATGACGGCCGTCGGCCGGCTGTACGTGCGGGACGGGCGGGTGAGCTGGCCGGGTCTGTTCGCGGGCAGCGGCGCCACCCGGATCGACCTGCCCACGTACGCCTTCCGGCACCAGCACTACTGGCTCGGCCTGCCGTCGGCCGGGCAGGGCGACCTGTCCGCGGCCGGCCTGCGCGAGGCGGCGCACCCGCTGCTCGGCGCGGGCGTCGACCTCCCGGAGCCGGGGGCCGTGCTGTACAGCGCCCGGCTGTCCCGGACGGCCGGTGCCACGGACCGCCTCGTGCTGTCCGGCGGCGCGCTGGTGGAGCTGGCGCTGTGGGCGGGCGGCCAGCTCGGGTACCACCGCATCGGGGAGGCCACGACCGTCGAGCCGCTGGAGCTGCCCGAGACGGGCGCGGTCCAGCTCCGGCTGCACGTGGCGACCGGGGACCAGGACGGGCAGCGGGCGTTCAGCCTGCACGCCCGGGCCGAGGACGCGGCCGACGACGAGTGGCGGCGCCACCTCGCCGGCGTGCTGACCGAGGCGCCCGCGGCACCGGCCGCCGAGCCCGGCGCCTGGCCGCCGGCCGGCGCGGAGCCGGTCGACCTCGAGGAGCTCCACCAGGCCTGGGTCCGCACCGCGCCCGCCGAGGAGGTGCCCTCGGACGTGGTGCAGGCCGTGTGGCGGCACGGCGACGAGTTCTTCGCCGACCTCGTGCTCTCCGAGCAGGAGGCGGAGGAGGCCGAGCGGCACAGCCTGCACCCGGCCCTGCTGGCCGGGGTCGGCGAGCTGGCCGTCCTCGCGGACGGCCGGCTCGGCCGCGACGGGCGCCTCCCGTCCGGCTGGAGCGGGGTCTCGCTCCATGCCGCCGGCGCCACCGCGCTGCGGGTCCGGCTCCGGGCGCACGGTCCCGACGCGTTCTCGGCGCAGCTCGCCGACCCCCAGGACGGGCCGGTCGCGGTGGTGGAGGAACTGGCGCTGGCCGCGGTGCCCGTCCGCGGCACCGACGGGCCGGCGCGGGCCGACGGCGCCACGGACTCGCTGTACCGGCTCGCCTGGACCGCCGTCCCCGCCGTCGATCCCGCGCCGCCAGCCGGTGACTGGGCGATGCTCGGCGGGGAGGACTCCTGGGCCCACGGCATCGCCAAGGCCTTGTCGGCAGGGCTGGACGCCCCGGTGGAGATCCACCCCGACCTGCCCGCCCTGGACCTGGCGCTCGACGCGGGTGCCGCCGTGCCGGACACCCTGGTCGTGCCGGTCGGCGCGGCCCCCGGCGCGCTGGTCGAGGCGGCCCGGCAGACCGTCCACCGGACCCTGGCGACCGTCCAGCAGCTGCTGGCCGACGTCCGGCTGTCCGGTAGCAGGCTGGTCCTGGTCACCAGCGGCGCCGTGGACACCGGGCAGGCCCCGGACCCGGCCGATTCCGCCTCTGCGGCGGCCTGGGGTCTGCTGCTCTCGGCGCAGGCCGAGCACCCGGACCGGTTCCTCCTGGTCGACCTCGACGATCCCGACAGCGCCGACAGCAGCCTGCTCGCCGCGATCGGCACCGCGCACGCCCTGGACGAGCCGCAGCTGGCCGTCACCGCGGGAACGGTGCTGATGCCGCGCCTGACCCGGGTCGCCGCGCCCGCGGCCACCCGGCCGGAGCCGGCCCTCGCCGCGGACGGCACCGTCCTGGTCACCGGTGCCACCGGTGCGATCGGCGCCCTGGTGGCCCGGCACCTGGTGTCGGAACACGGCGTGCGCCACCTCCTGCTGGTCAGCCGGCGGGGCGAACGGGCGGACGGCGCGGCGGAGCTCGGCGCCGACCTCGCCCGCTCGGGTGCCACCGTGACCTTCGCCGCCTGCGACGTGGCGGACCGGGAAGCGCTGGCGGCCGTACTGGCCGCGATCCCGGGCGGTCATCCGCTGACCGCCGTGGTGCACGTGGCCGGCACGGTCGACGACGGCGTGGTGACGGCGCTGACCCCGGAGCGGGTGGACGGGGTGCTGCGGGCCAAGGTCGACGCCGCCGTCAACCTGCACGAGCTGACGAGGGACCAGGCACTGGCCCGGTTCGTCCTCTTCTCCTCCGGGACGGGGACCTTCGGCGGGGTCGGCCAGGCCAACTACGCCGCCGCCAACGCCTTCCTGGACGGCCTGGCCCGCCTGCGGCAGGCCGAGGGCCTGCCGGGCACCTCGCTGGCCTGGGGGCTGTGGGACACCGAGGGGGGCATGGCCGGGAGCCTGTCCGACCGCGACCTGCGGCGGATGCTGCAGGCCGGAGTCGTGCCGCTGACCGGGGCCAAGGGCCTGGAGCTGTTCGACGCCGCCTGGGCCAGGGAGGAGGCGGTCCTCGTCCCGATGCAGCTCGACCCGGCCGTCCTGCGCGGGAAGGCCGCCGCCGGCACGCTGATGGCGGCACTGCGTGGGCTGTTCCGGGCGCCGATGCGGCGAGCCGCCGGACCGGCGGGCGCCGGTGCGGAGAACGGCGAGGGCTTCGCGGGCCGGCTCGCCGGGCTCCCGGCGGAGGAGCGCCGGCGGACGCTGGTCGAGCTGGTCCGCACCCAGGTCGCGGCCGTCCTCGACTACCCGTCGCCCGACGGGCTCGACGCCCAGCGCTCGTTCCGCGAGATCGGCTTCGACTCGCTGACGGCGGTCGAACTCCGCAACCGCCTGGTCGCGGTGACCGGTGTCCAGCTCTCCGCAGCCCTGGTGTTCGACTACCCGACGCCGACCGCGCTGGCCGAGTACCTGGAGAGCACGATCCTCCAGGGCATGGCGGGCGTCCAGCTGCCCGTGCTCGCCCAACTCGACCACCTGGAGGCCGGCTTGGCCGACCTCGAGCCGGGAGACGCGATGCGCGAGCAGGTGGTCGCACGCCTGCGCACCCTGGTGGCCGCCTGGGACGAGGCGGGCGCCGGCCCGTCCGCCGGCGTCATCGACATGCTCGACGAGGCCAGCGACGAAGAGCTTTTCCACCTCATCAACACAGAGTTCGGCAAGGAATGACGCCCCCGCGTCGTTGTCGCCCGCCCCGGGCCGCAACACACCGCCCCAGACTCGCAGTTCCGACGACCGGGAGTGACTCCGATGGCAACTGAGAAAGAACTTCGCGATTACCTGAAGTGGGTGACCGCGGACCTCCACCGCACCCGCCAGAAGCTGGCGGACCTGGAGTCACGCAGCACCGAGCCCATCGCGATCGTTGGGATGGCCTGCCGCTACCCCGGCGAGGTCCGGTCACCCGAGGACCTGTGGGGCCTTGTCCACGAGGGCCGGGACGCGATCGGCCCCTTCCCCGACAACCGCGGCTGGGACCTGGACAACCTCTACGACCCGGACCCGGAGCGGGTCGGCACCTGCTACGCGCGGCAAGGCGGGTTCCTGCCCGACGTCGCGGCGTTCGACCCGGGCTTCTTCGGCATCTCGCCGCGCGAGGCGACCGCGATGGACCCGCAGCAGCGGCTGATGCTGGAGATCTCCTGGGAGGCCCTGGAGCGGGCCGGGATGGACGTGACCGCCCTGCGCGGCAGCCGGACCGGCGTGTTCGCTGGCATGAACCAGCAGGACTACGGCACGATCCTGGCCGCCTCGGCCGAGGGGATCGACAACTACGCCTCCACGGGCACGTCCAACAGCGTGCTCTCCGGCCGGGTCTCCTACGTGCTGGGCCTCGAGGGCCCGGCCGTGACGATCGACACCGCCTGCTCCTCCTCCCTGGTGGCCCTCCACCTGGCCGCCCAGTCGCTGCGGGACGGTGAGTGCGACCTGGCACTCGCGGGCGGCGTCACCGTGATGTCCACCACCGCCGTACTGGTCGCGCTGTCCCGGCAGCGGGCCCTGTCGGAGGACGGCCGGTGCAAGGCCTTCTCCGCGGCCGCCGACGGCGCGGGCTGGAGCGAGGGCGCCGGCGTGCTGCTGGTCGAGCGGCTCTCCGACGCCCGGCGGCTCGGGCACCCGGTGCTGGCGGTGCTCAGGGGCAGCGCGGTGAACCAGGACGGCGCGTCCAACGGGCTGACCGCGCCCAACGGGCCGTCCCAGCAGCGGGTGATCCGCCAGGCCCTCGCCGACGCCCGGCTCACCGCGGCGGACGTGGACGCCGTCGAGGCGCACGGCACCGGCACCAGCCTGGGCGACCCGATCGAGGCCCAGGCCCTGCTCGCCACCTACGGGAACGCCCGCCCGGCTGACCGCCCGCTCTGGCTGGGCGCGGTGAAGTCGAACCTCGGCCACACCGGTGCCGCCGCCGGCGTCGCCGGCGTCATCAAGATGGTGATGGCGATCCGCAACGCCCGGCTGCCCAAGACCCTGCACGTGGACCGGCCCACCCCGAACGTGGACTGGTCGGCCGGCGCGGTCGAGCTGCTGACCGAGGAGCGGCAGTGGCCGCAGACCGGGGCGGCCCGTCGCGCCGCGGTCTCGTCCTTCGGCGTCAGCGGCACCAACGCGCACGTCATCCTGGAGCAGGCCCCCGAGGCGGCCGAGGACGAGGAGCCGGCGGAGCAGCCCGCCACGCCGGCCGCGGCGCCGGCGGAACTGCCGGCCCTGCCGTGGCTGGTGTCCGGGCGCAGCGAGCAGGGCCTGCGGGCCCAGGCCCGCAAGCTCCTGGACCAGCTGACGGAGCATCCGCAGGCAGCCGCCGACGTCGCCTACTCGCTGGCCACCACCCGCACCGCACTGGAGCACCGGGCCGCCGTGGTGGCCGGGGACACCGCGGGCCTGCTCGACGCTCTGGCGGCCCTCGCCGAGGACCGGAGCGCCGACACCGTCACCCTCGGCTCGCCGGTCAAGGGCGAGGTCGCCTTTGTCTTCCCCGGCCAGGGCTCGCAGTGGGCCGGCATGGGACGAGCACTGTTCGACACCTCACCGGTCTTCGCCGCGACCGCCCGCGAGTGCGCCGAGGCGATCGAGAAGTTCACCGACTGGAAGGTGCTGGACGTCCTGCGGGGCGAGCCCGGGGCGCCCTCGCTGGACCGCCTCGACGTGGTCCAGCCCGTGCTGTTCACCATGATGGTGTCGCTCGCGGCGCTGTGGCGGTCCTTCGGAGTCGAGCCGACCGCGGTGGTGGGGCACTCGCAGGGCGAGATCGCCGCTGCCTACATCGCCGGGGGGCTGTCGCTGGAGGACGCCGCCCGGGTGGTGGTGCTGCGCAGCAAGGCCTGGCTGACCCTGGATGGGCGCGGCGGCATGGTCTCGGTCCTGCTGCCGGTCGACCAGGTGACGGAGCGGCTGGCCCGCTGGGGCGACCGCCTCTCGGTCGCCGCCGTCAACAGCCCCCGGGCCTGCATCGTCGCCGGGGACCCGGACGCCTGTGATGAACTGGCCGCGGCCTGCGACGCCGAGGGCATCCGGGCCCGCCGGATCACCAGCGCCAGCGGGGCGGGCCACACCGCCCACGTGGACGTGCTGCGGGAGCAGATCCTCGCGGACCTCGCGCCGGTGGCGCCGCGACCCGGCGAGGTGCCGTTCTACTCGACCGTCACCGGCGGCCAGCTGGACACCACAGGGCTCGACACCGACTACTGGTGGCGCAACATGCGCGAGCCCGTGGAGTTCGAGCAGGCGGTCCGGTCGCTGCTGCGCGACGGACGGCGGATCTTCATCGAGATGACCCCCCACCCGGTCATGATGATGTTCGTCCAGGAGATCATCGAGGACAGCGGGAACGCGGCGCGGGCCTGCGCCACCCTCCGCCGCGGCGAGGGCGGCCTGGCCAGGATGGTGGCCTCGCTCGCCGAGGCTCACCTGCACGGCGCCCCGGTGAACTGGCCCGGGGTGTTCGCCGGCACCGGTGCCGAGCGGGTGGAGCTGCCGACCTACGCCTTCCAGCGGCAGCGCTTCTGGTCCGAGACCCGGGGTGCGGGTGGGGACGTGGGCTCCGTGGGCCTGGGCTCGGTGGATCACCCGCTGATGGGCGCCCTGATGCTGACGGCCGGCGACGACGGTGCCGTGCTCACCGGCCGGCTCTCGCTGCGCACCCACCCCTGGCTCGCCGGACACGCGGTCATGGACCAGGTGGTGTTCCCGGGGACGGGCTTCGTCGAGCTCGCGGTCCTGGCCGGCGACCAGGTCGGCTGCGGCCGGATCGAGGAGCTGACCCTCCAGGTGCCGCTGATCGTGCCGCGCACCGGCGGGATCGTGGTCCAGGCTCGGCTGGAGGCGCCCGACGAGACCGGCGCCCGGATGCTGACCGTCTACTCCCGGCCCGAAGGCGGCGGCACCGACGTGGTGTGGACCCGGCACGCGACCGGCACCGTCGCCGAGCCCCGGCCCGAGGCCGCCGAGGAAGCGGCCGAGCCCTGGCCGCCGGTCGACGCCGAGGCGGTCGACACGGCCGGCCTGTACGACCGGATGGCCCAGGCCGGATACCAGTACGGCCCCGAGTTCCAGGGGCTCACCGCCCTGTGGCGCCGCGGTTCCGAGGTGTTCGCCGAGGTCGCCCTGCCTCAGCGGCAGACCTCCGAGGCCGAGTGCTTCGGCCTGCACCCGGCACTGTTCGACGCCGCCCTGCACTCGATGTACGTCCTGGGCAGCGGGCAGGACGGCGTGGGCATGCCCTTCTCCTGGTCCGGGGTGGAACTGCACGCCTCGGGCGCCTCGCGCCTGCGGGTGCGGATCTCCCGCGAGCAGGGCGACTCCGTCTCGCTGCTGCTGACCGACGACACCGGTGGCCGCATCGCCTCCGTCGAATCACTGATCGTCCGCCAGATGAACGGCGCGAACCTCGCGGCGGCCCAGGAGGACTCGCTCTACCGAATCGACTGGCGCGCCGCCCAGATCGAGGGCGCGGCGCCGCCCTGCGCGGTCCTCGGCGACGCGGATCTTGCCGCTTCGCTGCCCGGCAGCACGCTGTTCGCCGGGCTGTCCGACCTCCTCGCGGCCACCGAGGCGCCGGAGACCGTGATCCACTCCGTCCCCGCGCAGGCTGTCGGGCCCGGCGCCTGGGAACCGGTGGTCGCGCTGCTGGAATTCCTGCAGTCCTGGCTTGCCGAGGAGCGCCTGGAGCGCACCCGGCTGGTGCTGGTGACCCGCGGGGCGATGGCGGCCGGGGAACGCGAGGACGTCACCGACCTGGCGGCCTCCGGAGTCTGGGGCCTGGTCAGGTCCGCCCAGTCGGAGCACCCGGGACGGTTCGTCCTGGTCGACCTCGACCGCAGCGCGGAGTCGACGGCCGCGCTCGGCGGTGCACTGGCCTCGGGCGAGGACCAGCTGGCCGTCCGTGCGGGCCGGGTCACCGTGCCCCGGCTGGTGCGCTGGGACCGCACCGCGACCGCGCTCCCGCCGGTCGGGGAGCGCGCCTGGCGGCTGGAGAACACCAGCCCCGGCAGCTTCGAGGGGCTGCAGCTGCTGCCCTACCGCGAGGCCCTGGAGCCGCTGGCGCCCCATCAGGTGCGGCTGGGGATCCGCGCCGTCGGCATGAACTTCAAGGACGTGGTGGTCGCTCTCAACCTCGTTCCCGGGCTGAGCGGACTCGGCGGCGAGGTCTCCGGCGTGGTGCTCGAGGTCGGCTCCGAGGTGCGCGACCTCGAGGCCGGCGACCGGGTGATGGGCCTGTGCACCGAGACCTTCGGACCCATCGGAGTGACCGACCAGCGCCTGCTGGTCCGGATGCCCGGGGGCTGGACCTTCGAGCAGGCTGCCGCCGTGCCCGTCGCCTACATGACGGCCTACTACGGCCTGGTCGACCTCGCCGGGCTGCAGGCCGGGCAGTCGGTGCTGATCCACGCCGCCGCCGGCGGCGTCGGCGTCGCCGCCACCCAGCTGGCCCGGCACCTGGGCGCCGAGGTCTACGGCACCGCCAGCCCCGGCAAGTGGTCGACCCTGCACGAGTACGGCCTGGACCCCGACCACATCGCCAACTCCCGCACCCTGGAGTTCGAGGAGCGGTTCCTGGCGGCCACCGGCGGCCGGGGCATGGACGTGGTCCTCGACTGCCTGGCCGGGGAGTTCGTGGACGCGGGACTGCGCCTGCTGCCGCGCGGCGGTCGCTTTCTGGAGATGGGCAAGACCGACAAGCGCGACCCGGAGCGGACCGCCGAGCAGTACCCGGGCGTCGGCTACCAGGCGTACGACCTCCTCGAGGCCGGCCCGGACCGGATGCGGGAGATGCTGCTGGAGATCCTCGACCTGTTCGAGGCGGGCGTCCTGCGGCACTCCCCGGTGACCACCTGGGACGTGCGCCGCGCCCGGGACGCGTTCCGCGAGCTGAGCCAGGCCCGCCTGGTGGGCAAGGTCGTGCTGACCATCCCCCGCCCGCTCTGGCCCGAGCACGGCACCGTCCTGGTGACCGGCGGCACCGGCCTGCTCGGCGGCCTGCTCGCCCGCCACCTCGTCACCCGGCACGGCGTGCGCCACCTGGTCCTCACCAGCCGCCGCGGTGCCGACGCCCCCGGCGCGGCCGAGCTGGCCGCCGAACTGGCCGAGGCCGGAGCCGAGGTCACCATCGCGGCCTGCGACGCGGCGGACCGCGAGTCGCTGCGCGAGGTCCTGGCGGCCATCCCCGCGGACCGGCCGCTCACCGGCGTCATCCACGCGGCCGGCGTGCTCTGGGACGGGCTGATCGAGTCGATGAGCGCCGAGCAGGCCGCCGCCGTGCTGCGCCCCAAGGTCCAGGGCGCGATCAACCTGCACGAGCTGACCGCGGACACGGAGCTCTCGGCCTTCGTGCTCTTCTCCTCCCTCGCCGGCATCATGGGCGGACCGGGCCAGGCCAACTACGCCGCCGCCAACGCGATGCTGGACGCCCTGGCCCAGCACCGCAGGGCCCGGGGCCTGGCCGGGCTCTCCCTGCCCTGGGGCTTCTGGGAGCAGCGCAGCGAGCAGTCCGAGCACCTGGACGAGCGCGACATGAACCGGCTCAGCCGGGGCGGCATCCGGCCGCTGGCCAGCGAGGAGGGCCTGGCGCTCTTCGACACGGCCTGCCGCACGGACGACGCCGTCCTGGTGCCGGTCCGGCTCGACCCGGCCTCCATCGGCGCTCGCGGGACCGCGGTGCCGCCGATCATGCGCGCTCTGGTCCGGACGACCACCGCCCGCCGCAGCGCCCGTTCCTCGGCGGCCGAGGCCGGCTCGCTGCGCGAGCAGCTCGCCCGGCTGACCGGCCCGGAGCGGACCCGTACCCTGTTGCAGCTGGTCCGCGGTCAGGCCGCCGCCGTGCTCGGGCACGCGGACACCGATGCGATCGTGGCCGGGCAGCCGTTCAAGGAGCTCGGCTTCGACTCACTGAGCGCGGTCGAGTTCCGCAACCGGCTGGCCACCGCGACCGGAATGCGGCTGCCCGTCACCCTGGTGTTCGACCACCCCACGCCCAACCACCTCACCGGGCACCTGCTCGAGCAACTGCTCGGCGAGTCGGCGGCGGCCGAGCCCGCCGTGCCGGTCGCCCCGGCCGTCAGCGCGGCCGACCGGTTCGGCGACGAGCTGGCGATCGTGGCCATGGCCTGCCGCTACCCGGGCGGGATCACCACCCCCGAGGAGCTCTGGGACCTCGTGGTGGCGGAGCGGGAAGGCATCTCCGGCTTCCCGACCGACCGCGGCTGGGTGACCCGGGAGACGCCCGCGGCCGACGGTGCCTCGGCGCCGCCCCAGCAGGGCGGCTTCCTGCACGACGCCGCGCTGTTCGACGCCGCGTTCTTCGGGATCGCCCCCCGCGAGGCGCTCACCATGGACCCGCAGCAGCGACTGCTCCTGGAGACCGCGTGGGAGGCCGTCGAGCGGGCGGGGATCGACCCCACCGCGTTGCGCGGCAGCCGCACCGGCGTGTTCGTCGGCGCCTCGGCGCAGGGCTACGCGGCGCTGTTCCCGCGCGGCTCGGAGAGCATGGCCGGCTACGGCGTGACCGGTACCTCGACCAGCGTGGTGACCGGCCGGATCTCCTACACGCTGGGCCTGGAGGGCCCGGCGGTGACCGTGGACACCGCCTGCTCGTCCTCCCTGGTGGCCCTGCACACCGCCATGCAGTCGCTGCACAACGGCGAGTGCGACCTGGCGCTGGCGGGCGGTGTGGCGATCATGGCCAGTCCGTTCCTCTTCGACGACTTCCACCGGCAGGGCGGCATGTCCTCCGACGGCCGCTGCCGGGCGTTCTCCGCCTCGGCGGACGGCACCGGCTGGGCCGAGGGCGTCGGCCTGCTCCTGGTCGAACGGCTCTCCGACGCGCGGCGCAACGGCCACCCGGTGCTCGCGGTGCTGCGCGGTTCGGCGATCAACCAGGACGGGGCCTCCAACGGCCTGACCGCCCCGAGCGGCCCCTCCCAGCAACGGGTGATCCGCCAGGCCCTCGCCAACGCCGGGCTGTCCGCCGCGGACGTCGACCTGGTCGAGGCCCACGGCACCGGAACCACCCTCGGCGACCCGATCGAGGCCCAGGCCGTCCTGGCCACGTACGGCCAGGACCGGCCGGAGGACCGGCCGCTGTGGCTGGGCTCCATCAAGTCCAACATCGGCCACGCCCAGGCCGCTGCCGGCGTCGGCGGCGTGATCAAGGTGGTGCAGGCGCTCCAGCAGGGCCTGATGCCGCGCTCGCTGCACATCGACGAGCGCACCCCCCACGTGGACTGGTCCGCCGGCGCCGTCGAGCTGCTCTCCCAGGCCCGGCCGTGGCCGGACACCGACCGGCCCCGCCGGGCGGCGGTCTCGTCCTTCGGCGTCAGCGGCACCAACGCCCACGTCATCCTGGAGCAGGCCCCCGCGGACGAGCCCACCGCCCGCCCCGCCGAGCCGGCTGTTCTCCCGGCCGTGCCCTGGGTGCTGTCCGGCCACAGCGAGGCCGGCCTGCGGGCCCAGGCGAAGCGGCTGGCCGACATGCTCCGGGACCACCCCGGAACGGACGTCACCGACCTGGGATACTCGCTCGCCACTGGCCGGGCCGCCCTGGCGGAGCGGGCCGCGCTGCTGGTCTCGGACGTCACCCAGGCCGTCACGGCCCTGTCCGGCCTCGCCGCCGGCGAGGCCCCGCGCGAGCTGATCCGCGGTACGGCCATGGACGGCGGACTCGCCGTCCTGTTCTCCGGCCAGGGCGCCCAGCGCCCCGGCATGGGCCGCGGCCTGTACGAGTCCTTCCCGGTGTTCGCCGAGGCGTTCGACAGCGCGGCCGCGCTGCTCGACCCGCTGCTCGACCGCCCGCTGCGCGAGGTGGTCTTCGCCGACCGGGACACCGAGGAGGCAGCCGAGCTCGACCGCACCTGCTACACCCAGCCCGCGCTGTTCGCGGTCGAGGTCGCGCTCTTCCGACTGCTCGAGTCCTGGGGCGTCCGGCCGCAGTACCTGCTCGGCCACTCGGTCGGCGAGATCAGCGCCGCCCACCTGGGCGGCTCGCTCTCCCTCGCCGACGCCTGCACCCTGATCGCCGCACGCGGTCGCCTGATGCAGGCGCTGCCCGAGGGCGGCGCGATGCTGGCGGTGGCCGCCGCAGAGTCGCAGATCACGGCGGCGTTCGCCGAGGTGCTGGGCGCCGACGCCGGCACGGTCGGCATTGCCGCCGTCAACGCCCCCGAGGCGCTGGTGGTGTCGGGGCCGGCCAAGGCCGTCCGCAAGCTCGGCGAACACTTCGCGGCGGCGGGCCTGCGCACCCGGCAGCTGACGGTCAGCCACGCCTTCCACTCCCCGCTGATGGAGCCGATGCTGGCCGAGTTCGCCGAGATCGTCGCCGGTCTGTCCTGGCAGCCGCCGCAGATCCCGATCCTCTCCGACGTCACCGGCGAACTGCTCACCGCCGAGGAGATCTGCGCACCCGAGTACTGGGTCGACCACGTCCGCCGGACGGTCCGCTTCGCCGACGGCGTCGCGGTCCTCGCCCGCCAGGGCATCACCACCCTGCTGGAACTCGGTCCGGACAGCGTGCTCACCCCGCTCGCGCAGGACTGCCTGGACGCCGCCCCGGACGCCGCCCGGCGCGACCGCAGCCCCGCCTGCGTCCCGGCCCTGCGCCGTGACCGGCCGGAGGCCGAGACCTTGCTCGCCGCGGTCGCCGCCGTCCACGCCTCCGGCGTGGCGGTCGACTGGCCGGCGGTCTTCGCCGGCACCGGCGTCACCCGGGTTGACCTGCCCACCTACGCCTTCCAGCGGGACCGCTACTGGCCCGACCACGTGCCGGCCGACCACGGCGACCTCGCCGCGGCGGGCCTGAACACCACCGGGCACCCGCTGCTGGGCGCCTGGGTGGCCTCCGCCTCCGGCGACGAGGTGCTGTTCACCGGCGAACTCTCCACCACCGCCCAGCACTGGCTGGCCGACCACGCGGTGCTGGACAACGTGCTCTTCCCGGGCACCGGTTTCGTCGAGCTCGCGCTGTGGGCCGGTGCCCGGCTCGGCTGCGAAACCCTGGAGGACCTCACGCTGCAGAGCCCGCTGATCCTCTCCGACCGGTCCGGCGTCCGGATCCAGGTCGTGGTCGGCCGGGCGGACGAGTCCGGCCGCCGCACGGTCGCCGTCTACTCGCGCGCCACCGACGTCGACGGGTGGACCCGGCACGCGGAGGGCCTGCTCGCCCCCGGCGCCGACCTGCCGGCGTTCGGTGACGAGAGCGGCGTCTGGCCGCCCGAGGGCGCCGAACCGGTGGACCTCGACGGCTTCTACGAGCGGCTGATCGACGCCGGCTTCAGCTACGGCCCGACCTTCCGCGGGCTGCGCGCCGCCTGGCGGCGCGGGGGCGAGGTGTTCACCGAGGTCGCCCTGCCCGACGAGGCCGGCGACTCCGGGGCGGCGTTCGCCGCCCACCCGGCCCTGCTCGACGCGGCCCTGCACGGCCTCGGTTTCCTGCCCACGGCAGAGCAGCCCGACTCGCCCGGCCCCCGCCTGCCGTTCTCCTGGCAGGGCGTGTCCCTGCACCAGGCCGGGGTGAGGGCGCTGCGGGTCCGGTTGTCCGAGGCCGGTCCCGAGACGGTCGCGCTGGCGATCGCCGACTCGGTCGGTCGGCCCGTCGCGGCGGTTCAGGCGCTGATCGTCCGGGAGACCTCCCGCGATCAGCTCGCCCGTGCCGCCGGTGGCCGAGAAGGGCTGCACCGCGCCTCCTGGATCACCGCCCCGGCAGTCCCCGGCACCGCCGGCGACGGCCGCTGGGCCGTGCTGGGCGGCGCCGACGCCCTGACCGGGCTCGGCCGGCCCGCGGACCGCTACCCCGACCTGGCAGCACTGCTCGACGCCCTCGACGACGGCGCCGCCGTTCCGGACACCGTGCTCGTTCCGTGCCCGCCGACAGGGGCCGACACCGACCCCGCCGTGGTCCGCGAGGGCGTCCACCGCTGCCTGGAGCTGCTCCGGCGCTGGATCGCGGAGGACCGGCTCGCCGCCGCCCGGCTGGTGCTCTGCACCCGGGGCGCGGTCGCGGCACAGGCCGCCGAAGGCGTCGCCGACCTCGCCGGTGCGGCGGTCTGGGGGGTCGGCCGGGCCGCCCAGTTGGAGAACCCCGACCGCATCGTGCTGGTGGACCTCGACGACCCGTCAGCGGCCGACGGTAGCCTGCCGGCCGCCGTCGACCTGGCCCGTGCGGCCGACGAACCGCAGATCGCGGTCCGCGGCGGCACGTTGCTGACCCCCCGGCTCACCCCGATGCGGGAGGCGGGGGACACCGGGCCGGCGTCCTCCTGGAACACCGAGGGCACGGTGCTGGTCACCGGAGCCACCGGACTGCTCGGCAGCCTGGTCGCCCGGCACCTGGTCACCGAGCACGGCGTGCGGCACCTCGTGCTGGCCAGTCGGCGCGGCGCCGACGCTCCCGGCGCGGACGGGCTCCGGCAGGAGCTGACCGCCCTCGGGGCGACCGTCCGGCTGGCCTCCTGCGACGTCGCCGACCGGCAGGCGCTCGCCGAGCTGCTCGCCGCCGTCCCGGCGGAGCATCCGCTGTCCGGCGTGGTCCACACCGCCGGCGTGGTGGACGACGGACTGCTCGGCTCGCTCGAGCGCGCGCAGGTCGACCGGGTGCTGAGGGCGAAGGTCGACGCGGCGCTGAACCTGCACGAGCTCACGTCGGGGCTCGACCTGACGGCGTTCGTGGTCTTCTCCTCGCTCGCAGGGACGCTCGGTGGCGCCGGGCAGGCCAACTACGCTGCGGCCAACGCCTTCCTGGACGCGCTCTGCGTGCGCCGCGCCGCGGCGGGGCTGCCTGCGGTCTCCCTCGGCTGGGGTCCGTGGGAGAGCAGCGGAGGCATGGCCGCCGCCGTCGGCCAGGCCGACCTCAAGCGGATCGCCCGGGCCGGCCTGCTCCAGCTCGGCGCCGACGAGGGCATGGAGCTGTTCGACGCGGCTCTCGCGTCCGGCGAGACGGTCGTTCTGCCGTTCAAGCTGGATCCGGCGGTTCGCACCGCGGGCTTCGGTGGCGAGACGGTTCCCGCCATGATGCGGAGCCTGGCCGGCACCGTCCGCCGTACGCTCGCCCCCGCCGCCGCCGCGGGCGGCCTCGTGGAGCGGCTGCGCCGCCTCCCGGAGACCGAACGCGAGACGGTGCTCACCGACCTGGTCCGGGCGGAGGCGGCCAGGGCGGTCGGACTCCCCTCGGAGGCGGCGGTGCCGGCCGGCGGGGCGTTCAAGAGTCTCGGATTCGACTCACTGATGGCGGTGGACCTGCGCAACCGGCTCGGCGCCGTCACCGGAGTCCGGCTCCCGGCGACGCTGATCTTCGACCACCCGACCCCGACGGCGCTGGCCGAGTTCCTGCTCGACCGGCTCGCCCTCGGCAGTGCGCCCGAGACCAACCCGGTCCTCCAGGCGCTCGAAGGGCTGGAGACGGCCATGCAGGCCCTGGCCGCCGAGGACGGTGGACGTCCGGCGATGGCCAGCCGCCTGCGGGTCCTGCTGGCCAAGCTGGAGGAAGGACCTGCCCGGGACGACGACGAGGACGACGACCTCGACCTCGCCTCGGTGTCCGCGGAAGAACTCGTCAGCATGATCGGCGACGAGTTCGGCATCCGCTGACGGAGATGCAGCACATGGTGCGGCCGGCGCCCAACACGCGCCGGCCGCACCGCCGCGGGGTCTAGGGGGTCGCCCCGCGGAAGTAGGGGTGGCGGTGCAAGGTCAGTGGGCTGACTGGGGGTTACCTCGGACGGGCAGGCGCATAGCCTCCCTCTAAGATCCCGCGGACCCGGCCGCCCCGGCGCGCACCTCGTCATCGGCAGGTGCCCGCCACGGGAGCGGGCACGACACGGTGACGGGCCTGTGAGACCCCCGTGCGATCGGCCTTTTCGACCCGGCCTCATGGCGAACGGACAAGTGGGAGCTGACGATGGACACTGCCAGTGCAGACGTGATCGGCGCGCTGCGTGCCTCGCTTCTGGAGAACGAGCGACTGCGGCAGCAGAACAACCGCCTGAGCGCCGTGTCCACCGACCCCGTCGCCATCGTCGGCATAGGTTGCCGCTTCCCCGGCGGGGTGACCGACGCCGAGAGCCTGTGGCAGCTCGTCGCCGAAGGCCGTGACGCGATGACGGACTTCCCCGAGGGCCGCGGTTGGGAGAACTGGGACGTCCCGGGGGCCAGGCGGGGTGCCTTCCTGCAGGGCGCGGGTGACTTCGACGCGGAGTTCTTCCGGATCTCGCCGCGTGAGGCCATGTCGATGGACCCGCAGCAGCGGCTGCTCCTCGAGACGTCCTGGGAGGCCCTGGAACACGCCGGGATCGACCCGCTGTCGCTGCGCGGCAGCCGGACCGGCGTGTTCGTCGGCGGCACGCCCCAGGAGTACGGCGCGCTGATGGCCAGTTCGCCCACCAGCCAGGGGTACATGGTCACCGGCACCGCGGGCAGCGTGCTGTCCGGACGGGTGGCCTACACGTTGGGGCTCGAAGGACCGGCGGTCAGCATCGACACCGCGTGCTCCTCCTCACTGGTCGCCCTGCACTCCGCCGTTCAGTCCCTGCGCCAGGGCGACTGTGGCATGGCCCTGGTCGGCGGCGTGCTGGTGATGACCACCCCGTCGATCTTCGCCGAGTTCGTCACGCTCGGCGGCTCCGCTGCCGACGGCCGGTGCAAGGCGTTCGCCGGCGCGGCCGACGGCACCGGCTGGGGCGAGGGCGTCGGCGTCCTGGTCATCGAGCGGCTTTCGGACGCGCGGCGCAACGGGCACCCGGTGCTGGCGGTGATCCGCGGCAGCGCGGCCAACCAGGACGGCGCGTCGAACGGTCTGAGCGCTCCCAACGGTCCCTCGCAGCAGCGGGTGATCCGCCAGGCGCTGGCGAACGCCGGCCTGTCGTTCGCCGACGTCGACATGGTGGAGGCGCACGGTACCGGTACGACGCTGGGTGACCCGATCGAGGCGCAGGCGCTGCTGGCGACCTATGGTCAGGACCGGCCCGCCGACCGCCCGCTGTGGCTCGGGTCGATCAAGTCCAACATCGGCCACACCCAGACGACCGCCGGCGTGGCCGGTGTCATCAAGACCGTGATGGCCCTGCGGCACGGCATCATGCCGAAGACGCTGCACGTGGACGAGCCGACCCCGCACGTCGACTGGTCGGCGGGTGCGGTGGAGCTGCTGACGCAGGCGCGGGAGTGGCCGGAGACCGGCGCACCCCGGCGCGCGGGTGTGTCGGCCTTCGGCATCAGCGGGACCAATGTCCACATGATTCTGGAGCAGGCCCCGGCGGAGCCGGAGACCGCGGCCGAGCCGTCGGGCCCCGCGCCGCTCGGCGGGGAGATCACGCCCTGGACCGTCTCGGCCCGCTCGGAGGCGGCGTTGCGGGCGCAGGCGGGGCGGTTGTTGGAGTTGGTGGCGGCTGGTGGTGTGCGGGAGGCCGATGTGGCGTTCTCGCTGGTGTCGTCGCGGGCTGCGCTGGGGCATCGGGCGGTGGTGCTGGGCGATGGTGCGGCGGGGTTCGTGGAGGGGTTGCGGGCGCTGGCGGAGGGCGAGGCGGCGCCCGGTGTGGTGCGTGGTGAGGCGGCGGGTTCGTCCCGGGTGGTGTTCGTGTTCCCGGGTCAGGGGTCGCAGTGGGTGGGGATGGGTTGGGAGTTGTGGCAGTCGTCGGTGGTGTTCGCCGA
>NZ_JBHTTU010000068.1:16987-36557 GCF_042794375.1 Kitasatospora sp. NPDC056531 | reverse complement strand
ACTGAACGCCTTCGAGATCACCTTCGACGGCCGACTCTCCATCGGCCGCCGGTAATACAAATCAACCTGAGTTACACCGTTGGCTGGACACACCCAATCGGTCCGAGAAGCTCTTCATCCTGGGCTACCCGGACTTCCGGAGCTAGCGCTGTGACCGCATAGGTTCGCCGGGTTCATCTGCTGCAACTTGGGACGGGTGCAGCCCTCCTCAAGTGAAGGGTTGAGCTGGGAGAACACTGCGCGGGGCTGTACGCGGGGTTCCTCGTCTCTACCGTGGAGGTGGCGGACGGCTGCTGATGGGTTCGCTGTTCGAGGAACTGGAATCTCGCGAGGCGGCCCCGGGTACGGGTGAAGGAACTGGCCTACACGGTTAGGCTCGCAGTGATCACTTTGGAAGGAGGTGTGCGCGCGTGGACCTCTCGGGGCGCACAGTGGTGGTGACGGGTGCAGGACGCGGGCTCGGGCGAGCGTTGGCACTACGGTCGGGGCAGTTGGGTGCGCACGTGTTCGTGTCCGCGCGTGCTTTGGGGGCAGCCCGCAAGGTGGCTGATGAGGTGGCAGCCGACAGCGGTGCGAAGGCTGACGCGTTCGCCTGCGATCTGGCCGATCCGGCGTCCGTCCGGGCCTTTGTTGATGAGGTCACAGCCTGCACGGACCGGATCGATGTACTGATCAACAACGGTGCCCGCTACCTGGAGGCCCCCGACCTCGGGGACGTCGACGACGCCGCGATCACCGACACTATCGCCTCCGGGGCCACAGGCGCGCTGCTGACGGTCAAGCACTTCCTGCCGCTGCTGCGCGCGTCCGCCGGGGCAGATGTGGTCAACCTGATCTCCTCGGTCGCGGAGGTCCGCAACCACCGTTCCCAGGCGCACCCGGCGTTCTACGCTGCCAAGGCTGCTCAGGCCGGCTTCGCCGACATCCTGTCCCACCGGCTGCGCCCTGAGGGCATCCGCGTCATCTCCCTCTACCCTCCGGACTTCATGGACGGTGACCCGCTCGACCGCTCCTGGGATGAGGCGTCCCGGACCGCGTGCGACCCGCTGACCGCGCAATCGGTCGTTGACTGCGTACTGTTCGCGATCAGCCAGCCACGAGACTGCTTCATTCGTTCCTTTCACTTCGAGCAGTTGTAGGGGTCCAAGTCGACGGCAAGGGCGTGGTCATGCGGCCCGAGGCCCTGCGTGAGGCCACACGCCCGGCCGCCACGAAAGCCGGGAGCGGTCATCGCGCCCGGCTCGCGCCGGGCGAGAAGCCGAACCGGAAGCGGATGGCGACCGTGGCCTGCGTCTTCGACACTCGCCCGCCCGGCGGCCGCAGCGGTCAGCTCCCCGCCCGTCCGGGGCCGAGGGCCGAGAACAAATGGTGCACCGCCTCCCTGGTCCGCCCGCCCGAGCAGGTCATCGCAGACGCCTTCGACCAGGCCCAGGCGCGCGACCCGGAGCACCTGCGGCCGTGGGTCTTCCTGGTCGACGGCGCCCGCCATCAGGTCGATCTGATCAGCGCCGAATCCGACAGACGCGGCGTCACGGTGCACGTGCTGCTGGACTTCGTGCACGTCGCCGAGTATGTCTGGGCTGCCTCCCACGCCATCCACAAACCCGGCACCACCGAGGCCGAGGCATGGGTGGCCGAGCACCTGACCGCGATCCTCGCGTCATCAACCCGGACACCACCTGGCGTGATGTCAGTCACATTCCGAGCTCCGCAAAGGAACACGCTGATGCCCTGGAAGGCGACACACTGGACGCCGTCCGGCCTCCCATAGTGCGACACGACGTGCGCGGGACACGGTGTCTGCCGACACAAGCAGGACGCTGGCCTGGTTCATCGCCCGGAGGCCCGGCGGCGTCATCGCCGGCGCCCTGCAATACCGCCATCACAGCATCCAGATGTTCGAGGGCTACGCAGGGACCAGCGATTCTGGATTCCGAGCGGAGGTCGAGAGCGAGCAGGCCATCGTCCGCGGCGAGGTCTACATGGAGATGATCGAAGCCCACCAGCACCTCGACCTCGCCGGCCCGTCCGCGGAGGAAGCCACCCGGCGCCTCATGGAATTCGGCGAACGCGCACAGTTCCAGGGCCAGGTCGCCCTGGACAAGCACCGCCTCAAAAGGATCATGAAACGGCATGATCCCGCGATCTATCCCGGCGAATACATCACCTGCGTCAATGACCCGGCCAAGGCGCTCTGCGAGAAGGCCCGGCTGGGCAATAGCGAAGACCTGCCCTCCCACGGCGGCTGCCTGCCCCTGGCCTGCCGCAACGTCACTCTCACACCCGAGAACGTCGCCGCCTGGCAACGCGTGATCGCGCGGATCGACAAGCGGCTCGCCTCGCGTCCGTTGCTGGCACCCCGGCTCCGCCAGCGTCTCCAGAACCGTCGGACAGAGGTCGTGAAGTTCCTGACGGGCAATGATCAGGAGGTGGTGCCGGCATGACTCGCCGAGTTCCTGACCTGCCCGAGGCCCATGTCCGCAAGCACCTTCAGAATGTGCTTGCCACCTGCCAAGAGACCAACACAGCCCCCAGCGTCCTCATGCTGGCCCGCAGACTCGGGCTCTCCAACACGACGTTTCGACGGCGCTATCCCGAGATCGCCCGCGAAGTCGCCGACCACCGAGCGGCTCCGCCCACCCTCCGGAGCGGACCCACCGAGCACGACCGGCTCGTCGCACGCAACGCAAAGCTCCGCCGCCGCAACCGCGAGTTGAATTCTCAACTTGCCCTTGCCGTCGCCCAGATCCAGCTCCTGGCACTCCGTGCGGCCAGGCTCGAGGAGGACCTGAAGGCTCAGACCAATGTCACCCAACTTGCTGACCGGCGCGCCCGGCGCTGACTGGCAGCTATCCCAGCCTCGGTTTTCGGAAGATCATCTCTGTTAGGCCTTGGTGTCGGCGTACGCAAGCCTGTGCTCAGGCGGGTACACGTGAACATGCCCAGGTAGCCGTAGACAGCCAGCGGTGGGCCAACTACTGACTTCGGCGCGTCAGGGTGAACGGTCCCGAATTGTCTGACGGGCCCGGTGTGGTGGCTGTATCCGATGGTGTGTGAGATATGCGGATGGGGGCGGGCTGACCGCCGCGGGACGGCTGCGCCGCGAGTCAGTGCGGATGCAGGCGGCCGAGATGTTCGAGCAGGACGTCAAGCCGCCGGAGGTGGCTCGACGTCTGAGGGTGAGCCCGAAGTCGGCTTATCAATGGCACCAGTTGTGGTGCGAGGGCGGTGTGCAGGCTCTGGCTTCTCGCGGCCCGAGCGGGTCGCGGTGCCGTCTGTCACCGCGCTGCCTGGAGAAACTGGCCGCGTATCTGGAGCAGGGTCCGGCTGCGCACGGCTGGGTGGAGGACCAGGTGTGGACCGCGGCGAGGGTGGCCACGCTGATCGGGCGCAAGTTCCACGTTTCCTACAGCGTCTCGGGTGCTACGAGGCTGATGCACCGGCTCGCGGTCACGGTCGATCCCTGCGGCGAGTGTGTGAAGGCCGGGAAGGTCGTCTCGCCGGACGGCATCGAGCCACTGCGGCAGCCGTTCGCCCTGACGCTCGGTGAGCATCTGGCCGAAGGAGCGGACGTGGCCGGTGAGGGCGTCCAGTTCAGGGCAGTGGATCAGGACGGCCTTGAGCCGAAGGTGCTCCGTCTCGGTGAGGGTCTCCGGCCGGCGGAGAATCCATCCAGCCACGACACGGGGTGACGGTGGCCGAGCTGAGACGGAGCCCGGCGAGAGCCGCTTCTCCCGGAAGTAGGCGCGAACGCGCTGGTAGCTGCCCTTATAGCCGGGCGGCACGATCTCCTCCCACACCCTCCAGGCGTTCGTGCAGCCCTGGTTCCAGCGGTCATCCAGGTAGGGCTTGAAAGCGTCGAGTTTGGACGGCCGGCCCTGCCACTGCCCGTGGAACAGGTCCTCCGGAGTGGCCGACCGGCGGGAGCACATGGCCCGTGGCGGGGGAGAGCACCGCGAGCGCGCCGGTGCGCTGCTCACCCTGGCCCGCTGGGGACGGGACACCGCGATGCTGCTCACCGATGATTAGGGACAGGAGGTGAATGGCCAGTCGGTTACCAGGTGACAGGGAGCGCCTCGACGCCGTAGACCGTCGAGCCCTGGCGGAAGCGGAGGGCGGCTTCGGGGACGGCGAGTCGGAGGGTGGGGAAGCGGCGGAGCAGGGCCGGCAGGGCGATTTTCAGTTCCAGTCGGGCCAGTTGCTGGCCGAGGCACTGGTGGGTGCCGAAGCCGAAGGACAACTGGGCGACCGGGCGGCGGCGGAGGTCGAGGTCGTCGGGGCGCTCCGGGACGAGGGCGGGGTCGCGGTTCGCGGTCAGGGGAGAAAGCAGTATGTGCTCGCCTTCGGCGATTCTGTTGCCGTTGAGGTCGACGTCGGCCACGGCCGTGCGAAGGAGCGGTGCGGGGATGGCGAGATGGCGCAGGAGTTCCTCTACGGCTGTGCCGGTGACCGTGGGGTCGTCGCGGAGGGCGGCGAGTTGGTCCGGATTGCGGAGCAGGGCCAGCACGCTCAGGGCAAGCATGGTCGCCGTGGTCTCGTGTCCCCCGACGAGGAGGGTGGTGGCGAATCCGATGAGTTCGTCGTCGGTGAGCTCCGTGCCGTGCTGCCTCACCACCGTACCCAGCACTCCCTCCCCGGGGATGGCCCGGTTGCGGGTGACGATGTCCGCCATGGCCGCGTTCAGTTCGGCCGAGGCGGCCACCAAGCGGTCGGCGTCGGCCGTCCCGTCCATGATCACCTGGGAACAGCGCTGGAACATGGTCCGCGTCCCGTACGGGACGTCGAGCAGTTCGCAGATCGCCAGTGAGGGGATGGGCAGGGCGAACGCCTCGACCAGGTCGACGACGGGTCCGTGTTCCATCATGGCGTCGAGGTGATCGGAGACCATCGTCTCAATCGCGGGCCGCAGTTGTTCGACCTGGCGGACGGTGAAGCTGCCGGTGAGCATGCGACGGAGGCGGGTGTGCTCCGGACCGCTGTAGGCAGGCAGGAAGCCCGGGTGGTTGAACAGGGTGCGCGGCAGCGTCGGGTCGATGCCATTGCCCGTCACCAGGCGCTCGTCCGCGAATGCGGCCCGGACGTCGCCGTACCTGGTGATGACAACGGCTTCGATCTCGCCGCGCACCGGGTGGAGCACGCGCAGGCGCGGCAGGCCGTCCTCCTCGCGCATGCGGAGGAGGTCCGGTGACGGGTCGAACGGGCAGGTCCGGTCCCGTTCGGAGGCTACGAAGGACGCTGAGCGGTGATCGGGCATGGTACATGCTCCTCAGCTGATCGATCCTGGGAACGCCGTCTTGTTGTCGTGGCGAGCGTCGGCCTACACGCGGTACCGGGTGGAGGTGTGATGCCAGTCGTAGGCGCCACGGATCGTGGTCTGCAGTGCCTCCGTGCAGTAGCGCTGCAGCAGGTCGCGTTCGACCGGGTCTAGGTGGCTCGTCGCCGTTGCGTCGAGAAGGGCGCGGTGGGCACTGGCGAACAGTTCCATGGCTTCGCTCTGGCGGCGGAGGACCTTCTCGATCGCTTCCAGCCGGGAAAGCCCGTGTTCCCGTTCCAGGCAGAGCACGAGGTTGTTCGGCTCCCCCAGAGCCGCGTCCTTGTCCAGGGAGACGATGTCGTTGTCGCAGATGATGAACGTCTTCGTCATCTCACGCATGATCGACAGGTGCGGCAACGCGTACAGGTGGTCAGGGAGGACGCACGAGGACAGGCGCTCGGCGAGGTCGATGACCGGTGCCACGCCGATGGTGTGGCGCCGGACGCGCAGGTACGTGCCCAGGGACATGGGGGTCTCGGCCTGCCGGCTGCGCGCCTCGTGGACGTGGTGGTCGAGGTAGGAAGACCAGTGGACTGCAGATCGCTGGATCCAGTCCTCGGGCATGTCCTGGCAGCTGCGTCGTCGCATGTCGGCGAAGGCACTGGCCAGGGGGAACGGGGACGTCTCACCGGTGGTCCCCTCCTTGACGAGTTCGACGAGGTAGCGGACTCGCTCGGGCGACCGGCCCCACTCCTCGTCGAGCGCGTCGTCGAACAGGAAGTACCAGCTCTGCTGGTCGACTCCGAGGTCCAGTTCGTCTCCGGTCGCGTTCGGATAGAACATGGCCGCGATCAGCGGGAACTGGCCCTTGAGATGGTGGGCCTCCTCCGCTTCCGAGGACAGGAAGCCGAAGGACTTCGGCCACGCGATGTGGCGGTCGTGGGCGGCTCGGAAGTCCGGACTGATCCGGCGGGGAAAGGGGACGGGAACCGGGGCCGCGAGCCCGGGGTTGTTGTCGGTCACGGACCCGCGCACGGGCACGGAAGGCTCTGCCGTCGATGTCATGGTGTGGCGGACCTCCAGAAGCGGGGCCGGTTCAGCAGGTAGGCCAGGGTGAGACGCGCATGGGCAGCGCATTGGGCCGGATCAGCGCTTGGATCACCGGCCGGACCCGGCGCCCCTCGACCGGCTGCGGTCGCCACCGCGAGACGATCGAGCGGAGGACGACCAACATCTCGGCCATCGCGAAGTGGTCCCCGATGCACTTCCGGTTGCCGAGGGCGAACGGGACGTAGGCGCCCGGTGGAAGGTCCTTCTCGGTACGGCTGAGCCACCGGTCCGGGTCGAATCGCAGGGGGTCCGGGAAGTACGCCGGGTCCCGGTGCATCGTCACCGCGCTGTAGATCAGCTCGGCCCCCTGCGGGAGCTCGACACCGCAGACCCGCACCGGCTCCAGGACACGCCGCATGAGCAGCCAGTTGGGCTGGTGCAGGCGGAGCACCTCTTGAAGGAACCGGTCGGTGAAGGGAAGCGTCGCTGCGCTGGGCAGGACGCCTGCGGGCAGCGCATCGCACTCGGCCCTGATCCGATCGGTGATCTCCGGGCGCCGGCCAAGTTCGTAAAGCGCCCAGGACAGGGTGGTCGACGTGGTTTCGGCACCGGCCATGAGCATGGACAACAGCTCGTCGCGGGCCTCCGCGTCGGTCATCCCCTGCGGATTCCCGGGGGTGCCGGCGAACATGATCGACAGCAGGTCGCCGCGGTCGGTGGGATCCTGCCGAGCCTGCCGGACGGCGTTGTCCGCGAGTTCGCGCAGCGCCGCGGCTGCGGACAGGTATTTGCGATGTCCCAGCGCGGGCGAGGACGCGATCGACGCGGGCAGGACGGTGCCCACGAAGACCCCACGCATCACCGTGGTCAGGTGCTCGGCGACCTGCTCCCCAAGCTCGGCCACGGCTGCGGCGCCGTCCGGTCGTTCGGTGCTGAAAAGGGTCGCGACGAGCATGGCCGTCATCATCCGACGCATCACCAAATCCATGGCGATCACCTCGCCCGGGCGCCAGGCCGACACCTGCTCCTCGGCGACGTCGGTCATCGTGCCGATGCACGCGGCGATGCTGTCACGGCGGAAAGCGGGCTGGAGCGCACGCCGCTGACGTCGGTGGAAATCCCGCTCAGACGTGATGATGCCGTTCCCGATGAAAGGCCGCGCGATGTCGAACAGCAGCCCTTTTTCGAACTTCCTGCTCTGCGTCACGAGAACGTCGTGGACGGCCTCCGGCGAGTTCAGGACGAACACCGGCCGATTCCCGAGGAATATCCTGATGATGCCGCCCTGAACCCTGACCGATTGCAGGAAGTCCACTCGCTTGACGGCCAGCTGTGGCAGGTGGCCGAGTAAGGGAAAACGGCCCGGCGCGATGGGCGCCGCCACTGGAGCAGTGATGGAACGCACGGCCCTGCACCTCCCTGAAGTGTAAGCTCGAAAAGTTGCTCGTCTTTGGAAAGTTCACTCGTCCGCGGCGCACCGTGATCATCGCCCGTCGCCTCCGGAGAGGTCAAGGGTGCGGCTGAAAATGCGCGGCCGGAGGATTGGGAGCCGAAGGATGTGAATTCCTTCTGAATTCAGCCCGAAACTATCGGCCGTGCTGCTATGGGCGGCAGACAGCACCGTAGGCAATGAAATTTGGACCTGCAAGTCCAAGGCGCTTGCGGCGTCGGCGAGTTGGCGACCACCGCCTGTGGGCGACCTGCTCTCCTCCTTTCCGGAATTTCACGTGCCGGCAACCCGCCCGCGCGTGTCTTCGGCAGCTCGACGTCGGCCGACGCGTGGAGCGGAGCCGCAGGCATCACTGTGCTCCAGTGCTGCATGAGCGCGGTCGTGCCCGTCCGGACTCACCAGGCAACAGCACCTCGGAGATCTTCGGCGACTTGCGGCACCACGGCGCGAGGATCTTCGAGGGGAACCGCTTGTGCTCGCCGGTGGCGTCGTCGACGCGTCGGTCGTTCACTCGTGGGGCGCTGACCTCGACCGGGCCGGCGGCGGTGACCACGGTGCGGGGCCGGTAGTGGCCGTTGCGGACCACCAGGCGCCGTCCGTGCTCGTCGGTCTCCGCGGCCAACTCGGCTATGCACTGGTTGACTTCCGCCTCCAGTGCGGCGGCGAGCAGCCGGCGGGCGCTTTCGCGGACGATCTCGTCGATCAGGGAGCCGGACTGGGTGGAGCCGTCGTCGGTGACTACGCTGAGCAGTCGGGTAGCCGGGACGCATTGCTGCGTCCCGGCCCCCTCAGTACCGGACGTGCGAGTCATCCCCGCATCCGGCTCAAGCTGGCCTGTGGCTGCCGGTGGGTGTCATGCTTCCGGTCTCCAGCGTGTACCTGGCGATGACAGGTCGTGTGAATCAGTTCCAGGTTGCTCGGGTGGTCGCTGCCACCCTTGCTGCGGTAGGAGCGGCGGCGAGGTTGCGGCGCTCCTTCTCCGTGTGCGTCACCTTCTCCGCGTGCGTCACCTTCCCCGCGTCATGCTCCTTGTGCACTCATCGGACCCCCTGGGTCCCACCTACCCCGCAACGTAGATGGGCACATCAGTCCTGCCAGTCGCCACACCGGCCATTCCTCCGGGCGCCCCGAGCCAACAACCGGGACGGCTCACCAGGAACCAGAGGCGACCTCAGGAGCGGCACCCGCTCGGTTGCCACAGGTCCCGGGGGCCGCGGGCGGGCGGGCGCGGTGCGCTCCTGGTCGACGGAGACTGAGTTCGTGCTGGCCGGCGGGAAGCGCAAGGTGCGCCCGGATGGCGTGTGGCAGGCTCCGGAGACCGGGGTGCCGGTGTTGATGGTGGAGGTCGACCGCTTCAGCATGGCCCGGGCCCGGGTGGCCGCGAAGTTCACCTCCTACCGCGAGCTGTTCCGGACCAAGGTCTGCGACAGCGACGCCGACCGCGCATCGTTTTGGACTTGCTGGTCCATTTTCAGCTGCCTAGCGTGCTGACCGTTCCCCCCGTGACGAACCCGCACAGGAAGGTGTCATCATGCACGCGATCCGCATCGAGGAGCACGGTGGTCCCGAGGTCATGCGCTGGACCGAGCTGCCGGACCCGATCCCACGCCCCGGCGAGGCGCTGGTGAGGCTGGGCGCCGCCGGTGTGAACTACATGGACGTCGGAGCCCGCGCCGAGGGCGGCCCGGGCTGGGCGGCTCCAGCGATCCTCGGCGCTGAGGGGATGGGATACGTCACCGCCGTGGGCGAAGGAGTCAACGACCTCGCGGTCGGCGACCGGGTGGCCTGGTTCTACCACCCGGGCAGCTACGCGGAGCTGCTGGCCGTCCCGGCCCACTCGCTGGTCAAGGTTCCCGACGGCATCGGTGACGAGACGGCTGCCGCCGTGATGATGCAGGGCCTGACCGCCAGCCACCTGAGCACCGAGACCTACCCGATCGGCCCGGGCGACACCGCCGTGGTGCACGCGGCGGCGGGCGGCGTCGGCAGGCTGCTCACGCAGATGATCAGGACGCGCGGCGGCCGGGTGATCGGCCTGGTCTCCCGCGAGGAGAAGGCCCTCGTAGCGAAGGAGGCCGGCGCCGACCACGTGCTGGTCCACTCCGGCGGCGGCTTCGAGGAGCGGATCCGGGAGCTGACCGGCGGCCGTGGCGCCGACGTCGTCTACGACGGCGGAGGCACGGGCACGTTCCGCTCCTCGCAGCTGGCCCTGCGCCCGCACGGGGTGCACGCGTACTACGGCCCCTTCATGGGCGTACCGGCGCTACGGCCCACCGACCTGCCCAACAGCATCCTGCTGACCTATCCCGTGGTGCACCACCACGTCGCCACCCGCGAGACCCTGCTGCAGCGGACCGGCGAGGTGTTCGACCTGGTCCTGGACGGGCGAATCACCTCGCACGTCACCGGCCGCTACCCGCTCGCCGAGGCGGCCCGCGCCCACGCCGACCTCGAGTCGCGCCGCACCACCGGCAAACTGCTGCTCCTGCCCTGACCCGCCGTCACCTGGTCAGCTCCGCCCGCCGCGTCCAATCCGCTTGAATGGGACCCGACAGCTCGTACCGGGAGGATCCATGCCGCTGACCCGCAAGGGCACCGCGACCAGGCAGCGCATCGTCGAGGGCGCCGCCGACCAGATCCGCGAACAGGGGGTATTCGCGGTGCGGCTGGAGGACGTCATGGCCCGCACCGCGACCAGCAAGAGCCAGCTCTTCCACTACTTTCCCGGCGGGAAGGACGAACTGCTGCTGGCCGTGGCCCGCCATGAGGCGGCCCGGGTGATCGACGACCAGCAGCCGGAGCTCGGCTCCCTCACCTCCTGGGCCGCCTGGGACCAGTGGCGCGACAAGGTCCTTGCCCGCTACCGCACGCAGGGCAGCGACTGCCCCCTCCATGCTGCCTTCAACCAGCTGGGCGGGACCAGCGACGCCACCAGGATCGTGGCCGGCGAACTGCTCGGCCGATGGCAGCACCAACTCGCCGCGGGAATCCGCCACATGCAGGGCGGCGGCGAGATCGCCCCCGACCTGGACGCCGAGCGAGAGGCCGCATCCCTGTTGGCCGGCATCCAGGGCGGCGTACTGATCCTCATGACCACGGGCGGCTCCACCCACCTGCAAGCCGCCCTCGACGCAGGCATCGCCCACCTCCGCGCCTCCGCCCGTCGTGACCACTGAGAACTCCACGACAGGACGAGAACGCGCAACCGTCCCAGGACCGACGGCCGGGCCGCCACTGACGGATCCGTCCGACACGGCTTCCCGGCAAAGTGGGTGCAGGCAGCAGCAAGACCCCATGGACCCAGCACGTCCACGACACGGCTGGCACGCATCCGGACACCCCGGCGACCGGAATCACCAGGTGCACTATCTACTGCTGCGCATGCGTAACCAAGGCCGGCCCGACACCCTCGCCGCGATGTCCTTCCAGAACGACGGTGTGGATCCCGGCCGCGCGGCAGGAAGCCAGAATCTGATGGTCCGGCGGATCCGCCAGCAGGACCACCTGCTCCACGGTCACATGACAGATGCGCCAGCATGCCGCAGCGAAGCACAGTTGAGCCGGCGGCTCCGCTCAATACCCGCCGGCTTCGACTGCCGAACGGATACGGGGGCGTCAGCCCTGTACGCAGTCCTACGTGTTCCGACGCAGGGTGACGGCCCCACGATGGCGTCGGAGCGCAGCTCGTGCTCCGTGCGACTTCCATGCGGGCCGTGACAGTCGCAAACCTACAGACAGGATTCAGTGTGAAACTCTCACCGAAGCGGTGGCGACTGTCCGCCATCGCGCTATTGACCGCCCTTTCAACGCTCTTCCTCGTGAACTCCCAGGCTTACGCATCGCAGCCAGGAGAGGGAACCAGCTGGGGGCAGGAAACTGCGGGCGGCACCATCATCCAGACATACGGCGCCCTGGCGGAGGAACGATCCCCAAACAACAACGTTCTCATCCAAGTCTGGCGGACCTGGGACAACACCGTTGCCGTGTCCGTCAACCACGGTCCGAGATTTGACCTGCCCGCAGCCACCACCTACGCCTCCCCGCAGGTTGTGCTGGAACACGAGGACGGGTCGAACGCGATATTCCGCGTGTTTCACACCGGCACGGACGGGCACGTCTACTACGGATCCGTTACCGCTGGCCCGAACGACCAAACTCCCCATGTCTACGGCCTGTGGAGCCAGGTCTCCGGCGGAGTCGTCACACCCAACAACTTCGCCGTGACTGTCACCGGAGGCCCAAACGGGGGTGCATACCTGGCCTACCGAGGCGCCAACAGCCTCGAAGTATGGCGCACATACTTCGACGGACGGTCATGGGATGCTCCCAGCAGGATTCCCGGCGTAACGACCCAATACTCTCCTGTCCTGAGAAGCCTGTGGGGAGGATGGAGGACCACCACATACATAAACACTGTCTACAATTTGGTCTACACCGGAACAGACCATCGGATTAACGTCATTCGCCAGACCCCTGGTCGAGGGGACTGGTGGGGACACGAAATCCTTTCGGAAATGACAGGAGATGACTCGGCCGAATTGGCGATCTCGAGCACTGGCCAGGGACAGGTTGCCGTGCGCCACAACAACCAGGTCGCCCTCACGACGATCAACCAGTACGGAGGATGGCAGGGCACATGGGACATGGAGAACACTGGCCACGTAGCCTTGGCCATTTTCCTCGTCGCCTACCAATACAGGGCCTACCTGATCGCCCAGTACTCCAATGGCTACGTGGACTGGAAACCGTCGCGGCAGTTCTGACGGCCACCACATGATTCCAGCGCAGGAAGGCCGTCACCCGTGGGTGACGGCCTTCCTGCGCCTTCTCGGGGCCACCCGCACTGGTGCGCCGCGACGTTGCCCTTGCCGAGAACCTCATCCGCCCTGGTGAGAGGCACTGTGTGGGGGTGCACAGGTGCCGACCTCGTCGGTCGAGTCAGCACTCTGGCAGCGCCGACGAGTCCCACGGCATGATGATCGACCGTGCTGCTGCGATTGGCGTACCTGGGTGTGACGAACGCGTTCGCGATGCTGCGACTACTGCCGATGAGCGACCGCGAGAAGGACATGGAGATCCTGGCCCTGCGCCATCAGATCACCGTGCTGCAGCGGCAGCTGAACGGACAGCGGGTCCGCTTCGAAGCAAGCGACCGGGCGTTCCTGGCCGCACTGCTTCAGGGCCTGTCGACGCAGGTGCTGCGTCGGATTCGGCTGCTGGTGCAACCAAACACCGTGCTGCGTTGGCACCGCGACCTGGTCGCCCGCCGTCACGCTGTCCGGTCCCGGCCGAAGCGCGGGGGCCGACCGCGCACTGTGCGCTCCGTCCGTGCCCTGGTTCTGCGCCTGGCCGCGGAGAATCCGGGGTGGGGGTACCGGCGCCTGCACGGCGAACTGCTCGTCCTCGGGGTGAAGGTGGCCGCGTCCACGGTGTGGGAGATCTTGAAGGAGGCCGGCATCCCGCCATCACCCGACCGCAGCGCCACCACCTGGGCCGACTTCCCGCGCTCCCAAGCGGACGCACTCCTCGCGTGTGACTTCTTCGAAGCGGTCACCCTGTCCGGGGCCCGGCTGTATGTGCTTGCGGTGATCGAGCACGCGAACCGCCGGATCCGGATCCTGGGCGCGACTGCGCATCCGACCGCGTCCTGGGTGGCACAGGCGGCGAAGAACCTCGTCATGGACCTCGAGGATGCCGGCTGCCGGGCCCGCTACCTGATCCGGGACCGGGATGGGAAGTTCCCCGAACTGTTCGACGCCGTCCTGCAGAACGCGGGCATCGAGATCGTTCTCAGCGGGGTCCGTATGCCGCGCATGAACTCGATCACGGAGAGATGGGTGCAGACCTGCCGACGCGAGCTGCTGGACCGCACCCTGATCTGGGACCAGCGCCACCTCCTGCACGCGTTGCGCGAGTTCGAGAAGTTCTACAACCAGCACCGGCCACACCAGGGCATCGCGAACGCCCGGCCCCTCCGCGCTCTTCCCGAGCCGATCGATAGCCCGGAGCAAATCGCTCGCCTCGACATACGCCGCACCGATCGACTCGGCGGCCTCCTCCACGAGTACCAACATGCCGCCTGACCAGGCCGGATGAGGTTTCCGGCAAGCACAACGTCAGCAGACCCTGACCGAGCCGGTTTCGGTCCGCAAGAGTCCGCACGATGCGCTGGTAGTCCCCCGACAGCGCTGACCAGGCCAGCCCCGCGGGCCACACCGGGGCCCATACACGCTTGAAGCAGCACGGCCTTCCGAACCTGAGCGCGCGCAACACCGCCGTGATCGAGTTCGTCGCGGAGCTGCCTCCGATCGTCGTCAGCGATCTCCTCGGTATTTGTCGCAAGCACGGCACATAGGATAGGTGGGCCCGGTTCGCGCAGGACAGCTGGGCGGACTACCTCGCGGCCTGTCAGCCTGACGTGGAGTGAGCGATGCCGTTCGCACCTTGTGCCAGGAAGGCGTGGGCGGCTTCGACGATCTCGCCCTTGATCTGCTCCAGCGGGATGTCCCAGTTCTCGTTCCAGTCGTCGCCGTTAACGGCCCCGTTGACGAGCCCCTGGAGCTCCCCGGGATACCCCAGTTCCATCGCGACACGCCACCAGATCAGATCGGCGCCCGTCAGAGGATCGAGCTTCCCGTCCACGATCAGGCCGGCCCACCAGCGGGCCATCGCCCAGAGCGCCTGATCACGGTCGGCAGGCAGGTCGGGAACGAGGTCGAGCTCTTCGAGGACCTTGGTGAACAGCTCAGGGGCATCCGGTTCCTCATTGCGCCCGAGACCAGCCAGCAGCGGCAGCGACGGTGAGTCCACTCCTCTGAGCAGAGCGTCGAGGCCGGCTGCGATCAAGCGATCCGATCCGGCGCGATAGCCGGAGGCGCTCTCGACGGCCAGCCAGCGCAGGCTGTTCAGCGCGTCCTCGCGGTCAGTCATGGCCACCTGCCTTTCACCCGCAGCATGCCGTATCTGCTGTTGACAGCGCCAAGCAATTCCAGGGCTGCGGCCGCTGAGGAACAGTGCACGGTCAGAACACTGCCTCTTCACCAGTCGTCCGGCTGAGGGTGGTCCCGGCGCAAGACCCGGGCCAAAATCGCCCGAACCGCAGCGGCGCTCCGACCAGCCGTAGCAGCGGCAGCGTCCGTACGAACCCCCTCAACAGGCCGGGGCGGTGCCGAGGCATCCATCAGCACTGCCCGAATCGGTCGGGTCCGTCAGGGGTGACGGCCGTCAGTCGGCCACCGCGTCGTACAAGCCGCGGCCCGTCCGCTGCGCCCGTCCGGTCTTGGCGAGGCGTTCGAGCATGGTGCGCACCGTGTCGAGTGCTCCGTTCTGGTCGTCGAGTCCGAGCAGGACGGTTACCTCCCTGGCGCGCAGCGGGCCCTTGCCCTGTCCGAGGACGGCCAGCACACTCTGTGCGTCGGTCAGGCGCCGACGGCCCGCCGCCGTGCGCGCGGGCGTCATCCGGCTGTCCGCACCCTCCGTGGCTTTCGCGGGTGCCGCCTTTTCCCGGGCGGCCGTCGTGCCCGTGGTCTTGGAGGCGCCTCGGGCGGCCTTCCTCGCGGCCGGGGCCGGGGCCGGAGCGGGCGCGGGCGTCGCATCCTGTTCCCGGGTGCCCGTCGCCGGCGCCTTCCCCGGGACGGACTTTGTGGCTGCTCGCTTCGCGGGGGCGGCCGCCTTCCGCGTGGTCGTCTTCTTTGCTGCCGCCTTCTTGGAGACGGCCTTGCGCGGGCCCGCGCTCCGGCCCGCAGCCGGTGCCCCGGCGGAGTCGGACTCGGCAACGGGCGACTCAGAGGGCTCCTGCGCCGCCCGCGCCTGGGCGGCAGGCGGCTCGTGCGCGACGCTCACCCGCGCGGTGCTTGGCATCTGGTCCCGCTCCCCGAGCGGAGCCTGGGCCAGAACATCCAACCCCTCCAGCACAGCCACCATCGCGTCCTCCTGGACGATGAGAGCCGCCAGCTGCTCCTCAAGCCGGCGCCGCTGCTCCCGTACGGGCGGCAGCCGCGCCTCCACGAGGGCCCGCGTCGATCCGACACTGCTGTCCGAGCCGAATGTGCGTCCGTCCACAAGTGCTCCTTCAACTTCCGTTCGTGTCAGCGAATGTACGGCGATCACGAGGATCGGCTCAGCGGGATGGCGAAATCCGACCCGTAAGGGGCTCCATCGGATTGTGTCGCAGCCTGCGCGCATTGGCCGCCGTCAACGTGCTCGGCCAACACGTCGCCGTCGTCGATCGCTTGTCAGCGGACGCGGCAGGCAGACTCCCCAACTGCGGTCAGTCGGCCGGGTCTGACCAACATTTCGGGATCGCCCGGCGTGACCGAGTTACGAGCCGGGGCGCTCCGGGATCTCTTCTTGTCCCGGTCGACGGCGACGTCCCTCCGGAGTGGACGTGAAGCTCGCGGCGAACGGGCCGTCACCACGGCGGATGGCCAGGAGCATTGGTTGTTCATGGGCTGGGGGCCAGGACGGCTCGGTGCCCGGGTCGGTGCCGTTCCAAAGGTGGAAGAACACCATGGGGGCGGATACGTTCTCGGTGAGGTAGCCGAGCGTCTTCCCGTAGGAGGGGTTGGTGCCGCCGATCAGCACCGACGGCGGGCCGAAGGCCGAGGTCACGTCGGGCCATACCCGGTCGTGGGCGGCCCACGAGGCGATCATGTCGCGCATCGAGGCGTACTCGGCCGCGCCCAGCACCCGGTCGGCCTTGAGCCATCCCTGCCGGTGCGCGAACTCCGCGTAGACGGAGGCCACGCTGCAACCGTGATCAGCCGGCAGGAAGTCCCGGAACGCCCCTTTCACACCCGTCGAGGTCCACGCCTTGCGCTGCTCCAGGGCGCGCTGCTCGTCGCCCCACGCCGCCTGTCGGCGTTCAATGAACAGAAGGTGGTCCAGGATCAGCCGGATGCTGAGTTCTCCACCCCACATCCCCGGCCGGCGGAGGGCATCGTTGAGCCGGGTGACGAGGTGGGTGCGGATCTCTTCCGAGGAAGCGAGAGGGGCGGTGGCAGGCATGCCGCCAGTCTTTCGCACCGCAGTCGGCGAGCAAGGCTCAGCGTGCGAGGAGGATCCGGCCACGTGGCGCCGTCGTCCAGGCCGTTAGCGGGCAGCGCCCCGGCCAAGAAATGAGAAGGTCGTCTCCCCAGCGAGAGGAGACACACGGAAGATCCCGAGGTCCGCGGCTGGATCCCCGAGTAGCAGGGGCCGGGCGGGCCTCTCCTCCTCCATGACCTGGCCCCGGGGAGAGGCCGACCGCCCCGACCCTCCCACAGCACCGACCGCCCCGCCCCGCCAGCATCCGAAGGAGAAGCACCGCCGTGGTGACCACCACCGCCATCGCCGAGCAGGACGTGTCGGCCGGGCTGCGCGTCCAGGCCGTACCGTCCCTCCCGGCGCAGCCGCGCGGCACGGTCAACCCGTTGCCGCTGCACTGGTTCCAGAAGGACGCTGTCGCGGCTGCGGTGCGCGAGGTGAAGGACGGCGGCCGCGCGACGGTCGTCGCGGCGACCGGCTCGGGCAAGACGCTGATCGCCACGGGCTGCGCCCGGCGCTTGGCGGCGAAGGGCCGGGTGCTGGTGCTGGTGCCGACGATCGAGCTGCTGGAGCAGACCGCCGAGGCCTGGTCGCTGCGGGGCGGCCGCCGGGGGCTGGCGGTGGCGGCGTGTTCGCGGGAGGAGGCGCTGGAGAGCGCGGAGGCCGGAGGCCGAATCGACGCGGCTGTGACCACGCAGGCCGCGCGGATCGCCGACCTGGTCGCCTCCGTGAAGGCGGGCGAGCCGGTCAACGTGTACGCCACCTACGCCAGCCTGGAGCGGATCGTCCAGGCCCACCAGCTGTACGGCCTCCCGGCCTGGGACCTGGTGGTCATCGACGAGGCGCACCGCACGGCCGGTTCGGAGGGGAAGGCGTGGGCTGCGATCCACGCCGACGACCAGGTCCCGGCGAAGCGCCGGCTGTACTTCACCGCCACCCCGCGGATCGCCGACGACCGGCGGGCGAAGGACGGCCTGGCCGACCTTGCCGACGCCGACAGCGAGGGCGCGGAGAAGCTGCCCGCGCTCTGCTCCATGAGCGACGAGACGATCTACGGCAAGACCTGTTTCACCTGGACCCTCGGCCAGGGGATCGAGCACGGCTACCTCGCCGACTACCGCGTGCTCGTGCCAGTGGTGACGGACGAGGACCTGCGCGAGCTTCTCCGTCTCCCGGCCGTCGCCGACCTGCGTTCCCAGCGCTCCAACGAGGAACTGCTGCGCCTGGCCTTGCAGATCGCGGTGCTGCGCGCCGTCAACGACCTGGAACTGCGTCGCGTGATCACCTTCCACTCCCGGGTGTCGGCGGCGCGGGAGTTCGCGAACACCCTGCTGGAGACCTCGGAGCTGCTGGAGGACGCGGAGCGCCCGGAGCGGATCTGGGCGAAGGCGGTGGCCGGCACCGACCGGCTCAAGGACCGCCGGGCCGCGTTCGCCGAGTTCAAGGCCCACACCGGTGAGCGGCCCGGTGAGGAAGGCGAGGAGTGCGGCATCCTGTGCAACAGCCGCCTCCTGACGGAAGGGATCGATGTCGCCGCCGTGGACGCGGTCTGCTTCGCGGACCCGAAGTCGTCGGTCATCGACATCGTCCAGGCCGTCGGGAGGGCGCTGCGCCAGTCCTACCGCGAGGGCAAGGTCAGCTGGGTCATCATCCCGGTCTACCTGCCGACGCCGGAGGTGGGCGACGACACCGCCACCGCCGACCCGGCCGAGGTCCACGACGCCGGCGAGGCGGTGAAGGCGGAGGCCGACGCCGAGATCGAGGCCAGCTCGTTCCGCACGATCTGGCGGGTCCTGCGCGCCCTGGCGGCGCACGACGCCCGGGTGGTCGGCCGGATCACCGAGCTGCGCAGCAAGCGGTCCCAGGGCACCGCACACACCACCGCGGCCAGGCCGGCCGAGGGCGAGGCCGCCGAGGCCGGGGAGGGCGAGCAGCAGCCGGCGGCGGTGGAGTCGCCGATCGAGTGGCTGAAGATCAACGCCCGGCACCACGCGGCGCAGATTCTGCAGACCGTGAAGCTGCGGGCGTTCAACCCGCGCGCGGTCGAGTGGCAGCGGATGCACGCGGTCGCGGCGGTCTTCCACCTTCAGCACGGCCACCTCGACCCCACCGACAAGGCGAAGCACGCCGACCTGATCTCCTGGCTCACCCGCCAGCGTCACCTGGGCGGCCAGGGCCTGCTCGATGCCGCCCGCGTCAGCGAGCTGGAGGCGCTCGGCATGATCTGGTCGAAGAACGCCAACGCCTGGGAACGCGGCTACGCCTACGCCGCCGCGTTCCACCACCAGCACGGCCACCTCGCGATCCCGGCGACCGCCAAGCTCGACGACTACGCGGTGGGCGCGTGGATGCGCCGCCAGCGCAAGGCCGAGAACCTCACCAAGGACCAGGTCGCCAAGCTGGACGCGCTGGACGAGCTGTGGCGCCTGGAGCCGGACTGGAACCGCTCCTACCGCCGCCTGCTCGCCTACCTCGCCGCCGGCGGCACCCTCACCGGCCCGGCGAACCGCACCGGCGGCGACGCGGACCCGACGTTCCGGCCCGGCACCTGGCTGCGCAAGCAGGCGGGGGCCCGCATCGACGGCAAGCTGACCGACCACCAGACCGCGCTCCTGGACGCGCTCCACCGGCACGCCGAGACCGTCACCGGCTGACCCGCCCCATACCCGCCATCCGCACCCCGCCGTCCCGGCCCCCCCCGGCCGGGACGGGCGCCCGCACCCCGTTTCGAACTCCCGGAGGCACCGCGCGAGGGCCGACACCACCCTCCCCAACCCTGCCCCCGCCACCGC
>NZ_JBHTTU010000068.1:0-16977 GCF_042794375.1 Kitasatospora sp. NPDC056531 | reverse complement strand
GAAGAGGAAAGAAAAAACCGCCACGTGATACACCCCCCCCCCCCCCCCTTCCCCCCCCCCCCTTCCCGCGCCCGCGGGGGGGGGCACGGCCGCCCGCACCCCGTTCCGAACTCCCGGAGGCACCGCGCGATGACCGACACCACCCGCCCCGACCCGGACCCCGCCACCGCGCCCGAGCGGCTGGAGCTGGCCGCGCATCCCGTCAGGACCGCGCCCGTCGAGCGGGACCTGGGCCGGGCGGTCCTCGACTCGCCGCTGGTGCGCGGCGCGATCTGGCTGCGCTGGACGCGTCACGACGGGATCCGCACCCTGCACCACGGCGCCGGCCTGGCCCGCGGCTGGACCGAGAAAGACATCGACGGCCTGGACGGCTGGGTGGCCCTGATCGACGGCCGGATCGTCCTCGGCGCGGGCCCGGACGGCCACCCGCGGCCCGTCGTGCACGACGAGGCCTGGCAGGCCGGGTCGACGCTGCACACGGCCCTCGCCCAGCATCCCGCCGACCCAGACGACCACGACGACGACCAGGCCGACGAGGCCGGGCTCGACGACCAGGAGCACGGGCTGCTCGGCGACATCCGCCGCCGGGTCCGCCAGCGGGCGGCCGGGACGAGCCTGCGCGCCATCACCCAGTCCCTCACCGCCCTCCAGGACCACGTGCGCACCGCCGACCGCTACGCCGACACCGGGGACGAGAAGGCCGCCCTCCCGGCCGCCACCGCCCGCGACGAATGGCAGCGCATCCACGACCACGTCGCCGCCACCGCCGCCCCGCTCTACGACCCGGACCAGGACAGCGAACTCCAACGCGCGCTACAGGCCGAACACCACCGCCGCGACATCGCCGACCGCCACGCCGAAGCCGCCTACCAGGCCCACCGGACCACCGATGTCGCCCACCGCCGCCCAGCCCCTCTACACCGCCCTCGACCGCGCCGGCCTCTACACACTGAGCGACGACGACCACCAGGCCGTCCGCGACCTCACCCACCACCTCGACCCCGCCACGCTGCGCCAGGTCATGAGCTGGCTCGAGCGCACCCGCACCGCGGCCCTCGCACTGCGCGGCACCGGGCAGGCCCCTGCTGCCCGGCCTGTCGTACACCGCCGCCGGTTCTGACGGACTGTGCCCGCCAAAGGTGTTGACCTTGCTGTTCGGCGGGCGTTGGATGGCGCTCCGGGCCGGGCCCCCATACCCGGCCCGCAGCACAGGAAGGAACCGATGCCCTGTGACCGACTCCCCCGCCGAGCAGCCGAGCACCCACCGCCGTATCGACTGCGAGGACTGCCAGGCCGGACCGGACAGCGGCGACATCCGCACCATCGCGATCGGCCGCGACAGGACCGTCACCGAGACCTGGCACACCGACCAGTGCCCCACCTACACGATCGAGCGGATCCTGATGGAGGCCGGCGCCGCGAAGGTCAAGGAACAGGACGCGAGGGCCAATGACGCCTTCCCCGCCGCCCACCAGCGACTCCATGACGCCGCAGCCGCCCTCCCGGCCGACAACGCCGCAGCACCGTTCGTCGCGGCCCTTCTGGAACTCGTCCAGGCCCAGGCCGACGAAACCGGCCGCTTCGTCGCCCTGCCGACCTGGACCGCGATCCTCGACCGGAACTTCCCACCGCAGGACCCCACCTGAGCGGCCCCACCCGCCACACGGTGCTCCGGTACGGCCCTGCAGAGCCCTCCAGCCGATGATGAACCCGAAGCCTCGCAATCCACCGCCACGGGACCAACGGCACGGCAGGAGAAACCCGGGAGGCTGCCACCTGTAGGTGGCGACCTCCCTGTGCCTTCTCGGGTCCCGGCAGCCCAGCGCCGACCCGCGGACACCATGCCGACCAGGCCGGGCCGCTACGCCCGCTCCACGCCGTGTCCGGCGAGCTGGCCCGGCGTCAGCTTCGCCTGCCTCGCCTTGGACGTTGTTCGAGGATGAACCCAGCTCCACCGGGCGCACCACGACCTGGTCCTCGCCGCCGGCCGCTCTTCGGCATTTGCTCTGGCTAGGCTTTCGCGGACTCGTGCTCGTCGGGCTGGCCGGCGTCGGCGGCACCGACGTCGTTCTGCTGTTTGAGGAGCAGGACCTCGCCGCAGAGGATGTAGGTGTTCAGCACGCACATGTTCGCGGCGCGCAGCGCGACCTCGGCGTGCACGCCTTTGTTGGTGAGCTTGTCGAACGCGGCGAACCTGTCGTGGAGGCCCTTCGCCATCGCGATCGTGGCGGCGGAGACGTTCTCGCTTTCGCTGACGTCCTTGATGAACTCGAACAGCCGGCTGCGGTAGGAGGGCTGGTCGAGCTTGAATCCCGCCACGGAGGGTTCCGGCCGGGCCGTGAAGACGTGGTCGACCACGGCCTCCAGGATCCGGCGGCAGGTGGTGAGGGCCTGCGACAGTTCCTCACCGGCCGGAGCGCCGCCGTCCCGGGTGGCCGCTTCGTTGAGGCGGCGGTAGACCGCGTTGAACCGTTGGACGAGGTTTGGCGCGTGCGTGCTGAGCAGTCGGTCCGTTACGGCCTTGTAGTTGCCGAAGATGGACTCGTTGATGGAGCTGTAGCCGAAGCGGCGTTCCCACTCGCACAGGTAGGAGAAGGTCCGGTTGCGGGTCCGGTCCTCGATCTCCCGCATCTTCAGGGAGCCCTGGAACTCCTGCAGGTCGAGGTGCTCCTGGAGATGGGCCGAGCGTTCCTTCCAGAAGTCCAGCTGGTCGAGCGAGTGCGCCAGGAACAGCGACTTCCCGGGGTCAAGCGGTCCGGCCGGGTCGTCCGACTGCAGTCGGTCGCGGACGTACTCGTCGAACGCGGCCTCCGACTCCCCATCCGCATGGCCCCAGGATGACGGATCCGGCATGAACCGCTTGGTAGTGGCGGCGTTGGCTCAGGGCGCGCCCCCGGCCGGCCGCAGTTCGTGCGCCAGACGCACCGCGGTCCGGGTATCGCCGATGAGCCCGGCTATTCGGACCGCGCGGCGAACGGAGACCCGAAGCGGGCGGTCGTCGAACTCGTCGAGTGCCTTGCGGACAAGGGCGAGGATGTCGTCTGTGGAGGCCATCCGCCGAATGTAGCCCGCACGTCGGACGGAGGGTACGGCCGGGCTGGACGCGGCCGGGCACGTCCTCGGGATGCCCCGCTCCGACAGCCGACACCGCCGAGGCGTAACCCCGGCTGCGCCCAGTGCATGGCGGCCGCACCGTAGAACCAGGCGGCCCCGGCCCGAACCCCCGAGCGGATCCGGGGGGCCGCTGGCTACCTGGAGGACTGAATGAGCGAACCATCGGAGGATGACCAGTGGGCAAGCGGCACCCGCTCGACCGCCTCGCGGAGTTGAGTCACAACGTCCGGCAACACTTCGTCCGCCAAGATTGGGAAAGGCACTACGAACAGGCCGAGCGGCTCGACCGCCTCACGAAGTCGATTGACAACGTCCGTCAAGACCTCGCCTGCCAGGGCGTTGAGCAGGCCAAGCGGCTCAAGGAAGTGGCCGCCTACAGTAAGCAAATCGAAGCCGCGCGTGACGTTCATGCCATGGATGAGAAACGGTTCGTAAAGAGCAGAAGGCGCTCTTTGACCACATTCGCCCTGTCCGTGGCCGCCCTGATTACTTCCGCCCTCGGCTTGGCGGTGGTAGGCCTACCGACTCAGAATGACGTCCAGGAACTGAAGCGCTGCGCGCCCGTTGTGGCTCAGGCTGGAGAGGTGGGGAGCAGAGCCGTCGCCGAGCAGGTGATTGCCGGTCAGTTCGACCCGGCCAACGCCAAGAACCTCAACCGAGTTCTGACAGAAGCCGAGGCCAACATCGAAGCCGTTCTCGGACAGGCCTCCCACTGCCTCGACCCGGCCGCACACACTCGCTTGGCGTCCACCCTGGGGCTGGTGAAGTCCGCTCAGAAAGTCCTCTCCGCCATCCCCGGACTTCTACCGGGCGGCAGCTCGGGCAACGCGTCGCCCACACCCAGCCCAAGTCCTTCATAGCCGCGCGACAGGCCAATGTCGTCGGCCCCGGTGTACAACTCACATCCAGGCCGACGACCGGTCTTCTCGGGACCGCTGCGCACCCTGCCGCACACCGCCGATAGACCCGCGCCGATGGGCCAGGCCGGGCCGGGCGGCGGTGGGACGACCAACGCCTCCAGCGCCTGAGCTGACCATACGCACGGAGGCCGCCACCCGCAGCGGGGTGGCGGCCTTCAGTGCTTTCTCGCCCGGGAGGCGAACGCCGTGTTGCGTCCGTGTTGGACGTGCCGGGGCTCGATCGGGGGGAGGACGGGCTCCCCGCTGGAACTGACCGAGAAGGCGGGCCCGGACCGGTTGGAGTGCCCGCAGTGCGCGGGTGACCGGGAGGTGGAGGGGCTGGGCCCGTTGGTGCTGCCCGCCCCGACCAAGCGGGAGCTGGTGGCCGCGCTGGTGTCCGCCCCGGACGATCCGTGGTGGGAGGTGCGGGTGCTGCACGCGAAGCAGTGGGGTTTTCCGCGGTTCTGTTGAGAGCCCTGTGTGTGCCTGGGTGCTGGTTGGGTGTTCGGCGTGTAGTGCCGTGGCGGCGTGCTGGGTGGGTCCGGGCATCGCGGTGGCGTTGTTGGGTGGGACTGTCGAGATGACGGTGAGCTCCGCCAGCTCGTTCCGCTGGAGTGGGGCCGCGGCTTCGCGGTCCGCGAGGGCGGCCGGGCCGTTGGGACCCCGCCGGCAGTCGTATCCCGAATCTGGGATATTCTCCTGGATGTGAGAGATTCGGAACTGTCCCCGGAGGACCTGCGACTTGCTGCCCGCCTGGCCGCGCTCCGCGCTGAGCACGGTTGGTCGCTGGACGACCTTGCCGTTCGCAGTGGCGTCAGCCGCTCCACGCTCTCGCGCCTGGAACGTGCCGAGATCAGCCCTACCGCCGCTCAGCTCGGCCGGCTCTGCTCCGCGTACGGCCGCACCATGTCCCGCCTGCTCGCCGAGGTCGAGGCCGAACCGCCCCAGCTGCTCCGCGCCCCGGACCAGCCGGTCTGGCGAGACCCCGCATCCGGCTTCGTCCGCCGCTCCGTCTCCCCGCCGCACGCGGGCCTGCGCGGCGAACTGATCGAGGGCACCCTGCGCCCCGGCGCCGCCATCGACTATGACGCCCCGCCCGTCCCCGGTATCGAACAGCACCTGTGGGTCCTGGACGGCACCCTGGAACTCACCGTCCGCGACGAGACCCACCAGCTGGCCACCGGCGACTGCCTGCGTTTCCGGCTCTGGGGCCGGTCCCGCTTCCACTGCCCGGGCCCGCGGCCGGTCCGCTACGCCCTCGCCATCGTCCTGCCGTGACGGCCGTGACCGCCTCGACTGCCTCGACTGCTGTGACCGCCTTGACCGCCGCGCCCCAGGGGGTACCCGCCATGACCGAGATCGTCCGCCTTGCTGCCGCCGACCTGACGGCCGACCAGGACGGGCTGGCCGACCTGCTGCTCGACGCAGTCGCCGACGGCGCGTCGATCGGCTTCCTCGACGGCCTCGACCGCACTGAGGCCGCCCGGTGGTGGCTCCAGTACGAGGACGCGCTGGCCGTCGGACACCGCCTGGGCTGGATCGCCCGCGACGCCGGCGGCCGGATCGTCGGCACCGTCAGCCTGGTCCTCGGCGACAAGGACAATGGCCGTCACCGCGCCGAGGTCGTCAAACTGATGGTCCACCGCGACGCCCGCGGCCAGGGCCTCGCCCGCCGCCTCCTCGACACCGCCGAGCGTGCCGCCGCTGCAGCCTCCGCCACCCTGCTGCTGCTTGACACACGCACCGACAGCCCCGCCGAACGGCTCTACCACTCGGCCGGCTGGACTCCGTACGGGCTCGTCCCCGGCTACGCCGCGGACCCCGACGGCACCCTCGCCTCCTCCACCTTCTTCTACAAAACCCTCGCCTGACCCACTCGGCGGCCGGCCTGGACTGGTTGGAGTGCCCCGAGTGCGTATAGGCCCGCGCCGCAAAGGACTTGGGCCCGCTGATGCTGCCGGTCCCCACCAAGCGCGAGCTGGTGGCCGCGCTGGTCTCCGCTCCGGAGGATCCGTGGTGGGAGGAGCGGGTGCTGCACGCCAAGCTCTACCCGGCGAGGGGCCGCTGGGTGTGACCTGTTGGTGTTGGTGGGCGTGGAATGGCCGCTCATGCCGGGTTGTCTGGACCTTTGGTTGTGCCTGTCGGGGTGGTGGCGGGGTGGGTGTTCAGGGCGGGGTTTGGTGACTGTGTGTGGTGGTGGGTGGGGTCGAAGGCCGGGTCGGCCTGCTTGGGGGCCGGTGGGGTGTTGTTGGGGTGTATTCGAGGGGTGAATTCCGCCGGGTGTTCCGTTCGGTTGTTTTGGCGGATTGGTTGCCGGTGGTGGTCTGAATTGGGGTTGGAAATTGCGGGGTGGGGGTGGTGGCGGGGGTCGGTGTTCGGTTTTGTCCGGGGTGGAGCCGCCGGGCCTCCGCGCCGTCCGGGCCTGCTGTGCCCTGCTCGGTCGCCGCCGTCCAGGCCTGGGTGCCGCCGTCTCGGGCCCGCCGTCCCTGGTGGTTGGGCCGTGCCTGTGCCCGCCTCGCTGGGCCGCCTGCCCGCCTGCTGCGCCGCTGTCCGGGGCCGTGTGGGCCGGGGGTCGCCGTCCGGGGCCCTCTGCGCCGCTGCGCCGCTCTGGTCGGTGCTGCGCGGCCGTCCCGGGCCTGCTGGGCACCGCCGTCCGGCTGGGTGGCTGGGTGGCCGTCAGGCCGCCCCGGGGGCTGTTCTGGTGGTGTCCGGGAGACCGTCCCGGTGGTCGTCCTGGTGGTGGGTGGGGGCTGTCGCGTCCTGCTGTCGCGTTGCCTGTCGCGTGGGGTGCTGTCGCGCCGTGTGACGTGGGCGGATATCCCTGATCCCCTGTGTGTGGTGGGGGCGCGACAGGTGGGTGCGACAGGGTGCCGGGGTGGGGCCGCGGCTGCTGCTCGGGTGGTGGCTGCTGCCGGTGCCGGCGATCGCCAGGAGGCGGTTGTCCTGGCCGCCGTCCGGGGTCGCCGACGCCGTCCCGGGTCCGCCGTCCGGGGTGGCCGGGACGGCGGCCGCTGTCGGGGCCGGCCTTCTCCTGGTGGTGGTGTTCGGCGGCCGGGTGGTCGGTGGCTTGGTGGTGGGTGCCGACTGCAACGCGGGGGTGCAACGCGGTGTTGCGGTGGGGTGGAACACGGGGCCGTGTTGCGGGTCTGACCTGGTGTTATGTGGCCGGGGGCGGGGGCGGGCGGGTGTGTTGGACTTCGTGTTGCGGCGGGCTGCGCCGGTCCGCCGGCCTCGGATCCTCCCCGCTGCCCGCCCGCGCTGTCCCCGCCCTGGCGCCCGGTGCCGCGCCCTGCCGGTCCGTTGTTGGGCCCTGGCTGCCGTCCTGGGCGGCCGCCAGGCCGTCCCGCTGCGCCCGTCCTGGCCGCCGTCCTGGCCGTCCCGGCTCCTGGGTTGCCCGGCCGTCGCGGGCCGCGCTCCCCGTCGTCCTGGCCCGGTGTTCGGTTTGGTGTCGCCGTCCCGGGAATTGCCCGGGTGACGCTGGACGGGATTTCTTGGGCGGTCTGGAATGGCGGTCGCCGTGTAGGCGTGGAGGGCCGTAGGCCCCTTTTCGGCGTGCCTGAATTCGATTCATGGCCGCTGCGCCTCGCAAGGCTTTCGGATTGCCGCCTGAAAGGGAGCAGAAGGGAATTCTCACCGTGAATGCGGCCGGATAGAGCCAGGATGGATGGCCGCCGCGAGGTTGACTGTTCGCATCCCGTGCCCGTTCGGGGACCGGTAGGATAGAGCTGTACGGAAGCCGGGGAAATGCCGCCGGATACGCTTCGAATTCCGGTCCGGAATCTGAGGTTGAGGGCTTGTCAGGGACCGTCGCACGGGGCGTCCGTGAGGTGATGATCGGCGTGATGTTTTCAGTGGGTTCGGCGTTGCTGTTCACTCGGGGTTGGGTGGTGGTTCTTCCTGGTCAGGGGTGTGTTGTGAGTGGGCAGTGGTGAAGGGCCGCGCTGATGTCGTGGTGAAGCGTCACGCCGAAGTACGGTGAAGGACGGACGCCGATCGTTATCGCGCTGCTGGGGTCCGGCTGGCGGCGGTGCGGCCCTGGGCGGGGCTCTTGTGGGCGTCGTATATGGGAAGCGGCAGGTTGGTCGGTTCCGGCAGGATGGCGCGGTGAACTTCTTCCTCCGTCGTCAGCAGCCTGTCTCGCAGCCTTCCCCGGGCGCGGACGCCCTGGAGCGTGTCCGGCTGCTGGTCGCCGGTGAGCGGGCCGCGGACGGAAGTGTGCTGGAGGAGTTGACCGCCGCGCTGCTGGAGGTCGGCTCGACCGGAAGCGCTGAAGACTCGTTCGAGGCGCTGCGCACGCTGACGGAGCGCCCGGCACTGCTGCTGCGCCTGGACGCTTTCATACGGCGGGAGTGGTGGCACCCGACGCGTCCCACCCCGCGGCCCGCCGAAGCCGACCCGGTCGCGCTCGCCCTCGCCGCCTCGCACGCCGACGGCCGCATCCGCGAGCGCGCGGTGCGCCGGATGCTGGACCAGCCGCACCCCGGGACGATGCCGTTCCTCGTGCTGCGCACCAGCGACTGGGTCCGCCAGGTTCGGGACGCGGCGAGCGCGGGCCTGGCCGTGCTGCTCCATGGCGACCCGCTGCTGGCCACCCCGGCGACCGTGCGCACGGCCCTGCTGATCAACCGGCGCCGACGCGGCGCATTCGCCCACGGCCAGTTGCTCGTGTCGTTGCTGACCGGGTCGACCAGGGCCCTGGCCGGAACGCTCCTCGCGGCCCCCGAGGCGCCGGTGCGCCGCTTCGCCCTGGACGCCGTCGCCCACCGCCTCGGGCTCCGTGACCTCGCGGCCCTCGCCGAGCGCGACTCCGACCGCCGGGTCAGGGCCCGGGCCGCGGAGGCCGCCGCCCGTCAGGCGGTGTGGACCGACCAGGCCGAGCTGCTGCGCCGGCTGGCCCGCAGCCGTCACGCCGAGGTGCGCGTCACCGCTCTCACGGGGCTGATGCGCACCGGCTCCCCGCAGAGCGTGGTGGCGTACCTCGACGACCCGTCCGCGCAGGTCCGGGCCTTGGCACGGGAGGCGGCGCGCCGCACCGGCACGGACCCGCTGACGCACTACCAGGCGGCCGTCCGGGCCGACGAGCCGCAGGTCGGGGCGGTCGCGGGGCTCGCCGAGACCGGTGGCCGGGCCGACGTCCCCCTGCTCTCCGCGCTCCTGGACAACCCGGCGCCCCAGGTCCGCGTCCACGCCCTGCGGGCCCTGCGGAGCCTCGACGTGGTGCCCGTGCCCCGGGTCACGGTGCTGCTGCGGGACGACTCCGCCGCGGTGGTCAAGGAGGCAGCCGCGGCCCTCGTCCCCAGCGCCACCCGGCTGCCCGCCGACCTGCTGTGGGACATGCTCACCGACCCGCAGCGGCCGGCCGTGCGGCGCGCGGGCTACCGGCTGCTGAGCCGGCGCGACCGCCTCACCGCACTGCGCGCCGCCGTCCTCGCGAGCGGCGACACCCACCCCCGGCTCGCCGCCCAGGGCAGGACCGACGCCACCACACGGATCCGCGAACTCACCCCGCACCCCTGGCTCACTCGCCCGGTCCCGACCCTCGACGCCGACCCCGTACAGGCCGCCGAACTGCTCACCCTGGCGGAGGAACGCCGCACCGTCCTCACCGAGGACGTGATCCAGCTGCTGCGCGACGCGCTTCGTCCGGTGCCCGGCAGCCGGTAGCCAGGTCGCAGGCAGGCGCACCTCGTGCGGCCCGCTCGTGTTCGGCGTGTGGTTTTCACCGGGTTCGGCGCAGGCGTTCACTCCTGGCCGTCGGCCGGTCTGCTCCGGCTGGCCGGGTGTCCCCACGGGTGGGTCGTAGCGCATGGCCTGCCTGGAATCCGGTGAAGCATCGCGCCGAGGCCGCGATGAGTACCTGTTTCTGAGGGTGTGCGAAGCGTTCGTCCGGGCCAGGAATCGAACAGGCCTCAGCTCAGATGTTGCTGGCGAGCCGGATCGGTGTCGTGAGGAGGAAGAGCTGGCCGGCCGCGGCGGTGGGCTGGAAGTCGAAGACGTTGGTGAATGGTCCGGTGATCAGCAGCAGGGTGCTGTGCTCGCGGACCTGACGGCGCCACTCGCGGGTGGCGGCGATCTCGCCGTCGAACCAGGTCAGGCCGCCGGGGCGGTGGATCGTCAGCCGGGCGCCGGCCAGGACGGCGGACCAGGTGGGCTGAGGTCCGGCGGCCAGCGCGGGGGCGGTGTGGCGGTCGGCCCAGCCGTCTTCGAGGACCAGCAGGCGGCCGGGGGCTGCGGGGACGACCAGGACCGGGCGGCGGTCAGGCATCAGCTCGGGCCAGGGCTGGCCGCCCAGGCCGGTGCTGCTGATCATCTCCATGCGCGGCCCCTTCCCCCGGTCCGGGTCGTTCACCCCGCCTGCCGGATGGATCACATCATCGGCCAGGTGCCGGCCGCGGCGCCGGCGAATCCGCTGACGGGCCGTTGAGGGCCGTGGGAGAGTGGGTCTGGCCGGTTCGTTCGGCTGGTCAGGGGTCGGTCGGTGGACCGACTCCGAGAATGATCAGTCCCGCCGACACTCCCGTCCCATCTACAGGAACGATCCGGCGCTGCATGGGATCCAAGGGGATGGCTCGATCTCCTACTACGACGGGTAGGGGGCCGATAGGAACGGACAAGAAAGCCGGTCCCGCTGTCAGTACGACGCCATTGCGGGGGACTTGAGCTGCTGGTTGCGGGTCAGGCCCGGCACCGCGCAGACGCAACGCAAACGGGTCTGGCTCCCACCCAGGTGGGGCCAGACCCGTTCCGCGGCTCAGTCACTTCGGGATCTGCGCCGGCTGCTCGACCTCGATCGCGATCGTCTTGTGGATCTTGTCCGCCCAGGTCTGCCCCTTCGTGTCCCAGGCAGGCCGCGCCATCCCGAGCCACAGCGGCTCGGCGAGCACAGACCGTTCGGCACCCGCAGCGAACAGGACGACCGGTGCGACGGCGACCAGGAGCACGACGCCACTGACACCGCTCACCGGAAACGGTACTGACACTTTCACCAGAGCCCACAGTGCCGCCGTCCCGGGCCGCGCGGTCCGGGTGCCTGCCGCCGCCCTGACACCGGATCCGGCCCGGCACTGCGAACCCAGCGCCGGGCCGGTGCCGGGCGGCTCCTAGACTCCCGTCCGTGATCGCACCGTCGAACCCGCACCTTGCCCAGCTCCTCGACCAGTCCGCTGAGGGGGATTCCGGCGCCATGGACGTGTTCATCGCGCTGTTCGACGGCGGGATGTACGTCCCGATCGCCGCACCCGGCCAGGTGATCACTGGCCGCAACCCGGCGGGTGAGCCCATCCTGCTCGGGTTCGCCGACGCCGGGCTGGGCCGGGACGTGCCGTCGGCCGTCGGCACCTCGTACTGCGACGCGGCCGGGCTGATGGCGATGCTGGCGGGGACCGGCGCCGTGGAGCTGGTGCTCCGCTCCCGGCACGGTCAGGCCCGCCTGCCCCGGCTGCTGCTGGAGCGCTGGGCGGACAGCTTCCCCGACGACCGGCTGCGGCTCGGCCCGGCCACCGGCCCGGACGCCCGGGCCCTGCACGAAGCGCTGACCCGCCGGGTGCCCGGGTTCCCGGCGGTCCGCGCCGCCTGGCTGTCCCTGGCCCGCTGGCCCGACTCCCCCGAATCCCAACTCCTGCTGCACGTCGCCGTGGACGAGGACCCGCCCGGCCCGATCGCGAACCACCTGCTGCGGGCCCTGCTACAGGAAGAGGCCCTGCGCCACCTGTCCTACCCCGAGGTCGCCGTCGTCCCACTGCACCCCCTCGCGCACGCACACACCATCGCCGAGCTGGACGGCCTCGGCCTGGCGACAGTGCGCAACGACGCCAGGCCGACCCGCTCGAGGTAACCGCACCTCCGACTCACCCCGTCAGGCAGCATCTGACGACCACCCCCGTGGGCGCCTGGAGAAGGCCCGGGAGGCCAATGCCGCGCTGCGCGCGTGCTGGACGTGCCGGGGCTCTATCGGGGGGAAGGTGGGCTCCCCGCTGGAACTGACCGAGAAGGCCGGCGCGGACCGGTTGGAGTGCCCGCAGTGCGCGGGTGACCGGGAGGTGGAGGGGCGGGGCCCGCTGGTGCTGCCCGCCCCGACCAAGCGGGAGCTGGTGGCCGCGTTGGTCTCCGCTCCGGACGATCCGTGGTGGGAGGAGCGCGTGCTCCACGCGAAGCTCTACCCGGCGAAGGACCGTGGGGCGTGACCTGTTGGATGCTGGGGGCGTGTTTTGGCCTCTCTGTGAAGTTGCACTTTGTTGTCGTGGTGAGCCGCAGCAGTTTGTCGCGTTGTCTCGTGGGCTGATACCTGGTCAGAGGCGGTAGCGGTCGGTCCGGCGTCATCGTGGTGCAGTTTTCGGCGTCATGCTGGTGACGTTTCCGCTGGTCAGCATCATGTGGTTTCCCATGCCCCAACTGCGACCACAACCGCCGCCTCAACGGCCGCCCGCCGATCATCCTGCCCAAGCCCACCAACCGCGACCGCCGCTGGCAAGCTCGACGACCCCTACTGGCACATCCGCCTGCACCACGCCGAGAAGCACCCCGACCGCTGATCAGGCCCCACGCAATGGAAGCCGGGGCGCCACCCCGGCCCAGCCGTTTAGGCGGTGCGCGCCACAGGCAATGGGATGCAGCGCGCACCGCCCGCCCGATCCTGCCAGAGCCCCGCTACCCGGCCCCGGCCGGGAGACCTGGCCACCACACCACCGCGCCCCGCCAAGCACATGCCGATGAAGCGAAATTCCACCCAGAACAGAAAAATCAACGGTGCATCGAAGAATTATTTAGAGCGAAAATTCGCCACTCGCCAACGACACATCAGAGGGACCGCCAAGCCTCATATGCGAAAGCCAGCCAAAAACAGTCCAGGCACATAAGCGCCGAACGGCACGCCAATCGAATACAACGAATGCACGCAAGCCTGTCTCTACAGCCCGGACCTCCGCCCCCGGGTGAGTGCTGCGCCCTGCCCGACCGCTGCGCCGGGCCTGCTCGCTGCCGTCCGGGCTGCCGACCGGCTGTGCTGGGCTTGAACGTAGGTACCACCGCAGGTGGTACCGAGGGCGTGGTGGGGGCGTGGCGGCGGCTGAGGTGGGGGTGGCGGGTCTTGCCTCCAAGGGTGGCGGGCCGGGCGGTGCGGGCGCGTCCGTCGGCGGCAGGAGCGGGGGGTCGGCCGGTGCGACCCGGGTCGTGGGCCCCGGGGCGTGTGGCGCAGTGGTGCAGCCGGGGGAAGGGTCAGGTGCTGCCGCCCCCGCCGCCGCCGTTGACGGTGGCCGCGACGGCGCCGATGCTGCCGTCACCGGCGAGGGAGACGCTCAGGGTGAGGAACTTGATCGGTTGCGGTGGGGCGATCGGGACCGGCGGAATGATCGGGGTTGGCGGGAATTCGAGGAAGGTGGGCTCGAAGGTCAGCCGGACCGGCTGCGGCGGGAATTCGGTGCGTTCCGTGTCGGTGCCGACGAAGCGGTAGGTGCGGCCACTGGTGAGGCCGCGGCCGGTGGTGTCGATCAGGCGGCTGACGACCTGGACGTCGATGTCGTTACCGCCGGCCAGCGTGCGCACCCGCACGTCCAGGGTGCCGGTCACGGCGATGTTCTCGGTGGTGCCGGCGATCGTGCCGGACAGCGGGAGCCGGACGTGCTTGAAATGCACCAGCGGAAGGACCGCGGTGACGGCGGTCGGGACAGCGGTTGGGACGGCGGCGGCGGGGGCGGCGGTCGCGGGGACGGCGGCCAGGCCGAGCACGACCGGCAGCAGGCCGGCCGTGGCGGCAGCGCGTTGGAGGACGCGGCGCATGGATCACTCCTCATCAGGGTCAGGTGGGCGAGCGGGCGTGCCCACGCGGCCGAGAGCCGTGGCGGCCGCCCACCGCCCACCTCACCCGAGGTGCCCGCGCGTGTCGCGCCCAGGCGGGCACTCGGCCCAACGCCCCGCTCGCCGGCGACCCGGGGCGGTGCCTGGGCGGGGGCTGTGAGCCTGCCGGGGTTGTGTCATGGGGGTGCTGTTGTCCCTGGTGGCGGGGTGTTCTGTGGGCCTGTGGGGCCTGTAGGGCGGTCGTTGCGGTCGTCGTCCGCCTCGGCGTCGTTGCGGCCGCCGTTCGGGCCGCCCTGCTGCGCCTGGCTCTGGGCTTGCTGTGCCGGCGTGCCGGGCCGGGGCCGCGCGTGCTCGGGCCGGGCCGCGCCGTCGTCCCTGCGCCTGCCGTCGGGCGGCGGGCGGCCGGGCTGGGCCCCGCGCCCGGTGCTGTGCTGTGGCCCTGGTGACCGGCGCCGCCCGCTGCGCGCGGCCTCCCCGGGGCCGCTCTGGTCCGCCTCGGCCTCGTTCCGGCCGCGCTGCCGGCCGGCTCGCCGTATGAACGGGCCACACGGTTCTTCGCCTCTTCGCCCGCGGGACGCCGTTGACATCCGCTCGGCGGCAACCAGTACCTGGACTCCCTGGCCTGCGTCGACTGCGGCCAGGTCCCCGAGCAGGAGAGCACCTGGGAGTACGGGCTCCACGGCCGGTGGACCCGACGTCCCGGCGGCCGCTGCTACCCCCGCCACCACAAGCACGAGGAACGCCAGGAGAAGGCCGCCGCCAAGGCCCGGGGGCGCCTGGAGAAGGCCCGGGAGACCAACGCCGCGCTGCGCCCGTGCTGGACGTGCCGGGGCTCTATCGGCGGGGAGGCGGGCTCGCCGCTGGAGCTCGATGAGAAGGCGGGCCCGGACCGGTTGGAGTGCCCGCAGTGTGTGAGCGACCGGGAGGTGGAGGGGCTGGGCCCGTTGGTGCTGCCCGCGCCGACGAAGCGGGAGCTGGTGGCCGCGTTGGTCTCTGCTTCGGACGATCCGTGGTGGGAGGAGCGGGTGCTGCACGCGAAGCTGTTCCCGGCGAAGGACCGGAAATGACCTGCTGGTTCAGCGGCAGAGTTCGAAGATGATGTCGTCGAAGTCGGGGAACTGCTGGCCCGCGTGTTCGGTGATGGCTGCGGCCGGGCGGCGCCGGTCCGGGGCGAAGCGTTCCGCGACGGCGGTCCGCTCCGCGCTGGGGTGTGGGGTCCAGTCGAAGTGGTAGTCGGTGGATGCCTCGAAGGGGCCGAAACCGGCGGCGAGGACCCACAGGAAGTCGGCCAGGTCGGCGGCGACGACGCCGGTTTCGCCCTCGGATCCCATGAAGACGACCGGCTGGTCGGCCAGCGGGTGGTCGGGGCGGACCAGCCAGAACGCCGCGTACCCGCCGGCGCCGTTCTGCCCGAACACCCGGAAGTCGTTGCCGGTCGCCTCGTCGTTGCCGGTCCAGAGGCGGAGCCAGTCGGTGGTGTCCTCGGCGCAGAGGAATGCGTCGAAGGGCTCGAAGTCGATGCCCTCGCCGCCGTCGTAGTCGAACGGCACCGCCAGCGCGGCGGCCAGTGCCGTGGGGAACCGTCGATCATTGGTAGCTGTCATGCGGAGAACCTACCGGGGCCGCGTCGGTGGGGGGTCGTAGGGTTCGATGGGTGACGACCTCTGATGCGTTTGCCGGTCTGCCGGTGCCTGATGTTCTGCCCGATCCGTGGGTGGTGGTGCGGGAGACCGACTGGTTGTCTCTGGACACCGGGTTCGGGACGGGTGAGGAGGTACCTGGGGTGCTGGTCCGGTTGCGTGGTCCGGATCTGACGGCGGAGGAGACCGGGCAGGTTCTCGGTGACCTCGGGCTGCGGCACCAGAACTCCATCTACGAGGCGACCGTGCCAGCGGCGTTGTGTGTCGCGGCTGTCCTGGCACGCCGTGCGGACCAATACCCGGGGGCGGCGGACGGGGTGTGCGTGCTGTTGCTGGAGTGGCTGGCCGATGTCGCCTTCGACTTCGACGATGCATGTCCGGAGGCTCTCCAGCACCGCTTCGACGACGTTTTCGTGGACGGGTACACCCCGGTGATGGTCGCGGCGCGTGCCCTGAGGCCGGCGCTGTACCTGGCCGTCGCGCCGTTCCTCGACGACCCCGACACGGCCGTCGCCGACACCGCGCTGTCTGCCGCCCTGGTGTTCGCCGAGCACCCCGGTCTCGCCGGGCACCGTGACGGCCTGGCCGAGCGTGCCCGCCGCGTTCTGCTCACCTGCGACATTCGGTGGCGACGCCGGCAGGCTCTCGATGCCCTGAACGCCTGGGGTCACGACACCACCGGCCTTGCCCGGCCCGGCGACGAGGACCGCAGCCCGTACGTCACTGGCCGGTCCTGGGGCGGCGGCTGGCACCCGGAGAACCCGCCATTCTGATCGTGGCGGGTGTGAGGCTCCCCGGTTCCCACGGTGGACCGGGGAGCCGGGGGGTCAGCCAGGGATGAGGCCGTCGTCGCTGAGCATCTCGCGGACCTCGTCCATGGTCGCGTCGGGCGCGGGCAGGATCAGCTCGGAGGGTTCCAGGGCGTCGTCGGGCAGGGGAGTGCCCAGGCGGCGTACGGCGTCCAGGAGGGCTCCCAGGGTTCTCCGGAAGCCTTCTTCGTCGCCGGCCTCCATCTCTTCCAGCAGCTCGTCGTCGAGCTTGTTCAGCTCGGTGAAGTGCGAGTCGGCCAGCTTCACTTGACCCTCGCCCATGATGCGCGTGATCACGGGGGTCTCCCTTCTGCGAGTGATGCTCCCTGCCGGAGTGGTTGGAGCGCTGCCCATCCCATCGCTCTTCCACCGGTGGCGCTGGCGGGCCCGGGCGCGTGGCGGACGCCGTTCACCCGCACGAGCGCCTGGATGTGACCTGTTGGCGTTGTGGAGCGTGGAATGGCCCCGCACGTCGGGTTGTCTGGACCTTTGGTTGTGTCTGTCGGGGGCGTGGGTCGGCGTGGGTGTGGGCTGGGGTTTGGTAACTGAGTGTGGTGGTGGGTGGGGTCGGGGGTGGGGTGGGGTGGGGCTGCTCGAGGGGCCGATGGGCGTTGTGGGTGAAGTTCCACCAAGGCCGGGTAGTTAAGGATTTCGGCCGGGGTGCAAGGTGGGGGCCGCTGGTGTGGCGGCTGCCGTGTAGCGGCCCCTGCGGACCTTCTTGAT
>NZ_JBHTTU010000067.1:10140-36983 GCF_042794375.1 Kitasatospora sp. NPDC056531 | reverse complement strand
TCGGACTTGACGGTGTTGCCGTAGTGGATCAGTTCGGGGGCGACCCCGGTGCGCAGCGCCTGGGCGATCTCCTGCGGGGAGGCCGCGTCGAAGCCCGCGCCGAGCCGGGCGACGTGGTCGAGCACCCCGTCGACCGGGCAGGCCTTCATCGCGAACCGGACGGCGACACCGGGCAGTTCGGCACACAGGGCGGCGTACTGGCGGCCGATGCCGTCCAGGTCGTAGATGATGGCGTCCTCGGCGGCGGCGAGCGCGGCGCGCAGGGCGGTGTGGCCGTGCGGGTCGGGGAGGGGCGCGGTGGCTGCGTGCACGGTAGCCTGCGCGGTCGGGACACGGTGGCCGGTTCTGCCATGGTCGGCCGTCCGGCGTGGTTCGGCGCTCCGGCGCATGTCGGTGGCCTGAGGCCTCACGTGTGAACTCCCGGTCCGACTGGATGATTGATGCCAAGGGCTTGCTGGCACGCATGAGATGAAGCGAGGGAGTCCAAAAGTCGGTTGTGACGCCTGACCTGGACTCCCTCCCCCCCCCGCCGCACTCTACGTACTTCCGGCGCCTGCGCCCTGTACCCGCTGTGCACCCTGCACGGCCCACCCGCCGCCTTCGCACCGACCGGCGCGAGTCGGGCAGGAGGCCGATCCGGCGGTGCAGCCTCCGACTGCGAACCGTCTCGCCGGTCTCCTTCTGGACGCGCTTGCCGATCGAGGGCAGGAACCCCATGAAATTCCGGGCCTCCCTGTCCTCAGTCCGGGCGCTGACGGGACGTGATGCGCCCCTAGCGCTCGAACCCGGTAGTAAAAACCCCCGGTCCAACCAGGTATCGAACACGTAGTGCATGGACATGTTTGCCGACACCGGCGAGCCGGCGGACCCTTGAGGAGTCCCCCGATCCCGCTCCTGCAGGTGCCGTCGGGCAGTTGCAGCGGCGCCTTGAGCCACCGCCCGACATGCAGAACCACCCGAACGGCGTCGGTTTGAGCCTCGACCGCCTTGACGATCAGGTCCCGCCGGACGCTGTCGAAGAACGTCTGGCTGTCGAGATCGATCACCCGGCCCCTCTTCCGGCAGCGGTCCCGGCAGCGCTCCAGCGCGTCATGAGCCGACCGCCCCAGCCTCCTCACCGAGCGTCAGGCCAGATCCGGAGGCTCACGACGTTTACGCAGCGTGCACGGGACAGCCTTCGCCCGCGTCTCCGCCCCCCCGGCCCCCGAGTGGCACGGCCGAAGCGCTTCGTACACAGTTGGACCTAGCGGGTGAACAGCTCCGCGTCCCCCTGTGGAGTCACCCGACCGTAGTCACCAGGAGGAGTCATGGAAGACATCCGAGACACCACCGAAGTCGAGATCGAGGACCTGGAACCCGTCGAGGACGAGGACCTGCCCGAGTTCGCGCTCATGGTCGACGTCCCCAGCTGAGTCCGACCACCGGACCGGGCATCAGTAGTTCAGACCCAGGTGCGGGGCCCGGCTGCCGGCCGACCCCGCACCACCGCTTCGCCGAGTGACGAGAGGGGTGACGCCATGCAGGTCCGACCCGACGCGGAGTCCGCTCGAACCGACGAACGCCACGTGGCCCGGCTGGTCCGGTCCGGGTTGTCCCGCGTGCTCCCCCAGGTCGAGCTGCCCGCCGACGCCCTGCTCGCGTACCCCGGCTACCACGCCGCCGCCCACCGGGCACAGCGCCTCGCACGACAGGGCGCCCCGGCCACCGAGCGGCTGGACCGTTTGGCCGCCGATTTGCTCACCGTCGGCGACCGTGCCCGAGCCAGCGCGCAACGAGCCGGCCGGCGTACCGGTGCCGGGCGATGGCCGGTCGATCTCCCTCCAGCGGAGGAGCACCTGCTGGAAAGCCTGAACCGCGCCCGGGCCGGCATCCCCCAGCGCCCGGAGCGCGCCGCGGACCTCGCCGCACTCACGGTCACGCCCTGGAGCGCCCGCCACCACGAGGTCTTCGACGAGGCGGACCGCCTGCTCGCCCGCGTGTGGCCGGCCATGCGTACCGAACTCGCCTCCGTGGTGCGGCAGGTGGCGCTGCTGGACGGGTGGGGCATCGACGGGTTCACCGACTTCACCGTGCACGGGGTGGTCTTCGTCAACAGCGCACGGGTCGTCACCGACGCCCCGAAGGACCCCGACGTCCTGCCGCTGCCCGCACCGCTGCCCCTGGTCGAGGCCCTGGTCCACGAGGGGACGCACAACCGCTGCGACGCCGCCGCGGTGAACGCCCCCTTCTTCACGGACACACCGACGGAACTCCTGAAGACGCCGCTGCGTGCCGATCCGCGCCCGCTCACCGGGCTCTTCCAGCAGGTGGTGGTCCTGGCCAGGAGCGTGCTGCTGTACGAGCGGCTGCTGGCGGCGCCGAACGACCTGCGGGGCGGCGCCCGGGCCGCAGCCGAGGCCCGGTACGACCTGCTCACCGCCGAACTCGCCGACGGCTGCGCCACCCTGGGCGGCCAGCGCACCGTACTCACCGAACACGGCAGGGGACTGCTCGCGCAGGCCCGCGAGGTCCTGGAACACGCCGCACGATGACGCGGAACCGTTCCGACGACGAGCCCGGCCGCCCCTGGCCGGTGCAGCTCTTCACGCCCTTCCCCGCCGCCCCCGGGCTGGTCTTCGCGCGTACAGCCGCCCGGTCCCGGGCGTTCGCACCGAACGACGCGGCCCACGGCGCGCGCGTCCTGATCGGCTCGGCCGCCGGAACGGACCGCGCCGATGTCGCCGTACGCGCCCGCGGGGAGCTGGCGGAGCGCGTCGGCAACGTCCTGGCGGGCCGACGGGCGGAGGCCGGCGGGCACGGCAGTGTGACGGGTTCGTACGACACCCTGCGCCGAGCCGGCACCCCCGTCCTCGACCCCCTCTCGTGGCCCGAACTGCGCGACGCGGCAACCGCGTTACGAAGTGCAGAGCTGCTATGGGTGCCCGGCGAGTCGCTCACCGGCGGGCGGGAGACGATGGTCCCCGCGTGCGCCGTCCACCTCGCCCACCGTCCGCCGCCCGGCTGCGCCGCACCGCTGCGCCCGGGCTCCACCGGCCTGGCCGCCCACCGCACCCGCGCCGAAGCGGGCCGGCACGCCGCCCTCGAAGTGCTGGAACGCCACCTGCTGTGGCACGCCTGGTACGCCGACGGCCCCCGCACCGTCCCACCACCGGGAGCCGGGCCCGCCCTGTCACCGCAGCTGCAGGAGTCGCTGGAGGCGCTCGGGGTGACGGCCACCTTCGTGGCACTGCCCAGCCGTGACGGGGCCGTCTGCGTCCTGGCCTGCCTGCACGCCCCGGACGGGACCGGACAGACCTTCGGCGCCCGCGCCGCCTGCCCGACCGACGCGTCCGGCGAGACCGTCCCCCGGGCCGCGGCGGAATCGGCCTGCCACGAGGCCCTGATGGTGCGGTGGAGCCTCGGGACACCCGCCGCGCTCGACGCCTGGCAGCGCCTGCGGGCAGCCGACGGCGAGCCGCCGTACGGACCGCTGGAGCACGCCCTGCACACCTACCACCGCCAGGACAGCCTCGCCCACCTGCTCCGTGGCAGCACTCCGCTCACCCCGGGCCCGCGGGCCCGACGGCCTCACGGCGGCCAACCCGCCCACCTGGCAGGCATCCTGGCCGACCTCACCGAGGAGGACGTGGTCCTGGTCGACACCACCCCCGCCGCCGGCCGCGCCGCCCTGGGCGGCGCGGAAGCCGTCGTGCGCCTGGTCGCCCCGGGCGCCCGCCGCCTGCCCGCCGACGAGCGGGCGCAGCGGTCACCGAACCGGTTTCGCACCCTTCTCCCCCACCCGCTGGGCTGACCCCACAGCACTGAGGAGTTGCCGACATGTCCGTCGACGCCGCCACCGAGCCGCCACCGCGACCCGCTTCGGACCCGGCCGACTCGTACGCCACCCGCTTCGCCGCCCGGTACGACGACTGGTTCGGCCACGCGGCCCCCACCGAGGACACCGTCGCCCTGCTGGCCACCCTCGCCGGCCCGGGCCCGGTACTGGAGCTCGGCCCCGGCACCGGCCGGGTCGCGCTGCCGCTGGCCGCGCGCGGACTGGAGGTCCACGGCGTCGACGGATCGCCCGCGATGGCGGCCGTCCTGCGCTCCCGGCCGGGCGGCGAACGCATCAGGCTGACGATCGGCGACTTCACCGACGTCCCGGTCGACGACACCTACTCGCTGATCTACCTCGCGGGCGGAACCTTCTTCGAAATCCCCACCCAGGAGGCACAGTTGCGCTGCTTTGCGGCGGCTGCCCGCAGGCTCGCCCCCGACGGGGCGTTCGTCCTCGACGCCCTGCTGCCGGAGACCCTGTCCGCCTCGCAGGCGGCCGGCGGCCGGGTACTGCCCGCCGCCGACGGCTCGCTGGTCGTGCACCACCGGCAGGTGTCCCCGGCAGCCCAGCGCTACGACTCCCACTACCTGATCACCGCCGAGGGCCGGACGAACCACGTCCACGTCCGGTTCCGCTACGCCGGGTTCGGCGAGCTGGACCTGATGGCCCGACTGGCCGGGCTGCGGCTGCGGCAGCGCCACGGCAGCTGGGCCGGTGAGCCGTTCAGGGACGGCTGCGCCTACCACGTCTCGGTCTACGAGCCGACGGGCGCGTCCTAGGCCGGACGGAAGGAGCGGCCCACCGTGTTCCACGCCGTCGTCTCGATCGCCGCGCTGGTCCTGCTGGCCCTGTTCGTCGGCTGGGGCGTGCGCACCTCCCCGCACCGGCCGTTCTCGTGGGGCATGTACTCCGGCTCCACGAAGGGGTTCCTGTGGACCCCGGCCGAGCCCGGCGGCCGGCCACGACCGGTCCGCCACCAGGAGCTGGGGCTGGCACCGGACGGCCACCTGCTCCTCGTCCGGGAGTTGCACCGCGCCCTGGCCGCCACGGAGCCCCCACTGCGGTTCGACGGTCTGATCATCGGCTCGGAAGGCAACTGGCGGGTCCACTACGACGGGCAGGCGCAGGACGGCGGCCGACTGTACGCGGCGCGCCTCGCGTCCGGCACCGGGCATACCCGCCTCGTCGCGGCGCTGCGGGACCTGGAATGACCCTCCCGTACGGCCTACCGGCCTCGGCCGCCTTCGTCGCGGCCACCTGCTGCCTCGCGCTCGTCTGGCGGGCCGCACTGGTGCTGCTCGACGTCCGGGCCATCCGCCGCACCTACCCGCTCGCCGGCGCCTACCGCATCGGCCGCGGCTGGACGGGACCGGACCTCCTGACGGCCCAACGGCGCCGCGCCCTCGCCGGTTCGGTGGCGGCCGCGGCCCTGCTCCCGGCCGTCGTCCTGCCCTCGCCCCGGTGGACGGCGGTCCTCGCGCTGCTGGGCTGCTTCGCCGCCGGTGCGTGCATCCTGCGGGACCGGTCCCCCCGGTACACCGAAGTGTGCCTGCTCGTAGTGCTTGCCGCGCTGGCCATCCGTCACGCCGGCGTCCTCGCCTCCGGCCGGCCGCCCACCGCGCTCGTCGGCGCCTTCGCCTCGTTCTTCGCCGCCCAGATGTACCTCGTCGCGGGCATCCGCAAGCTGCGCTCACCCCACTTCATGAGCGGCGGCGTCCTCCTGGACAACATCGCCTACAACGCTTGGCAGGCCTCGGCCGGCAGCCGGGACTTCCTGCCCGTACCGAGCCTGCCCCGCCTGGCCGTCCTCCTCGACGCCCCCGTGTTCCGAACCACCTGCCACGCCGCCGCCGTCGCGACCGCCACCGTCGAAATCACACTCGGCCTCGGAGCCGCCGGCCTGCTCCCCGCCGCCGTGACGCTCCTGCTCGCCGTCCCCACGCACCTGGCGTTCACCGCGATCAGCCCCCGTCGCATCGTCCCCTTCTCCGCGGCAGCCCTCGGCCTGCTGCTCCTGGCCCTCCCCCACCCCCTCCTGGCCGCCTGGCGCTGGTGAACACGGACGGCGCAACGACGAGGACTGCCAGGGGCTCCGGCCCCGGCCGTCAGGTACGGATGCGGCGTCCACTCACCGCCCGGCCGGGGACGGCCCTCATCCCCGCGCGGGCACGCACGCCCTCGCGACGCCCGCCCGGAGGCAGCACGCCCCGGGCCGGGCACCGCCCGGCGGTGCACCTTGGCTGACCTGCAACAACTCCGTCAAGCAACAGCCTTCTGCACGCTCTGTGCAGATTGTGCAACAGAGCCCAGAGGGGGCTGTCCGCCACCCGGATCACGTCCCTAGGATCGCCTCCGCAACGCACTTCACACGGGACGAGAGAACATGAGCAACGAGTTCGGCGGCCTGCTCGGCATCGCACAGCAGCTGTTCAGCGACACGCCGCAGCAGGGCCACGGCGAACACCACGACAACTTCCTGATGGACCTGGGGCAGAAGCTGATGGACGGCCACCAGCCCGTGCAGGAGGGCGTCGTCTACGACATCGACGAGAAGTTCTTCTCCCCGACCCACGACTTCTGGATCAAGCGCAACGGTGAGCGCGTGTTCCAGGTCGACGAGAAGATGTTCAGCTTCAGCGGTGCGATCGCCATGCAGGACCCTGAGGGCAACGAGCTGTACCGGATCTCCGAGAAGATCATGACGCTCCGGGACATCCGCTACATCAAGCGCGGCGAGCAGACCATCGCCACCGTGAAGAAGGCGCTCTTCTCGCCACTGGTCTACAAGTTCACCGTGACGTTCGAGAACGGCGCGGAGATCCACGTCACCGGCAACATCACCGACCACCAGTACGCCATCACCTACGGCGAGCAGGAGGTCGCGCACATCTCCCGCGAGTGGTCGCTGCTGAGCGAGCACTACTCGGTCAAGATCATCCCCGGCCAGGACGACGCGCTGCTCCTCACCATCGCCGCCTGCGCCGAGGCCATGGTCCTCGACGACTGATCCACCCCGCGCCACCGCACGACGCCGACGCCCCTCATCCACCGTTGCCACCGGCACCGGCACCGGACGAGGGGCGTCCTCGGTATTCGGAGGGGCTTTCCAGCGGCCTACAGGGCGAACGTTGCTCCGGGCGCCGGGGCGGGATCCGTAGCGGCGGCCGGGCAGGCCTGCCCGGCAGCCGGGGCCAGTACAGCGGGCGCCGAGGTTTCTCCCCGGTGCGCAGCGGCGGGGACGGCGACGCGTCCTGCTTCACCGCGCTGGCCCCCGGCGCGGTGCCGGCGTTCGCCGAAGCCCTTGGGACCGACCCGCCATCGCCCTGGCATCCGGCGATCACCATGCAGTGGGACGGCTTCCGGGCGCGCGGTCGGCGGGGCCCGGCACGAGGGGTGCGATGACGTGCTGGGTCGGGTTGGTGCCGTCGTCGTTGTCGTCGCCCGAGTTCACCGAGGCGGTGATCGAGCTCGTCGCCCAGGAGACCAGGCCGAGGAGGATGAAGACGACGAGCAGGCCGCGCCCGGCGCCGCTCAGGACGAGCGGGCGGGTGGCCGACACCGGGCCGTCCGGCTCGCTGCCCGGCTCCTCGCCGAACAGGCGCTTGGGGTAGGCGGAGGAGAGCATCACCAGGTAGGCGGTGTAGCGCATCCGGTAGCGCAGGATCGCGGTCGTCGCCTCGTACAGCGGCTGCGGCATCCGGCCGAGGACCAGCACCACGAGCCAGCTGATGAACGACACCATCCACCACCCCGCGTTCACCAGGCCCTGCACGATCGAGGCCGGGATGACGAGGATGATGCGGAACAGGACGGCGAGCCGGTTCAGCTCACCCGGGCGCAGCCCGATCTGCACCGGGTAGTCGGGAGCGCTGAACCGGAACGGCGGGTAGCGGTCCACGGTGAGCATCAGGTACGCGGCGACGCGGGTGTCGTACGGGAGGAACGCGGTGAGGTAGTCCGCCGCGAAGCCGGGCAGCCGACCGAGCACCAGCGCGCCGAACCACCCGACGACGGTGACGAGGAACGCCACCACCGACAACACCCACACCACCACGAACTGGGGGATCAGCAGCAGGGCGCGCAGCAGCACCGTCCAGCGGTTCTGCGGGCCGGACGCCGGCATGTCCAGCACCGGCAGCCACTCACGGCTGACGGGGGCGGGGGGTGCCTGCCACATCCGGGCCTCCACGGTCTCGGGACGACGGGACCCGGCCGTCGGGCGCGGCCGGGTCCCTCCGAAGATCGCAGCACCCCGCCCGCCCCGCGCGCCACGCTGCGCCGGACGGGTCACACGGCCGGTGTTCCACGGCCCGGCCACCCCCGGCCTCCGGGCCCCTGCCGGTCGGAGGCCTCCGAATGTCAGCGGGCGGCGGCGCGGGCGTGCGGGCGGGCGAGGTTGTCGGGGTGGAGGATCTCGCCGAGCTGAGTCTCGGTGAGCAGGCCTCGGCGCAGTACCAGGTCGTGAACGGAGACGCCGGTGGTCAGTGCCTCCTGGGCGATGGCGGTGGCGTTCTCGTAGCCGATGTGCGGGTTGAGGGCGGTGACCAGGCCGATCGAGTGCCCGACCAGGTGGGCGAGGTGGTCGCGGTTGGCGGTGATGCCGGCCACGCAGCGCTCGGCGAGGATCCGGCAGCCGGCCCGCAGGTGGGTGACGCTCTTCAGCAGGCTGTGCGCGATGACCGGCTCGAAGGCGTTGAGCTGGAGCTGGCCGGCCTCGGCGGCGAAGGTGACGGTCAGGTCGTTGCCGATCACCTCGAACGCGATCTGGTTGACCACCTCGGGGATCACCGGGTTGACCTTCCCCGGCATGATGCTCGAACCCGCCTGCACTGCGGGGAGGTTGATCTCACCGAGGCCGGTACGCGGGCCGGAGGAGAGCAGCCGCAGGTCGTTGCAGGTCTTGGACAGCTTCACGGCGATCCGCTTGAGCACGCCGGACAGCTGGACGAACGCGCCGGCGTCCTGGGTCGCCTCGACCAGGTCTCCGGCGACGACCACGGGGATGCCGGTGATGGCGCCGAGGTGGGCACAGGCGGTGGCCGCGTAGGCGGGGTGGGCGTTGAGACCGGTGCCGATGGCGGTGCCGCCGAGGTTGATCTCACGGATCAGCTCGCAGGCCTCGGCCAGTCGGCCGCGGTCCTCCTCCAGCATGACCGCGAAGGCGGCGAACTCCTGGCCGAGCGTCATGGGTACGGCGTCCTGGAGCTGGGTGCGGCCCATCTTGAGGACGTCCGCGAACTCCTCCGCCTTGGCGGCGAAGGCATCGCGCAACTCAGCCATGGTGTCGAGCAGTTCGCGGGCGGCGAAGTGCAAGGCGATCTTGACGGCGGTCGGGTAGACGTCGTTGGTGCTCTGGCCGGAGTTGACGTCCTCCAGCGGGTGCAGGAACCGGTACTCGCCCTTGGCGTGGCCGAGGATCTCCAGCGCCCGGTTGGCCACGACCTCGTTGGCGTTCATGTTGGTCGAGGTGCCCGCGCCCCCCTGGATCACGTCGACGGTGAACTGGTCGTGGAACCGCCCGCCGCGGATCTCCTCGCAGGCCTGTGCGATCGCCTCGGCCTTGCGACCCTCCAGCAGGCCCAGGTCCCGGTTGGCCAGCGTGGCGGCCTGCTTGACGCAGGCCAGCGCGGTCACCAGTGACGGGTAGACGGAGACGGGAGTGCCGGTGACGGGGAAGTTCTCCACCGCCCGCAGCGTGTGGATCCCGTAGTAGGCGGAGGCCGGAACGTTCCGCTCGCCGAGCAGGTCGTGTTCGGTACGAACATCGGTCCCGGTATCGGCATCGACGCCGATGCCGGTGCCGGCGGGCGCGGTGGGGCTGCTGAGGGCAGGGGACATGGGGGTTCCGTTCCTGGGGTCGGAGGTTCGGTGGCCACGGCGGCTGTCGGGTGCGGACCGCCGTGCGGGGCGCCGGCCGCGGGCCGCACGGCCGCCGCGAACGCAAGATTAGGCCGAATCGCCCGCAATCGGTTTGCCGATTCAGGCCCGATCCCGTCCTTTCCGTGGTGGATAATCGCGCCATGGACCAGATCGACAGAGCAATCTTGCGCGAGCTTCAGATCGACGGCCGGCTGACCATCCAGGAACTCGCCCAGCGGGTCGGCCTCACGTCGTCCCCGTGCATGCGACGTGTGCGCCAGCTCGAACAGGACGGGGTGATCGAGGGCTACCGCGCGATCGTCAACCCGGACGCGGTCGGCCGCGGCTTCGAGGTGCTCGTCTCGGTGGAACGCGACACCCGCTCGGTCGCGGCCTTCGAGGCCGAGCTGTTGGAGATCCCGGACGTCATCGAGGCCTACCGGCTGATGGGCAGCCCCGGCTGCCTGCTGCGCGTCGCGGTCGCCGACCTCGCGGCCTACGAGAAGCTCTGGACCGACCGGCTCACCACGCTCACCGGGGCCACCGCCGTCAACTCGCAGATCATCATGAAGCCGATCAAGCAGCCGCGCGGCCTGCCGGTCGACCGTTGAGCCACGCCCTCGGGTCAGCGGAAGGGTTCAGGGCGCCGCCGATTCGGACCTCGCGGACGCGAAGGGACCGGCGGGCCCGCCGGTCCCGGTCACGCAGTCCTTCTCTCGTCATGGCCCTTCCTGCTCCCGGGACAGTGCGCCGACCACCCACGGCGCCGGCGCACCGACGACGCTGTCACCGGGACCCGGGCCGGGCGAGCGCTGCTGGCCGATTGAGCCGATTGAAGCGAGACGGCCCGCGCCAGAACGTGTCCGACAATTCGCGGCGGATCAGCGCTCGGCGTCGGGGTGCGCGCATCGCCGGATCCCCCCGGAAGGATCGCGACCGGGCGCGGCCGTCGAACGACGGTGCATTCGACGGCCTTCGGCTGCGCCTCAGGTCAGAGCCTTGGCCTGCCAGTACACGAACTGCTGGAGCGGGTCGCCGTCGAGCGACCACGGCCAGGCGGTGACAGTGTCACCGATCATGCGGAAGGTGTCACCGGCCTCGCGCACCCGGCCTGCCTGGACCAGGGCGTAGGCGAGCAGGTTGAGGTCGGCCAGGGCCGCCGCGTGGCGCAGGCGGCCCTGGCGGGGCCAGGTGGCCAGCGCGGTGTCCAGCGCGCCGGCGGCCCGGATCTGCGTCCACTGGCGGCGGGCCATCAGCGCCTCGACGCCGCCCTTCGCCGTCGTGCGGGTGTGCTCGTCGACCAGAGCGGTCAGCTCGATGCCCACGACCGGCGCGGCCGGCGGCACCGAGGCGCGGAGCGTCTCCACGAAGTCCAGCTGGCTGCTGCGCGAGCCGCACTCCTCCGGCGACAGGTAGCGCAGCATCTGCAGGTAGGCCTCGCGGTTCCAGGGGTCGCGCGCGGTCACCTCGGCCCAGACGGCGAACAGCTCGCGCGACTCGGCCCGCATCAGGCGCAGGATCCCGAGCAGTACCACCCAGGGCGCCGGATCGGCGGGAAGGGCGTCGGCGGCGCGGTAGCAGCACTCGGCGGCCGCCCGGGCGTCCGCCATGCCCCCGCCCTGGCGGCCGCGGACCAGTTCCACCCACGCGTCGAAGACCAGCGGATCCGCGCTGCGCGGGCGGCGCAGACGCCAGGATCGGGCGAACGTCGACGGCGCGGCGGCCTCGGCGAGAACGGCGAAGCGGTGCCCGCGGCGGTCCCAGTCGGTGCCGGCCTCCTGAAGCAGCCGCTCGACCTGGTCGACCTGGATGTCATCCGGCCCCAGCCGCCCGATGGAATTCAATTGTCGCCGCACGCGGCCGAGTTGGACGTCATCGAGTTCCGTCCGCACTCGCGGACCGGAAGCGCGGAGCCTTCGGAATATCGACACGCGCCGCAGCGTAAGACCCCGGGGGGAAATTCGGAAAGCCCCGAGAGCAAATTGTTATTCAACGGCAGGCGAGCCGGCACAGTGATTTTTATGAGAAAAATGATTGCGCATCAGTAGCATTCATTCACGGTGCAGGGATTCCTGTCCTGTGAGGACAGAATCCCGGAGAACCGCGGACGGACGGGACGTGCCGGTGGGGCCGCGCATCGCGTGGCCCCACCGGCTGACGTGGTGGTGTGTCAGGAGACCGTCACGTCGTCGTAGTAGGTGTAGGTCGGGTCACCCGGGTAGTTGTCGTCGTGGTTGCTCAGGGTGATGGTGTAGCTGTGCCCCGGGGTGACGGTGGCCGTCTTGTTGGCCCAGGCCGACGTCGCTGCGCAGGTCTTGGCGAGGACCGTGGTGGTCCTGCCGGTGGTGTTGTCCTTCAGCGTGGCGGTGGCCCAGTCGTAGGTGACGGTGTCCGGGCAGGTGTTGCTGTACCAGAAGGACAGCTTGCTGGAGCCGGCCGGTGCGGTGAAGGTCTGGGCGATCGAGGAGTCCGCGCCCGGGCTGGTCGAGCCGACCTGGGCGCCGTAGCTGCCGCTGTGGGCGGCCGCAGTGTTCGCCGCCGTGGAACCGGCGCTGGTCCAGCTGGTCAGACTGCCGGTCTCGAAGCCGCCGTTGACGATCGCGCTACCACCGCCGGACCCGGCGACGCTCCAGGAGAAACCGGCGCTGCCGGAGGCGTTGGTGGTGTCCTTCGCGGTGACCGTCACGTTGTAGGTCCCGGCCGTGGACGGCGTGCCGGTGATCAGGCCGGTCGAGGAGTTGATCGACAGGCCGGCGGGCAGACCGCTGGCGCTGTAGGTCAGGGTCTGGCCGGTGGCGGAGTCGGAGGCGCCGATCTGCAGCGAGACGGCGGTGCCGATGGTGCCGCTCTGGTTGCCGGGGTTGGTGACGGTGACGGTGTTGCCGGTGCTGCCGCCGCCGCTCTTGAAGGCCGTCAGGCCGTTGGGGGTACCGAGGCCGGTCGGGCCGTCGTAGCCGGGGCCGGCCGTGCACAGGTAGCTCGGCGAGCAGGTGCCGTTGGCGCCGCTGGTCACGTCGTTCAGCGAACCGGCGTGCTGGTACGGGTACTTGGCCGGGACGTCGCCGGCACCCGGGGTGCCGGCGTCGGCGTAGACGGCGGCGATGATCGGGGAGGACGCGCTGGTGCCACCGTAGACGGCCCAGCCGCTGCCGCCGTAGGTCTGGTAGACCGCGACGCCGGTGGCCGGGTCGGCGACCGCCGACACGTCCGCGATGGTGCGGTTGGCGCAGCCGCTGTCGGTCTGCCAGCTCGGCTTCGAGTCGTAGGCGGAGCAGCCGGAGCCGGCGCCGTTGCCGCCCGAGCTGGAGCCCCAGACGGACTCGCTCCAGCCGCGGGCGCTGGAGTCGCGGGTGAGCGAGGTGCCGCCCACGGCGGTGACGTACTGGGAGGCGGCCGGGTACTGGGCGCCGTACCCGGAGTCGCCCGAGGAGACGGTGATCGCCACACCGGGGTGGTTGAAGTACTGGCTGTCCGAGGCGGTGTCGGTCGAGTCCTCGGCGCCGCCGTAGCTGTTGGAGACGAACTTGGCGCCCTGGGCGACGGCCTGGTTCACCGAGGTACCGAGGTCGGCCATGGTCGCCGAGTTGGCCTCGACCAGCAGGATGTGGGCGTTCGGGGCGACGGCGGAGACCATGTCGAGGTCGAGGGAGATCTCGCCCGCCCAGCCGGTGTCGGCGGTCGGGTAGCTGGTGCCGCCGTTCTGGTCGATCTTCTTGAAGCAGCCGTTGGCGGTGGTGCACGCGGGCAGCCCGTACTGCGTGCGGTAGGTCGCCAGGTCGGACTCGGCGTTGGGGTCGTCGTTGGCGTCGACGATGGCGACGGTCTGAGCGGCGCCGCCGTTGGCCGACAGACCGTAGGCGCTCTGCAGGTCGCCCGGGCCGAAGCCGGACGGCGTCGCGTTCGGCGAGACCGCGCTGAGCGAGAACACGTGCGGCTGGACGACGTCGGTGCGCACCAGGGCGTCGCAGGCCATCTGGTGACGCTCGGTCGGCTTGGCGCACACGTGCTTGACGCCGGAGCCGGAGCTGCTGGTCACGGCGTCGGCCGGCGCCGCGACGGCGAGGCCGGCGGCCACCACGGCACCGACCGCGAGCGTCGCGGTGGTGGCACGGAGTCCGCCGTGCCGCAGGGTGGAGCGGAGGAAGGTGTGCAACGGAGCCCTCCCATGTGGGGGTCGGGCCCTGGGCATGCGCGCGACGCCGTGGGGGCGGCTCGTCGGGGGCAGACCCGGGGTTGAGGGGGAGATCGCGCACGTGCAGACGGCTGCCCTGACGTTCGGCGCAGGTCGTGGAGGGTCAGCCCGTAGGGTGACGGAAGGCCCGCCGAACCGGGGGTGTTCTGGGCATGCCAAGGGGGTGGCGCTGAGCCTTCACAGCGTCAGCGCCAGAAAGGTAGCCAAGCGCACACCGGCGAACAAGGCCGGTGTCCATGCCATGACCGAGGCTTGACCAGGCGGAATGTCGCCACTGGCGCGCTCGCGCCGCCTCCCCGACTGGGCGGCGGTTCACCTCGTACACGGAACGGCCGAGGTCCGAGGCGGAGTTGCTCCGACGACCGGGTCCGGCACGGGACCGACGACCAGGAGACGCGGTCGGGGACGGACGCACGGCGGCGGGCCGGCATGCGATCGCACGTCAGACGCTCATGCCCCCTGCTGCAGCGGTCTGCTGGGTCTGCGCCTCCAGGTGACGGAGGCTGTCCACCGGCCTTCACTCACCCTTGGGTGAAGGCCGAGGCGCGCGGCGGATCGACGACCCGCCACCGGGAGCGTTGCAGTCCGGTGACATGGAAGGCTCAATTCCGTCGACCGTTCGCACTAACTTCGATTGTGCACGCCGCACCCGATTACCTGCCGGACCCCGTTCCAGACGGAACAGTCAACGGGCGCGCCCTCACCCGTACTTGCTCAGGAGACCCGCATGTCCCTCTCGACGACCCGCCGCGCGACCACTGTCCGAACGCTGGCCGGCACCGTCCTGACAGCCGCTCTGCTGGTATCCGCCGCGACGGCCTGCGACTCCACACCCGACGCGCCCGGTACCGCCGCACCAGCCGCCACGCCCACGGCCACCACCACGTCGGCGGCCACCACCGCGCCCGCCGCCACGCCCGACGCGCACGCCAGCACCGCTCCGACCGCCACGCCCACCGCGCGCCACACCACCACACCCGCCGCCACGCCCAGCGCGCATCAGGCCACCACGCCCGCCGCCCCGGGCAAGCCGGCGTCCGCGGCCCGCAGCCAGCCCCTGCCGGACGGCAGCACGGCCGAGATCCAGGACCTCGGCAACCTGCACTACGTCGCCAAGATCGTGAACCGCGGGCAGGTCCTCGCCACGCTGGAGACGAACGGAACCGACGCCGGACTCGACGCCAACGACATGTTCGTCGTGCTCTCGATGGACGGAACCGTCCACTCCTGGATGGGCGGCGGACATCAGGGACCGGGCACCTTCAAACTCCCCGGCGGCTGGACGGCCAAGGTCACCAAGACCGGCGAGCTCCACCACCAGGCGCAGATCCTCGGCAACGAGAACGAGGTGGACGGCACGCTGGAGGCGAACCAGCACGACGCCGGAGCCGTCGCCAACGGCGTCTACATCGTGCTCACCGCCGGCGGCGAGATCAGCGCACACGAGTGAACCACCCGGGCGGCTCACACCGCCCGGAGCGCCGCCTCGCAGGCGCGGCAGCGCCGGTCCGCGAGCAGGGGCGGGTACCAGGGGTCGCCGGGACGCATGGGCCGGTAGTGGGAGTGCTCCATCACGTCGGTGTCCAGCCCGCACAGCGTGCGCGGCAACGGGTCCTCGGGTGCGTCCGGGTCGGCGCCCGCGGCGTGCACCGCGAGCACCACCGGCTCCACGCCGTCGGGGCCGAGGGCCTCGTCCTGCTGCAGCTCGAACAGAACGATGATCGATGCCATGAGTCGAGGATCTGACGGTCCGGCCCGGTCCACACGCCGGGTGGGCCTTCCGTGGGCCGAAGGTGCGGCATCCCCCGCATCGGCCGCCGGGGCTCGGACGCTGACCACCGGGGTGAGCACCAGGATCGCGTTCAGCTCGGGGTGGTGCCCGTGGTGCAGGGTGACCGGCCGGCGGTAGCGTTCCGCTGTCGACCTCGGAATCCCATCCCGGCGGCCCCCCCTCAAGAGACCAGGATCACTGGAGGAGAATCCGCCAGCGCACTCTTCTCCAGTGAGCACGGCGCAGTGCTACCACCGGTCACGAAGCCGTTGGCCTGGACGCACCCACCGATCGCAGCGTCAGGAGGTCACTGGCACTTCTTCCAGGCCAGGTGGTACACGGTTTTGATGCTGCCGTCCGTCGAATCCATCGCCATGAAGCTGGTGGCGCTCGGGCTCGAGGTGCCGCGCTCGACCTGCAGTTCAGTGTTGATGTCGAGCTTGCGCTCCTCCCCGCAGGGGGCGAAGACCAGGGCGGCGACCTTCACGGTGTCGGTCGTCTGCCAGTTGCCGGTGAACCCGCCCTTGAAGCGATGGGTCGAGTTGGTGGTGCGGGGGCTGCCCTGGAAGTGGTAGCTGGCCCGCTGGATCCCGGACGCACCCGGCGCCAGTGACGCGAAGCCGCTGTAGCCGGCGGACACGATCGCGTAGGTGTAGCCACCGGGGGCGTGCACGAGCAGGTCGAGCTGACAGTTCTTCCGATCGTCGCCCGGCGCCGACCCGGGCCCTACCTGGGCGAGGTAGTTACTGTAGGTGACGGTGAAGGCGGTGCTGTCAGGGGACACGGCCACGGCGGCCGTCCCCGCCGGGCAGCCGGAACCGTTGACCGCCACGCTGTCGATGACGATCCGCTCCGGCGGCGGGGGCGGGCTGCCGCCGAAGGCCGACGAGCCGAACAATGATGCGGCGACACCAGTCGCGGCCAGCGCTCGGAACACCATGGGCTTCCCTTCGATCGTCCACGGATCCAGGGCGGGCGTCGCTTCCCGGGCCCGCCCCCGGATTTCACGTGGGCATCGCACCACACGCCGCGCAGCCATGTACAGAATGTGACGCTCCGGTCACTCAAACGGCCTTCAGGGGAAACCAGGCAGGCACCTTCGCCAGCTGGCGCGAGCAACGTCGACGGCTGCCGACCGGCCTGGACCCGCAGACCGGCGAACCCGGGGATCGCACTGCGGGTCAATCCGCCGACGCAGTGCGGTGAACGGGGAGTCGGCGCCGGCCAGCAGCCTCGGGCCCGCCTCCGCGCGCTCCTCGATCTGCTGGCGGTAGACGGCCGTGATGAGATCGGCCCGGGTCGGGAGGTGCCGGTAGATCGTTCCCGCCCCGACACCCGCCTTGGCCGCGGCCCGGCGGATCGGCGCGTCGACGCCGGAAGCCACGAACACCTCGGCAGCGGCCGCGAGCAGCGCCTGCTGATTGCGCAGCGCGTCGGCCCGCTTGCTCCGGGCCGATGCCTTCCCCGTGGGGCTCTCGCTGGACACAGCTCTCCCTCCGATGCTCATTGACAAAGCGGAACCGCGTTCCGGATAGTAAGTGGAACAGCGTTCCGCTTCAGGTTGGCCGAGGCGGGACGCAGCCGACCATTGCCTGCCGCCCCCGGCCCGGGCCGGCCGCGGCACTCACCGTAGAAGGAGAACCGCTCATCATGAGCGCATCCACCCGCACCGCTCCTGTCCCCGTCCTGTCGTACAGCCCGGTGGTTCTGCCCGTGCCCGGACGTCCCGTAGACCTCCAGGTACGCGTCTCCGCGCCCGAGTACGGGACCGGCCTTCCCGTCATCCTGCTCTCCCACGGCCACGGCCCCTCGAACAACCTCTCCTCGCTGAACGGCTACGCGCCGCTCGCCAACTCCTGGGCGGCACAAGGATTCGTCGTCCTCCAGCCCACCCACCTCACCTCCCGAACACTGAGCCACCTGGTCGCCGACGCCCCCGGCGCACCGGACTTCTGGCGCTCCCGCGCCGAGGACATGAGCCACATCCTCGACCGGCTCGACGTGATCGAGCGCACCGTGCCGCGGCTCGCGGGACGGATCGACCACACCAAGGTCGCCCTCGCCGGACACTCGCTCGGCGGCTTCACCGCCGCCCTCCTGCTAGGCGCCGGACTCAACGACCCCGACACCGGGAACGTGGTGCACCTGGTCGAGCCGCGGATCAAGGCGGGCGTACTGCTCGCCGCGCCCGGCAGGGGTGGCGACGTCCTCAACGGGCCCATGGCCGAGCAGTGGCCGATCATCGGAGCCGTCGACTTCTCCGCCATGACCGCTCCCGCTCTGGTCGTCGCAGGTGACAAGGACGACTCCCGGCACTTCACCGACATGGGGCCGGACTGGCACGCCGACCCCTACACCCTTGCCCCCGGCCCCAAGTCCCTGCTCACCCTGTTCGAGGCGGAGCACGGACTCGGCGGGATCGCCGGATACGACGCCGCCGAGACCACGGATGAGAACCCCGAACGGGTCGCCGCCGTCGGGCGACTCACCGCCGCATACCTCCGCAGTCGGCTCCACCCCGGCGACACGGCCTGGCAGACCGCATGTGAGGCGCTGGCAACCGACCCCGATCCGGTCGGACGAGTCGAAGCCAAGTAGCCACCCAGGCGCACGGCATCGGAGGGCGACGCCGAACGGCGGTCGATCGCTTCGGCAAGCATGACCGTCCCAGCGAAACGGATATCGCAGGCGCGATGGAGCGGTGTTGGCACTTGTATGTCTCCGGGCCGTCCCGGCCCCGGGAGCCGAGCCGGTGAGGCGCAGGCGGCCGGGTCCCGGGGAACGAGGGGGAGCGTTCCGCGGGACCCGGCCGGTGGAAGGCCAGCCGCGCCGTGGGCACGGCGCGGCTGCGCTGGCCGGCGGCCCGGTGGTGTTGTGGTGGGCCGCCGTGCCGGGAATGCTAGACCCGTGCGGCAACGGTGACCAGGGCTTCGGCCTGCAATCTTTCGGCCGCGGACATGCCATCTGCGGCGGGGTGGGCACCGGGCCGGTGCCCACCCCGCCGCTGGTCAACGGCTCGGGGTGGGGCGGGCCCTCGGGAACAACGGCGGCGATCCGTACGGTCGGCGGCCGCGACGGCCGGGGGACGGCAGCAGCCGCGCGCCGATGTGCTCCGGCCCCGGCCTCTCCTGAGGGTGCGATGCACGGACGGAAATCCGTCCCGGGCATGTCAGAGGCTTCAGTGGTACCAGGCCGTGTCGTTGCTCTGGCTGCCGTTGGAGATCGCCATGGCAACCGCGTGGACGACGCTGTCGTGGTAGAACTGGCCCGTGTTACCGCTCCCACCAGGCCCGAAGGAGATGGTCTGGGAGGTCACTCCTCCTGTTTGGTCGTTCCGATCGAAGATGGTCAGCCAACAGGTGGTGGTGTACGAGTCCAGGTGGCCGTAGGCCCAGTTGGGCGCGAGGTTCAGATGGCCGATGCAGCCGGGAACCGAGATGCTGACCGACCCGGTCGTGCCTGCATGGGCGGTCCCCGACAGGCCGACAACGCTGATGCCGGCCAGCGAGGCGGCAGCGATCATTGCTCCGATACGACGACGCATGGTTCCTCCGTGATTCGTTGGCCTCGGGCACTGAAACGGTGGACAACAGCGACCTCTGGCATGGGCGCCCCCGTCGTTGTCCACACAGCAGGTTGCCCGTGCACCGGCACGTTGAGGAACGACGTTAGCCAGACGTTTCCCTGACTCTTCGACTGATGCGCGGCCTATGCCGAGCTGCCAGGCGTGCGGGCACACGACGCCCCACAGCTCCACTTCGGGCGGCAGCTTCAGCACGCCTGGGCGCTTCATCTGGACGACGAGGACGGCGGCGTATCTGCGGGCATTGTCTGGGTGCTCAGCGGGACGGTGTTGCTCGACGGCCCCGGCCCCACCGTCGGTGCGGGCCTCGCCCTGGCAGCCGTCGGCGCCGTCGCCCTCGCGATGCCCCACACCGTCACCGCCGGCGACCCGTCCGTCTGGACAGGTTCCGAGCGCGAGGCTCCGGCGGCGGCCTGTGTTCCGGGTGCGCCGGGCTCACCCGGATGGTCGAATGGGGGTGTCAGCAGTCCTCGCGTGCGGCCCGGCTCTCCGGGGCCGCGTCGCCCCGCTCTTGCCACCTGGCCCGCCGTTCGGGCGGGGCCCGGCCGAATCCAGGTCGTCATGGCCGATCAGCTGGTCCACGATCTCGACAAGGCGCTTGCCGCCGCCGGCGTCCGGCTCCCGTTCGACCTGGTGGATCAGGTGGACAAGGTCGCCGCCGGTTCCGCGCAGGCCCGGAGCGATCTGGACGGGCAGCTGTCGACGATCCGGCAGGCGGCGTTCGACCTGCTGCTCAAGGCCGTGCCGGACGTGCCCGTGCTGCGCGCGGCGTTGCAGTCCCTTCAGGACGACGTCCCTTCGCCGAGCGGGGCGGCGCGGACGGCGGCGTTCGGCCCGGGACTGATCGGCGTGACCGTCGCCGCCGCCGTCGTCAAGGTCCCCGGTCAGCAGGACCCGTACGTCATCTCGCTGGTGCCCGCCCTCACCGGAAGCCTGAGCCTGGGCGCGCCGGAGCTGTCCGGTGGCGGAGCGTTGGCGGTGTCCGCGGAGCGCCTGGCGGGTGCGCTCGGAGTGGGCCTGGGGCCGCTGGAGGTGCTCGGAGCGGCGCTCCTGCGGGCGCCGCGGAACGGGGCGGCCTCGCTGTTGGTGCTTCTGTCGGCCCGGTTCGTCCCGGCCGTCCAGCTGGGGCTCGGCTTCGGCCTGAACGCGGTCGGCGGGATCGTCGGCGCCGACCGCCGGGTGGACACCGATCGGTTACGCCAACGGCTCGCCGACGGGGGTGCGACGGCCGCGCTGTTCCCCGAGGACCCCGTGCGCGACGCCGACGCGCTCTTCGACGCGCTGGAGGAGTTCTTCCCGGTCAGCCCGGGCACCCAGGTGCTCGGGCCGACGTTCACACTCAGCTGGCTCGATCTGGGCGGCGCCGGGTCGCTCGTCACGGCCGACGCAGCCCTGCTGCTCCAACTCCCGGACGCGAAGGTCGTGCTGGCCGGTCGGGCCGCGATCGACCTGCCCCCGGTGCTGGCCGTCCACCTGGACGTGCTCGGCGAACTGGATGTCGCCAAGCAGCTGGTGGCGGTCGACGCGGTGCTGGTGGACTCCCGTGCGCTGACCGTGTTCCAGGTCACCGGCTCGGGGGCGGCCCGGGTCTGCTGGGGTAGCCCGCCGTACGTCGTGGTGGCGGTGGGCGGGTTCCACCCGGGCTTCGACCCGGCGCCGGCCGTCGTGCCACCACAGCAACGGCTGGGCCTGGCCCTGGACGTACCGTCGATTCCGTTCGTGTCGCTCCGGGCCGACGGCTACCTCGCGATCACCGCGAACAGCTTCCAGGTGGGCGGCGGCTTCGAGGTCGGCGTCGACCTCACGGTGATCTCCGCCCACGGCTCGATCGCGGTGGACGCGATCGTCACCTTCGACCCGTTCCATCTGCACGTCGACTTCCAGGCCGGCTGGGAGGTGCGGGTCGCCTTCTTCTCCGGCGGCGTCTCCGCCTCCGGGTCGCTGGACGGGCCGGGGCCGTGGACTCTGCACGTCTCGGTGTCCAAGGAGTTGCTGTTCCACGACATCAGCTGGTCCGACACCTTCCGGATCGGCCCGGACGGACCGTCACCCGATCCCCCCGTCGAGGACGTGGCCACGCTGCTCGCGGCGGAGTTCCAGCGACCGTCGAACCTGCACGCCGACGGCGCCGGCGACCCGAGCGCCGCCCTCGCCCCACCGGCCGGCCGGCTGCCCGACGGCACGCTGGTGGTCTCCCCGCTCGGCCAACTGCGCTGGACCCAGGGCCTGGTGCCGCTGCGCCTGCCGATCGCGCGGATCGGCGGCCGGCGCCTGGCCGGGCAGCGGATCGTCGACGTCTCCGCGCAGTCCACCGGCGTCACCCAGGGCGGCCCGGCCGACGACTGGTTCGCCCCCGGCACCTACCTCGACCTGACCGCCGCCGAGGCCTGCCAACTGCCGCCGTTCCAGCGGCAGCGGGCCGGGTACGACCTCGACTTCCAGGACGACCGGGGAGCCGCGGAGTCCAAGACGCTCGACTTCAAAGCATTCTGGCGCCGCCCGGCACAGGGGCTGACAGCGGCTCAGAACCTCAACTCGGTGCACCCCCACAGCTCCGGCTTCGACCGGCTGGTCGCCGCGCCCGCCGCGGCCCCGACGGTGACCGACCGCTCGCCGCTGGTCTCGGTCGGCCAGGAGGCGTGGAGCACCGTCACCGACGGCGTCCGCGTAGCCGTCCCCAGTGCCGCACACGCCTTCCTCCTCGCCCGCCAGGGCCGCGTCGCGCTGGCCGCCGAGGACCGGCCGGTGAACGCGGAAGGCCTGTGACATGACCACACCGGCGTCCTACACGTTCCAGGCCTGGCAGCGCCGGGGCGGTGCGACCCTCGCGGCCACCGGAGTCGACGGCCGGGCCAGAGGCGAGATCACGCTCACCGCCACCGCCTCGACCGGCGATCCGGCCACCGGGACCGTCCGGTTCGCGCTGTTCGGCCCGGCGGACGTCCAGGGCCTGCTGCCCGGCGCGGTCACCGCCTCCTACCCGCGGCCGGGCGAGGCGCAGGCCGAGGTCACCTACTGCCCGTACGTCGAGTTCGCCGAACCGGACCTGCCGTGGCGCTACAGCCCCGACGGGGCCGGGCCGGACGGACAGATGCGGCCCTGGCTGGCCCTGCTGGCGGTGACCACGGACGAGTTCGTCCCGCTCGGCGACGGCACCGTCGAACTCGGCGTGCCGCTCCAACAGGCCCACCCACTGGGCCAGTCTGCCTGGAGCGCCCACATCCAGCAGGCCCCGGGGTCGGACCGGCAGGTCGGCCGGGTGCTCTGCCTGCGCCGCCTCGAACAGCACGGCACGGACGTGTTCTGTCTGAGCCCGGACACCACCTACCACGCCCTGCTGGTGCCGACGTTCGCCCCCGACGGCACCGCGCGGTGGAACGGCACGGCGAGCGTACGGCTACCCGTCCTCCACCACTGGGTGTTCCGGACGGTCGACAGCGTGACCGATTTCCAGGCCCTGGCCGAGCAGTTGCACGCCGCCCCCGGTCACCGCCGGTTCGGCCGGGTCCCCGTGCGGATCGGCCCCGGACTCGCCGGCGGCACAACCACCACCGTCCAGGTCCGCGGCGCCCTCACCGGCATCGACGACCCCGACGGGCCCCGCCCCGACCAGGCCGCCGACCAGCTGGCCACGCTGCTGCGTTTCGACCCCGACCACACCTGTGCCGGCAGCACCGACCCGAACTGCCGGGGCAAGGACCCCGCCGGCCGGCCCTACCTGCTCCCGCCCGTGTACGGCGAGGCCTGGCGGGCCCGGCCACTGGACGGCGCGGCGCCCGGTGGCTGGGTACGGGAGATCAACGAGGACCCCCGCCACCGCGCCGTGGCCGGTCTCGGCCTGAGCGCCGCCGTCGCCCTCCAGGACGAACTCACCACCGCCGCCGCCGAGCGGGCCGGCGCCACCGCCGCCGCCGACCATCGCGTGTCCGCCCTGGTGGCCGGCCTCGCCGCGGCCCGTTCGCTCTGGCAGTTCCGCGGCCCGGCGAGCCCGGCCGACCAGCTCCGGACACTCGGCCTGTCGCTGGGCCGCATCGCCGCGACCGGGGACGACCCGGCACGCCAGGACCCGTTGCTGCACCTGGTCGCCGGCGGCGACCGGACCCTCCCCCGCGCACTGTTCACCAGCGCCGCCCGGCGCGTCCTGCGCCCGGGCACGGCCCGCTACCGCCACACCGCTCCGGGCGCGCTCGACGACGCCGCGCTCTTCGCCGCGGCCGGCACCGAGCGCCCCGCCGTCCACCGCCCCGCTGAAGCCGGGGGCGACCCGCGCCTCACCACCGGCGTAGCCCACGCCGACCTGCTCGCCGAGGCGTTGGGAAGCGTCGGCGGCGACCCGGTGCGCACCAGCGACGACCTGATGGCCGTACTCGCCCGCGCCGACCGCCGCCCCGGGGTGACCGACGCGACCGGACGGCTCGGCAAGGGCGAGCGCCCCCGACCGCGGCCCGTCGACCAGACGGCGCTCGCCGCCGTGCTCGTCCGGGCCTTCGACCCCACCACCGACCCGATGGCCGTCCCCCGGGTGCTGAGCGCCATCGATCCGCCCGACCCGCAGCCGCTCGCCCCGCGCGAGCCCTGCCTGCCGCTGGACGTCGCGCTCTGGAGCTGGCTGCGCTACACCGGCCGGGAGTGGCTGCTGCCCGGCGCCGACACCCTCAAGGACGGCGACGTGGTCGGGCTGGCCGCCAACCCCGTCTTCGTCGATGCCTTCCTGACCGGCGCCAACACCCGGGCCCTCGGCGAGCTGCGCTGGCACAACCTGCGCCTGCCGACCGGCTGCACCCCGCTGCGCCGGTTCTGGGACCGCTACGCCCCCTCCGGGACCGACCCGACCGCGCTGCTCCCGGACACCGACATCACCGGGATCGACGCCTGGACCGGCCCGCCGGGCAGCACAGACCCGGCCACCGATCCGCGCCGCCTGCCGCTGGGCGACGACAGCCACGGCCCGGGAGGAACCGCCCGCCGACGGCTGGTCATCGCCTTCCGCACCGAGCTGTTCCGCCGCTACCCCGGCACCCTGGTCTACCTGGCCGCGCAGCACGACGACTGGCGGAAGGCGGACATCGAACCAGGCCTGCGTACGGAACCGGCGTTCGCCGCCCGGATCACACCGAGCCTCGTGCTGTTCGCCTTCGACGTCGACCCGCCGTCCCTCGCCACCACGTACTTCGTAGTCGTCGAACAGGCGCCGTCCGGCTTCCGCTTCCGCGGCGAGAACATGGCCCACGGCAGCGACGGAACCGTCACCGGGCCGTCCCAGTCGATCGCCGCCCGCAGTCTGGAAGCGCCCGTCCGGGTCCTGCTCAACGGTCACGACCTGGCAGGCGGTGCGTGATGCGGGCCCCGAGCGCGATCCTGCTGCCCGCCCGGCTGGAGACCCGGTTCTACGACCCCGGCGAACGGATCCCCACCCACCCCGACGACCCGGCGACCACCCGTCGGCTCCAGGTGTTGGTCATCCCCGACGTGTGCTGGTACGACCAACACGCGCCGAACCCCACCCCGGACGAACTGGCGCTGCTCCGGCTCGCCGTCCAGGCCGCGGGCGGCCCGCTGCTGGGCACTCCCGGCACGCCCGCCTCCCCCGCTGCGGCAGCGGCCTTCGACCGGCTCGCCGGCCAGCTCGGTCCCGGCCGGGCCAACTGGCTCGCCCGGACCTTCCCACCCGTCCCCGGCGCAAGCGGCCCCGAACTCCCCAACGGCATCACGACCAGGCCCGGGCCACGCGGCACCAGGCTCTTCGGGCTGCCCGAGCTCATCACGCTGTACGCCGACACCGGGTCGCCCCAGCCGGTCAAACTCGCCGACAGCACCGTCGGAACGCTCGCACTCGACCCGCGGCCCGACGGCACCTGGCTGACCTGGGAGACCCTCGAAGCGGCCGGACTCACCTTCACCGTCGACCTCGACGCCCACGGCATCGACCCCGCATCGATCCACTGCCTGTACGTCACCGGACTCGGCGCCACCCCGGCCGCCGACCTCTTCGAACGCCACCTCGCCACCGGCCGGTTGGGCCTGGCCGCCACCGGTACCCCGGTGCACACCGTGGCCGCCGCCCCGGCCGCCGACCTCGGCGCCGACCCCCGGGTCTGGCGCGCGCTCGCCGAACACCCCCGCAGCAGCGAGGACGCCGGCCTCTCCCTCGCCCTCACCGGCGACCCGAACCGCCTCGGCCGGCTACCCGGCACCGACGCCCCGGGCACCTGGCCGCACGACGACCTGCTGACCCTGCTGTTCCCCGCCCTGTTCGGCCACGCCCTGCATCACGTCTGGGAGATCTCCGGCCCGGACGGACACGCGGCGGCCCACCTCGGCCGATGGGCCGAACGGTGGCTTCGGCCGCAAGGCCCCTGGCCGCCGGTACGGATCGACACCCAGCCGTACGGCCTCTGGCCGGTCACCACCCTGACGGGGTGGCAGAGCGACCCGGAGGCCGTCCCCGTCGAGGCCGCCCTCGCGGCGCACCTGCCGCCCGTCCGCCAGACCGTCGCCGACGCCGCCGCCTCCCCCGCCGGCCCGCCCGGCACCCCCACCCCGTCGCCGACGGTCGTCGGGGCCACCACCGCACAGCTGTGGGACCTGCTGGCCCGCACGCCCCTGTCCGCCGGGTACGAGCTGCGCCTCGTCTTCCTGCTCGCCACCCTCCGACCGGCGCTCTCCCCGGCCGAGTTCGACCAGGCCGTCCGATGGTGGAAGCAGTCCGCGGATCGGGGAATCGTCCCCCTGCTCCGCGCCCTCCCCAAGGCGATGCCGGTCGAGACCGGGGACAGCATCCGGTTGGACCTCGGGCTGGTCCTGCCCGCGCCGACCGGCTCGCCACGGGCCGAGCCCCGGATGACCATCGGCACGGCCCAGGCCCTGCTCGCCAAGGAGCCCGCCCAGTGGCTGGCCGCGCTGCACCGCTACCTGGCCGGGGTGTTCACCCCCGGCGCACCGGCAGCCGGCGGACTGTCCCAGCTCCTCACTCCCGAGCCGCCGATCGGCTGGTGGCCGTCCTCGCTGCTGTTCCGGCTGCTGGTCGTCACCGGTCTCGAGGCCACCACCGGCCGGACCACTCCCGAACCCGTCACCCGACCCGGCGACGAGGCCCTCGGCCCGCGCGCCATCGCCACCCTCGGCACACCACCCGTACCCGCCGGCCCGGGGCAGGAGGCCTACGACCGGTTCGCCGAAGCCCTCGACCGCCTGCGCCAGTGGTCGGAGGACCTCTCCGGCCGTGACCTCGCCGAACAGCGCACCGAGATCGCCGCCTTGGAACGCGCCCTCACCGCCATGCTCGACACCGCCGGTCACCGGATCGACCCCTGGATCACCGGCCTCGCCCAGCACCGCCTCGCCGACACTCCCCCCGGCGCGCCCCGCCCGCTCGGCCTCTACGGCTGGGTCGACCGGCCGTACACCGGCAAGCCCGGGCCTCACCCCGACGTCGGCTTCCTGCTCGCGCCCTCCGACCTCCAGGCCCGCACCGCCGTCCTGCTGCGGGACCAGGCGCTGCGCCACCCGGGCCCCGCCTGGCAGCTCGCGATCGACTCCGCCAAGGTCCGCGGCGCCGCCCGGCTCGCCGAGGAGATCCGCATCGGGGCGCACCCCGGCGAGGCGGTCGGACGGCTGGTGG
>NZ_JBHTTU010000067.1:4407-10130 GCF_042794375.1 Kitasatospora sp. NPDC056531 | reverse complement strand
CGACCGGGTTCGCCGCGCCTTCCCCCAGCGCACCGAACACGCCGGGCGGCGCACCTGCGACGGCCTGGCCGTGCTGCGGGCGGCACTCGGCCGGGAGGGCACCGTGGCGCCCGGCTCCGGTCCGGCCGCTTCGGCCGGCACCGGCCTGACCGGCCCGCCGGTGAACCTGACCACGGCTCAGCTCGCGGCCGTCCAGGATCTCGGCGCCGTCGTCGACACCTACGCCGACCTGCTGGTCGCCGAGGCCGTCCACGACATCGTCCTCGGCCGCCCGGAGGCCGCCGGCCGCACCATGGACGCCGCCGCCGGACTCGCCACCCCGCCCGACCTGGACGTCCTGCGCACCCGCCGCCCCGGACGCACCGTCCACACCACCGTGCTGGCCGTCCTGCCGGACCGTGCGCCGCCCGGCGGCTCGCCGGTCGGCCTGGCCAGCCCGGCCCTGGCCGACTGGCTCGACGGCGCTGCGGGCTCCCCGGCCGGCCCGCCGTGGACCTGGGCCGTGGCCACCGCCGCCGGCCCCGTCAAGGTCACCCTCCAGGACCTGGAGCTCACCCCGGCCGACACCCTCGCGTTCCACCCCGCCGACCTCGACCGCCTCGCCGCCGAAGCCGCCGTCACCCCCGGTGCCGACCAACCGCCCGCCGTGCGCCGCCCGGACGGACCGGAGCTGGTCCGCCGTCTGGCCGCCACCCTCGCCGCCCGGCCTCCCGCCGCGGCCGACCTCGGGCTGGACGACCCCACGCTCGACTCCCAGGTGGCCGCCGCCCTGGCCACCCGGCTCGACGTCCTCACCGCCCTCGCCCGTCGGCTCTCCCAGGATCTGGCGAACCGGACCCCGGACAGCCTGGCCCGCGCCCGCGCCTTCGGCATCGCCCCGACCGCGGACGGCACACCCACGGACCGGCAGGACCGCGCCCGGCAGACCCTCGACGGCCGCCTCTCGGTGATCGGCCCGGCCGCACCGGACCGGCCCGCCCCGCACCTGGCCGCCGACCTCGGCCGACTGGCCGTCGGCCATGACCGGCTACCGGTCCTCGCCGGCCTCGACATCGGGAAGCTCGGCCCGATGGCGCCGGATCCCGGAAAGCTCGAACAGCAGTGGCTGGAGCTGATCGCCGCCGTCCGCCCGGCGCTGGCCCGGATCGAGGCCCACCAGGCCCGCTGCGACCTCGACCAGGTGCCCCGGCTCGCGATCGCCGGCACCCACCCCGACGACCCCTGGCTGGAGAAGCCGCTGGCCGCCCGGCCGGCCGGCGGCCCCGCCGACGGCGACCCGCGCCTGCTGGTGGCCTTCGGCCCGCGCCCGCTGCCCGCCGCCGGCCAGGTGGCGGTCGGTGTGCTCGACACCTGGGCCGAGTCCGTACCGGTCGGCTGGGTGGCGCCCGCCCCCGGCGAGCCCGAACCCGTTCAACCGGCCGACGCCGCCTTCGCGTTCACGGCCCCGGCGGCCCAACCGCCCCAGGCTGTCCTGCTCGCCGTACCGCCCGTCCCCGGTGGCACCATCGACGCGGACCAGCTGCCCGCGATCGTCGCCGAGGCCCGGCTGACCGCCCACGCGCGCATGGCCCGCGGCGAGGACCTCGGCCGGCTGGACCTGCTGCTGCCCACCGGCCTGCTGCCCGGCTTCGAGGTGGGCGGCTTCCAGTACCGACCGGACGCCGACCTCGGGGACTGGTGATGAACAAGGAAACCGGTGGCGAGCAAGGGGACTTGCGATGAACCCGCTCACGAACGGCCTCCACCTGCGCCTGGAACCGGCCCGGCCGGCCGGCGACCCGGAACGCGGCTTCGCCGCCGAACTCGCCGACCCCGCCTGGCTCGTGGGCCGGCAGTGGCAGCTCGGCGAGCACCAGGGGGAGAACGCGACCAGCCCCGTCCGGGTCACCGCCGCGCTTCGCCACGTGCCGATCGGGCCGATCACCGACCGACCCTCGCTCGACCCACGATTCGTCCCGGCCGAGGCCGCGATCGAGACCGGCCCGGAGGACTGGTGGACCATCGGCCGACGGATCCGGCTGGGCCGCGCGGCTTCGCAGGCGGCCGGGCCGCCGTTGCCCGCCGCGCACCTATTCACCGACCTCACCGAGCCGTACGCCGCACTCAACGGACGTGGCTTCGACGGGCGTTCGATCGTCCACGACAGCGTCCTGCTGGCCGACCCGGCGATCGCCGCCGTGTTCGCCGAGGTGCCCGGCCCGCTGCCGGACACCTGGCGGGCCGACGAACTCGACCACACCACCGCCTTCCCCACCGCGGAGGGCACGCTGGACGTCCCCGCCCACGACGGCGGCGAGACCGACTGGTGGACCGTCGACGCGCTGCCGGCCGCGCCCGGCACCGGCGGCGAGGCGCAGCGCGCGGCCGTCTGGCCGGAGCGTTTCCGGCTGGCGGGCTCCCCCGCTCCCCGCTGGTGGCAGATCGAGGACCACCTCGCCGACCTGGGCGGACTTCCCCCCGACCGGGCCCACTTCGCCGCCGCCCTTGTCCTGGACATCGTCCTCGGCCACGGTGACGACTGGTTCCTGGCCCCGCTGCCGGCCCGGGCCGGCCACCTCCTCGTGGTCGAGAGCCTGAACGTCCTCGACAGCTTCGGCCAGACCTGGGCGGTGCCGGCGCCGGGCCCCGACTGGTCGCTGTTCCGGGTCCACGGCTTCGACGGCCGTCGGCTGCCGATCTGGCCGGTGGCCGAGACCCCGCTGACCGGCGACCCGCTGGACGTCGTCACCATCGGCGCCGACGAGGACGCCGAACTGCTCTGGGCGGTCGAGGAGACCGTCGACGGCCAGGCCGTCGACCACGGCCTGCGGACCACCGGCGACGGCCCCGTCGCCGAGGACCAGCCGCTCGGTCAGCCGCCCACCCTGCGCTACGTCCCGGCCATCGACGTACCGGCGGCCTGGTACCCGTACACCCTCGAAGAGCGGCCCGACGGCCGAGGGCACGACCGGATCCGCTTCCTGCAGGGCCGCCTGGTCGCGGTGGCCTCCGACGGGACACCCACCCCTCGCACCCCGCCCGTCTCGGCGTTCCTGCTCGACCCGGCGGATCCCGCCGGTCGGGCACACGAGCTCGCGCCGAACCGCATCCCGCCCACCGGCATCCGGCTGGAACGGCGCACCCTGCTCGCCCGCACCACCACCGGCGCCCCCGTCCTGTGGAACCGCCGTACCCGCGCCCCGCTGATCTCCGTCCCCTCCTCCGGCCTCCGCTTCGACGCCGTCGAACCCGTCCCGCAACCGTGAAAGAACGACCAGGCGGCCAACCCCTGATTCTCCGAACCCCGCGAACCGGCCGGGTGATCGTTCGTCAGACGCGCCTCGGCCTGGTGTACGTGCTTCCCGAGGGGCGGGACCGATGGGCTCGCAGCCGTCCGGCGTCGGCCGCGAGCCGGCGCTACAGCTCGATCACGGTCACGGTGTCCGCGAAGAAGTTGGTGACGTAGAGACGCGTGCCGTCGGGACTCACCGCCACCCCACGTGGGCCGTCGGCGACCGGGATCGTTCCGGTCACCGTGCGGTCGGTGGTGTCGATCACCGAGACCGAGTCGAAGGGGAAGTGCGCCACGTAGAGCCGGTCCCCCGCGGGGCTCAGAGCCACGCCGTAGGGCCCCTGGCCGACGGGGACCGTGGCGATCACCTTCTCCCCGGCGATGTCGACGACCGACACCGTGTCCGCGAAGTAGTTGGTCGAGTAGAGGAGGTTCTCGTCCGAAGTCACCGCCACACCGGTGGGGAAGGCGATGCCATGGATCTCGGCGAACCTCGGCTTGGCGAACTGGTCGGTGACCAGTATGGAGTCCTCCAGCGCCAGGGTCAGGTAGACGCGGGCTCCGTCGGGGCTCACCGCCACCCCGTAGGGCGCGTGGCCGAAGCCGCTGTGCGTCGGGATGCCGCCGACGAGATCGATCCGCACCAGCATCTCGGAGTCGGGAGCAGCCACATGCAGGACGCGCCCGTTCGGGTTGGCAGCCAGGCCGTACGGCCCCTCGACGGCCTGGATCGTTTCGACCACGGCTGCGCGCGCTATGTGGATCACCGAAACGGTGCCGGACTTGAAGTCGGTCGTGAAGAGGCGGGTCCCGTCGGGGTTCACCGCTACGCTGTGTGGGCTCTTGCCGGTCGGGATCCGTTTGGCGTCGACGGCGGACACCCGGAGCCCTTTCTCCTGTGCTCGCGCGATCAGCCGGTCCAGCGGCGCGTCAGCGATGTCTGAGGCAACCATGAGGTCTCCCTATGCCGCAGTGACAGAACGTGACGAGGTCGTGCGGCCTCCATACTTCAAGCGTGGGCCGTCGGCAACTCGTCCGCATCTCGGTCACGTGGCACGAACTTCTCGACGCCTTTGTCCTCAACGCCTTTGTCAAAGCGCTTCGATGGTCCCGATGCGCCAGTAGACGGGCGAGGCCTGGACGCGATCCTCACCGGCGACGGCCGGGCGTTCCTCCGATGACAAGTCGGGAGCGCCCTGGTTGCGCCGTCCCGGCGACGGGACCTCCCGGAGATCCAGCCCGGCGCGCACTCCGCCGCCGCGCGTGCGTGAATGAATCGTCCGCGTACGTATCTCTGCTCGCGGTCCGAGAAGTTCGAAGGAAAGCGTGATGACACAAACGAAGAAGCCACAGCCGGTGGAACATGTGGTGATCATGGTTCAGGAGAACCACACCACCGACAACTACTTCCGCTCCATGCGGGCGTACGGGGCGAACGTCGCCACCGGCTGGCCGCCCCCGCCGCCCGGGGACAACCCGCGTCACGACCGGATCCACTACGCCAAGTGCCTGGCCGGGACGGACAAACCCGATCACGTCCAGTACGACACCAAAGTCGACCTGCCCTTCTACGCATGGCTCGCCGCCAGCGGCGCGTTCCTGGAGAACCACTGCTCCGGGTTCGGGACCAACTCCACCCCCAACCACATGCTCATCGTCGGCGGACAGTCGCCCACGCTGCGCAACCCGCCGCGCAACCAGCCGCAGCCGGTGTGGGACCTGCCCTCGTTGCCGGGCCACGCCGAGGACCACAAGCTGAGCTGGAAGGCGTACACCGGAGCGAACGGATACCCGGTGGAGTTCTACCAGCAGCTGAAGGGCTCGCCGAACATCGTGCGCTCGGCCAAGCCCTCCGAGCAGTTCCTCACGGACGCCGCCAACGGCTCGCTGCCGGCCCTGTCGATGGTCTGGCACGACTCCCCGTTCGACGAGCACCCGCCGTCCGAGGTGAGCGAGGGCATGAACGCGGTCTGGCAGGCGGTCGACGCCGTCGCCCAGGCGGACCTGTGGAACCGGACGGTCTTCCTGCTCACCTGGGACGACTGGGGCGGGTTCGACGACCACGTCCCCACCCCCAACGTCGAGTTCACCCCCGACGGCGTCCAGCTCGCCTACGGGCCGAGGGTTCCCCTGCTGATGTTCGGCGGCCGGGTGCGCCCCGGAATCGACAGCCGCTGGTGCTCGCACGTGAGCCTCACCAAGACCGCCCTGCAACTGCTCGGCCTGCCGCGGCTCGGCGTCGCCCGGGTGGACGACGACCAGGGCCTGGCCGATCTCGTCGACCTGGCGGGACCCGGCGACACGATGCCCCGGCCGCCGGTGTTCCAGAACGGGATCGACATGCCGCCGGAGCCGCACCCGACGCCCAAGCCCACCCCGCCGCCGCCCTCCCCGGTCGACGAGCCCAAGCCCGTCGCCGATGTACTGCTGCGCGACGGCAGCTCACTGGGCC
>NZ_JBHTTU010000067.1:0-4397 GCF_042794375.1 Kitasatospora sp. NPDC056531 | reverse complement strand
GCTCCTCCACCCCCCAAGCCGCATGCTGCTTTGCGGGTGGCGGCGCGCTCCGCCCCCCCCCCCCGGCGCCGGACTCAAGGCCAGAGGAAAGGGTGTGAGAGCGATGGTCGAGTTCCACGAAAGGCGGCGGGCGACGGCCCAGGTGTGGCAGACCCGCGCGGAAGGCGCCCGGGCCCCGGTCGCCGACTACGTCTCGCGGGCCGACACGCTGGAGGCCGGCCGGCTGTACCGCCAGGTGCTCGGTGTGGACGGCGTGGCCCGTCCGATGACCGCGCAGGAGCTCGCGGGACTCGGCGACCCGATGGCCACGGTCTTCTTCCGCCGGGGCGGCTTCCCGATGACCCTCCAGGACCTGCTGGCCGGCCTGCCGCCGCTCACCTCGGCCGCGCAGCAGGCGGTCTACCTGATCGGCGAGGCCGGCCAGATCCCACCCGGCGGCGCACCCGGACTGCACCGCGACCTCCGGTTCGCGATCGCCCGTTCCGTCCAGGGCCGGGACGTCGACCTGCTGGTCAGCACCGGTGCCAACGCCGACCCGGCCACCACCTTCCTCCAGGTCGCCGCCTGGGACCCGACCGCGAAGGTGTTCAACTACTACATGCGGATCAGACCGGCCTGGGTCTGGGCCGGGAACTCGTGGTCCGCGCTCGCCGACGGCTCCCGGGGCAACGGCTGTTTCGACAGCCATGTCAACGGCAGCGTCGTGATGAAGGAGCTGAAACAGCCCTGGAGCAACTGGCAGACCCAGGCGGCCGGCATCCAGCTCGCCCCCGACGACCCGTTGCGCGCCGACCCGCTCTACCAACAGGTATCGGACGCACAGAACCTGGAACTGACCGTCCGCTCGCTGGTCACCCGCTGGACCGCGGCCCGGCTGGACGCGGTCACCGCGAGCGGCACCATCGAGCACCCCGACCACCTGCTGCGCCAGTTGTTCACCACCACCTCGGTCAACCTGGCCAGCACCGCCACCCAGAGCACGACCGTCACACCGGCCGGCGCCGACCTGCCGCTGCCCGCCGGATTCTGGTTCAACGGCGACGCCCTGCTGGACATGGACACGCTCGCCCTGCCCACCACCGCCGGGCTGCCGCTGGCGCCCGCCGCCCGGTACGTCGAGAGCCTGACCGCCTTCGACTTCCGGCTGGAGGAGCGGGCGAGCGGCTTCTCCCGGCCGGGCGACACCTTCTTCGCCTTCGTGGTCCCCGAGGCCGCCTACGAGGACAACGACGTGGTGCGCCAGCTGGTGCAACGCGGGATCGTCCCTGCGAAGCTCGCCGCCTGCGCCCTCATGGTCGACTTCACCAACCCGGTGTTCAGCCCGGACCGCGCCCGGCTGGCGACCTACGTCCCGACCGCGCCGACCGCCGTCGCCGCGCTCGGTGAGCAGGTCGTCCGGGCGATCCTCGCCGCCGCCGCGAAGCTGCCGGCCGACAGCCCGGAGGGGCGTTTCGCGGCCGCCTGGGCACTGGCCGACGACGAGTGGCGTCCGGCCTTCGCCCAGCGCATCGACGCCTACCTGGTACGCGTCGCCGACCGCATCCGCACCGACGCCGGATTCGCGGACTGCGTACGGCTGGCGGAGTCCCGCCGCCGCGATTTCAAGGCGATGCGACTGGACGAGTTCGAACTCACCCTGCCCGTCACCAACATCCCCGCCGACTCCCCCCGACTGGCGATGGCCGAGGACGCCACCGTCACCCAAAGGAGACCGTCGTGAGCACCATCAACTCCTACGACCCGCCCGGTAACCTCACCGACCTGGACGAGACCGGACGCAAGGCCTGGAACGACTTCGTCACCGGCAACATCGACCGGGCCGTCAAGGGCCCCGACGCCAGCCGGGCCCTCCACGACAGCCCGCGCAGCCAGTACTACGACCTCACCACCACCGACACCGCCGCCGACTCCACCACGGCGACCGTCTCCTGGACGGCCTTCCCGCGCCGGATCAAGGTGACCTCGATCGGCGACTCCCAGCGCTGGCAGCGCGCGGACGCGAGCCGCGACGTCCAGGACGAATACTGCGAGTGGAGCGTCACCCGCGACCCGGCGTCGGGGAAGATCACCCAGGTCATGTTCACCTGTGAGGGCCCCGAGTACTGGGACCTGCTCGCGCAGTCGAGCCCGGCCACCGTCCTCCAGCTCTACCGCACCCACATCAGCCCGAACGTCCAGCAGAGCGACCTGTTCGGGCTCGACGGCAGCTACCAGCAGCGCAACCGCTGGAACGACTCCACCGCCCACGGCGCAATGCACCTGATCCAGGCGGCCAACACGCTCGGCGCCGAGATCGAGCTCGCCGCCGCCGCCACCATCGTGCGGGTCGTCAACGGTGTCGAGCTGACCACCGAGCAGGAGCTCATCCAGTGCAGCAAGTACGGTGAGCCGGAGCGCAACAGCGATCCGCACATCGGCGCGGCCGTGAACGCGCTCGCCCGGCAGAAGGCCGACATCGCCCTGGCCAACCCCGTCGGGCTCTACTTCGACGACCTGGCCACGGACGGCTGGGCCGCCCCGGACGGCTCCGACCCGAAGAGCTACTGGACCTACCAACGCGGCGACGCCGCCCACCCGGTGCGGGCGCTCTACCAGGTGCCGGCGGACAAGGGCTTCGCGGTGGGGGACATCACGATCAACGGCACGCCGATCCGGTTCGGCGCGCAGATCGCGGACTTCATCACCATCAAACTCTCCGCCGTCGCCTGCCGGTTCGGCCAGAGCACGACCCAGCCGCAGACCGCCTGCGTGGAGTTCCCGCCGGCACCCGCCGGGCCGACGCTCACCGCGAGCGCCCGGTCGGAGCCCGGCCACCGCAGCCCGCTCTCCGCCCCCGGGGCCCCGGCCACCCGGCGCCGCTGACCGCCCGGTTCAGATTCCGCCGGAGCGCGCCGGTCCGCCCTGTGCGGCCCGGGGCGCTCCGGTGCGTGGGTCCCCCCAGGGGCGCGGCCATCCGCTGGCCGGGTTCGTCGCAGTGGACCCCGCCCGCACCCGGGCCGCATCAGCCCAGGGATGTAAACCCGTGGGCCAATACGAGGTGACGGAGAGTCAATCGGTGGGCTGATGCTGCCCACCCGCCCTGCGTGACAGCGTTCCGCGCATGGACACCACGCCGATCGCACACCGCACCGGACCGACCCGCCGCCGCGTGCTGGGCGCCACCCTCGCCCTGGGCGCCGTCGCGCCGCTGGGCCTCGCCCGCACCGCCTCGGCCGCTCCCGCCTCCGCCGGCACCGTCCCCTCCGGCACCGCCTCCGGCGGCACCGGCTCCCCCACGCGACTCACCCTGCCCGCTCCCACCGGCCCCTTCCCGGTGGGCATGGTGCCGCTGCACCTGCGCGACGAGTCCCGGCTCGACCCGAACGCCAGGCCCGGACGGTTCCGCGAGCTGATGGCCACCGTCTGGTACCCGGCCCGGGCCGCGAACGCCGACGCGTACCTGCTCGCCCCCTGGATGACCGAGGGCGCCCTGAAGGCCTACCTCGACGACGTCGGCGCCCCACTCCCTCTCGCACTCGCCCCGCTCACCGCCGGCCACCAGGGCGCGCCCGCGCACCGGACCGGCCGGCCGCTGCCCGTCGTCCTCTACTCGCACGGCGCGGGCAGCCACCGCGCCGACCACACAATCGTGGTCCAGGAGTTGGCCAGCCACGGCTTCGCCGTCGTCACCGTCGACCACACCCACGACGGCATCACCGAGTTCCCGGACGGGACCGTCGTCACCCGGGACGGCGTCGCCCCCGGGCTGTACCCGAAGGACTACGCTGCCGACCTGCTCTTCCTGCTCGACCGCGTCGTCGACCTCGCCAACGGACGCAACCCCGACGTCGACGGCCGCGCCCTGCCGGCCGGCCTGCTCGGCGGCCTGGACGCACGGAACATCGGTGTCTCCGGCTGGTCCAAGGGCGGCACCGCCGCCGCCCTCGCGATGGTCGCCGACCAGCGCATCCGCGCCGGCCTCACCCTGGACGGCCGGATGGAGTCGAACCCCGCCATCACCACCGACATCGACCGGCCGTTCATGATGATGACCGCCGCCTACACCCGGGCCGCCAGCCCGTACGTCGAGACCTTCTGGGGCCACCTGCGCGGCTGGCGCCTCGACGTCCAGGCCACCGGCGCCGTGCACTCCTCGTACGGCGACGACATGACGCTGATCCCCCAGGCGGGCAGGCTGCTCGGCATGACCGAGCAGCAGATCCAGTCCCAGGTCGGCACCATCGACCCCGACCGCTGCGTCCTCATCCAACAGGCCTACCCGCGCGCCTTCTTCGACCTCCACCTGCGCAACCGGCACTGCGGCAACCTGCTCGACGGACCGTCGAAGGACTTCCCGGAGGTCGTGTACCACCCGTAGGCCCGGCGCGGGCGGCGGGCGGCCGCCACGGGGGTACGGC
>NZ_JBHTTU010000066.1:0-37084 GCF_042794375.1 Kitasatospora sp. NPDC056531 | reverse complement strand
GAACACCCAAGCACTTTGCGGCTTTTGACAGTCGGAGAAGCTCCACACGGTAACCATAGGATCACTGAGCGTCTTTAATCAAATTCGTGAGCCTGCGGCGGCCTGAGCCCACCGTGCTCTGAGCCCACGGTGCTCTGAGCCCGCGTGCCTGAGGCTCAGCCGGTGGACTGGACCTCGTACGGGGCCGGGTAGTGGGTCTCGTACGGGTTCAGTACCAGCCGCACCACGTCCTCCAGTCGCCGCCGGGCGTCCCCGAGGGTGGTGCGGCCGGTCACCCAGGCGGTCAGCTCCCCCTGCCAGGCGTGCGCGACGATGTGCCGCACCAGGTCGCTGGCCGCCGCCGGCACCTCGGCCGTCACCGCCTGCAGGGCCGCGCTGTCGGCCCGGGCCATCCCCTGCAGGGCCTCGCTGGCGAAGGGGTCGGTGGAGGCGGCGACGGCCACCCGCAGGCGGGCCAGCTCTGGCTGCCGCTGGTAGGCCCGCATCCCGCCCCGGACGAACCGGACCGCCCGGTCGGTGGCCCCCAGCCCGGCGCGGGGTCCGCGCAGCTCGGCCACCAGGTCGGCCAGCAGCAGGCGGTGCCAGTCGGCGATCGCCGCCGCCAGGAGGTGGTCCTTCGAGGAGAAGTAGCGGTACGCCGTCCCCAGGGCGACTCCGGACCGCTCGCAGACCTGCTTCATCTGCAGCCGCTCGACGCCGATCTCGTTCACCAGGGCGAGCGCGGCCGCGATCAGGCTTTCGCGGCGTTCGAGCTGACGCGGAGACATCGCCTCCACCGGCCGTGGTGACAGGTCAACCTTGGTCACCCGCACCATGATACGGGCCGGGGCCGCTCAGGAGTATGACGCCGACCGGCCGCCTTCCGTTGGCGCGGTGGCCACCGCGGCGTCCGGGGGCCTGCGCCGGCTAGGACAGCCTGCGGATCAGCGCTTCCTGGACGGCCGAGGCGACCAGTCGGCCGTCCCGGTCGTAGAACTCGCCGAGCGACAGGCCCCGGCCGTCCGAGGCGGACGGGCTGCGCTGGGCGAACAGCAGCCACTGGTCGGCCCGGAACGGGCGGTGGAACCACATCGCGTGGTCCAGTGAGGCCATCAGCAGCCGGGGCGGCTCGGTGCGCTGGAAGAAGTTGGGCTGCTCGTGCAGCCCGGCGGTGGAGGCCAGGGTGAGGTCCGACAGGTAGGTGAGCGCGCAGGTGTGCAGCAGCGGGTCGTCGACCGGGAAGGGGGTGGCGATGCGCACCCAGACGAACTGCTGCGGCATCCCCGGGACGGCCGGCGGCACGCCGGGGGCGTCCGCCGGGACGAAGCGCAGTTCGAGGTCGCGGAAGCCGTCGGAGGCCTTGATCGCGGCGCGCAGCTCCTCGTCCCATTGTGAGAAGGCGTCGGGCAGGGTCTCCGGGGCGGGCAGCGGCGGCATCTCGCGGTGGCGCTCGTCGGTCGGCTCGGGGCGCTTGAAGGAGGCGGTGAGGCTGAAGATCTCGTTCCGGTCCTGCACCGCGCGGACCCGGCGGGTGGCGTAGGTGACGCCCTCGCGCAGCCGCTCGACCTCGTAGTAGATCGGCCGGGTCGGGTTGCCGGGCAGTAGGAAGTAGCTGTGCAGCGAGTGCACCGCGCGCCGTCCGTCGCAGGTGCGCCCGGCGGCGGCGAGGGCCTGGGCGGCGACGTGGCCGCCGAAGGCGCGCATCGGGGCCCCGGCGTGGCAGTGCCCCCGGAACGTGTTCTCGTCCAGCTGCTCGATCTCCAGCAGCTCGGCGAACGGGGCGGCCGGGCGGGGCGCCTGCACGGCCGGGATCTGCTGTTCGGTCAGGTCGGTCACCGGCCCATAGTGGCAGAAGCCAACCGTGTGGTGGTGTGACCTGGGTAACGCTTTCGACGGATAGAACGTGTTTCATTCCATGGTGGCCCCGACGGGCTGTCAGACCCGTCACCTAGCGTGCTCCGCATGACGCAATCCGCACACGCGTACGCCTATCTGCGCCCGTCGGCCGTCCTGGACGGCTCCGCCGGCCGGAGCCTCGACCTGGCCACTTCCGGCGGCGCCACCCCGCTCGGCGCATCGGCCCATCCGCGCTTCTTCGCGGGCTTCCTGGCCGATCCGGCGCCGGCCGCGGCCGCGCTGCTCGCGGTCGCGGGCGTCGCCGCCGCCCGCTACTACCAGCCGCAGCTGCGCGCCTCGCTCGACCCGGTGGTCACCGCCAATGGGGACCGGCTGCGCTTCGAGTCCTTCTCCGGCTGCTGCGGTGTGTACGCCCGCCTCGACGTGCTCCAGGCCGGGCTGGACGGCGACGAGATCGGCCACGGCACCACCAACGTGGACGTCAACAACCCGCTGCGGGAGGCGCTGACCAGGATCGGCCCGACGGACCCGCTGCACCTCGCGGTCGGGCCGGACGCACTGGAGGTCACCAGCTTCGACGGCCCGCTGGTCGAGCGGAAGGTGCCGCTGCCGGAGCGCTGGCTGCGCGGCTTCGCCGAGACCCAGGTGGTCGCTGCCGGCTTCGACCTGCGCGGCGAACTGTCCGCCGCCGAGGCCGTGCGCTTCCTGCGCTCACTGCCGCGCGGCGGACGCAGCACCGTCGGCTGGGTCGTCCCGGCCGGGAAGACGCTTCGGCCGACCACCCGGCCGGTGCCCGGCGCGGTCTGCCTGCCCGGGCCCGAGCGGCTGGTCGCGCTCCAGAGGGTGCTGCGGCACGCGCTCGCCCTGCGCGTTTACGGGCCGGTGGCCGGATCGGCCCCGACCGCCTCGGCCTGGGAGGTGGTGCTGCCCGGGATGAGGCTCACCCTGACCCTCTCGCCCGACGCCTCGCGCGGCTTCTCCGGCGAGGGCGGGGTGCTCGGCGCGCTCGCCACCGCCACGGCCGAGCGGGACGCCGAGCTGGTCGCGGTGCTGCTCGCCTGGGAGCCGCGGATCGAGGTCGCCGAGCTGGCGGAGCAGGCCGGGATCAGCGCGGAGCGGGTCCGGGCCGCCCTCACCCGGCTCGGCACCGCCGGGCAGATCGGCTACGACACCGCCGAGGCCGCGTACTTCCACCGTCAGCTCCCGTACGACGCCGGACGCGCCGAGGCGGCCAACCCGCGGCTGCGGGCCGCCCGGGAGCTGGTCGCGGCGGGTGCGGTGCGGTTCGAGGCGGGCGGGGCGACGGCCGTCGTCACGGTGGACGACCACATCCAGCGGGTGCGGACGGACGAGGCGGGGCGGACCGGCTGCACCTGCCAGTGGTGGGCCAAGTACCGGGGCGGGCGCGGGCCTTGCAAGCACGTGCTGGCGGTCGGGATGATGCGGGAGGCGGGGGCGTGAGCACCGGAGAGAACGCCGTGGTGGAGCAGGCGGGGCCGGTCGAGGAGCTGCTCGCGGCGGTGCGGGTCGGGCACATCGAAGCGGTGCCGGAGCTGCTGGCCGGGCTGGACCGGGCCCAGCGGCGGGCCTGCCTGGTCGCGCTCAAGGAACTGCGCAAGGATCTGCGCGACGACTGGTCGCAGTCCGGGATCGACGCCAGGGGCGCGCTGCTGGTGGCCGGGGCCGGGTGCCACGCGGGCCCGGCCGGTGCCGCCGCCTGGCTCGGCGGCACCGACTTCGGTGTCCGCGACTGGGGTCGGCACCCCGCGCTGCTCGAGGTCGTCGAGGCGCAGCCGCAGGAGTGGCAGATCGAGGTGGCCAGGCGGCTCGCCGAGCGGCCCGTGCGCTCCTGGGGCTGGTCGATGCACGCGCTCTCCGAGTCCATCGTCCGGCGCACCGGCTGCGCGGTGCCGGTCAGCGAGCCCTTCGTCCGGGGCTGGTTCGCCGCCAAGGCCACCGAGACCGGTCCCCGGCCGCCGCTGGTCGAGCGGCTGCGGGTGGACCTCCTCACCCCGGTGCTGCTGCCCCTGGTCTTCGAACTCGCCGACATCGGCGGCTCGTTGACCTTCCGGCGCAGCCCGCGCCCCGGGGACGTCTGGACCGAGGCGATCGCCGGGCTGGCCGCGGCCGGGGTGGTGGACCGGGCCGCGCTGATCGACCGCTGCCTGGCCCGGCTGCTGCGCGGCGGCAGGCCGGCCGACCAGCGGGCCTTCCTGGAGGTGCTGCGGGCGCTCGACCCGACGCCCGAGGAGTACGCGGCCCGGGTGCGGGACCTGCTGGCGCTGCTGGACGGCCTGTCGGCGCTCGCCACCCATGCCCAGGGGGTGCTGGCGGGGCTGGACGAGGCGGGGCTGATCGAGCCCGAGGTGCTCGTCGAGGCCTCGGCGGTGGTGCTGTTCCGGACCGAGAAGAAGCTGGTCCGGGCCCAGCTGGGGTGGCTGGAGAAGGCCGCCCGGCGCGCGCCCGGGCGCTCCGGTCCGGTGGTGCTCGCGGCGGCCGAGGCCTTCGGGCACGCGGACGCGACCGTTCAGGAGCGGGCGCTGAACGTGGTGGCCCGTCACCTCGAGGGGGCGGGGGAGTCGGTGCTGCCCGAGCTGCGGGCCGCGGCCGAGGTGCTGAACCCCGTCCACCACCGGCGGGCGCGCGAGTTGTTCGGCGCCCCGGTCGGCGGGTCGGCCGGTGGCGCGGCCGGCGGCTCGGTGGGTGGCTCGGCCGGTGGTGAGGGCGACGAGGCGGACACCGGGTGGGACGAGATCCTGCCGTCGGTTGTCGAGCCGAGCCCGGTGGGGGAGCCGATCGGCTCGGCGACCGAGCTGGCGGAGGAACTGTCCGCCCTGCTGGGCGGCCGGGAGTCCGGGGTCGTGGTCTTCGAACGGGTGCTGGACGGACTGGTCCGACAGGCCCACCTGGACCGCGCGGCGCTGATCGAGGCATTGGAGCCCGTCCGTCAGGCGTACCCGTGGAACGGCGGCAGCCGCTGGGGGGACTGCACGCCCCGGGACGTGCTCTACGTGGTGGCCGCGGTGGCGGGCGGGACCCCGCCGCGCCGGCTCTGGGACTTCCTCAGCGGGCACGGCCGCTCCCCGCTGCGCGGTGGGCAGACCACCGTGCACGGTGCCGTCCTCGCCGCGCGGCTGGAGGAGGCCGCCTGGCAGGTCACCGCGCACCGGCCGCCGTATCTGCTCGCCACCCCGACCGACGCCACCGGCGCGATCGCGGCGGGGGCGCTGGTCGAGCGCATCGCCGGGTACGAGGCGGCGGGCGTCACCCCGGGCCGGGCCGACCTGTGCGCGGCCCTGCTGCGGGTCGGGCCGGGCACGGACCCGGAGGCGCTGGGGGCCGCTGGGGCGCTGACCTCGCCGGCCGGGCGGTGGCTGGCGCACTGGCTGCGCACCGGCGGGCTGCCCGCGCAGGCGTCCGAGCGGGTGCTGTTCGCGCCCGGTCGGGGCTCGAAGCACGGCCGCCACTACGGGGACCGGTGGTGGGAGGACGTCCAGCGGACCGCAGTCGCCCAGCCGGGCATCGGCGCCGGGCCGAAGGGGCCGGACGGCGAGCGGCTCGCGGCCGAGTTCCGCAAGCTGTTGGACGGCACCGAGCCCAGCGTGTCCCGGGCCCGGAAGGCCTACGACCTCGCCTGGGCGCCGGTCCCGCACTGGATCGCGATGCTGCCCTGGCACCGGGAGGAGCTGGCCGCCCGTTGGCTCGACCACTTGGCGATGGGCGCCGACCGGGACGAGCGCGGGGCGGGGCGGCTCCTGCCGCTGCTGGCCGAGTCCGGCGGCCCGGCCGGGCTGGCGGTGCACCTGGTGCTGGCGTACGGCCTGGGCGCCCGGCACGCCGAGGACCGGACCGGGGCGGTCGACGCGCTGCTGGTGCTCGCCGCGCGCGGGGACCTGGACGGCGAGCTGCTCGGGCGGGAGCTGGGCGAGCTGGTGGCGCGCGGCACGGTCAAGCCGACCCGGTTGGTGGCGGCGCTCGGCCCGGCTGCGGAGACCGGCGCGAACCGGACGGTGTGGTCGGTGCTCCGGGCGGCGCTGCCGGGCCTGCTGGGTACGGCGGAGCCGTCCGTACGGGGGCTGGGCGACCTGCTCGCCCTGGCCACCGAGTGTGCTCGGCGCACCCGGGCGCGGGGGCCGGTGGCCGAGGTGACGGCGGTGGCGGAGAGGGGCGGGTCGGGGCGGGTGGCGAAGGAGGCCCGGGGGCTGCGGGATGTGCTCGCGGGGTGACGGGTGACGGGTGACGGGTGACGGGTGACAGGCGATGTGACGGGTGACGGGTGGCCTGCGACGGGTGACGGCCGTCGGCGAACAGATTTCAGATGACAGAGTTTGAAATCTGTTCGCTGAAACCCGTCATCGGTTCGCGCACCCCTGTCCGCGCCTCCGTCCGCGCCTCGGCGGTGACCAGCGGCTCGACGCCGCGCGGGGCCGCCGCCACCGCGCGCCACCAGAGCCGCAGCGCCGGCGGGTCGGCGGGTTCGAAGGGCTTGCCGGGGCGGGGCACCGCGAGGTGGGCGCCGAGGTTCTGGGCGGCGGTGACGACGCGCTCGGCGGGTTCCTCCCACGGGTGGGTCGCCAGGTTGAAGGTGCACCAGTGGATCGGCAGCAGCAGTCCGCCGCCCAGGTCCAGGTGCGCCCGGACGCCCTCCTCGGGGGTCATGTGCACCTCGGGCCAGAATTCGCTGTACGCGCCGACCTGCATCATCGTCGCGTCGAACGGTCCGAGCCGGCGCCCGATCTCCGCGAAGCCCGGGAAGTAGCCGGTGTCCCCGCTGTGGAAGATCCGGTGCCCACCGCCCGCGACCACCCAGGACGCCCACAGGAACAGCGTGCTGGTGCGCGGCCCGCGGCTGCAGTAGTGCCGGGCCGGCGTGGCGGTCAGGGTCAGCCCGGCGACCTCGGCCGACTCCCACCAGTCCAGCTCGACGATCCGCGCCGCCGGCACCCCCCAGTGCTCCAGGTGCGCCCCGACCCCCAGCGGTACGGCGAACACCACGCCGCTGCCGATCAGGGCCCGCACGGTGGCCATGTCCAGGTGGTCGTAGTGGTCGTGCGAGACCACCACCACGTCCACCGGCCCGAGTTCGGACAGCGGCAGCGGCACCGGGTGCATCCGCTTGGGCCCGGTCCAGGCGAACGGGGAGCAGCGCTCGCCCCAGACCGGGTCGATCAGGACGCGCCGCCCGCCGATCTCGGCGAGCACCGTGGCGTGCCCGAGCCAGGTGAGCCGCAACCCGGACTCCGGTGGCGTGGCCAGGTCGACCGGCAGAAGCCGGTGCACCGGCACGGCGGCGGTCGGCGACCGGCGGGTCTTGTCCCCGGCCAGCTGGGCGCGGGTGATCTCCAGCGGGCTCCGCTCGTACACCAGGCGGTGGGTCGGCACCGGGTTGCGGAAGGCTCCGTCGACGAAGTGGGGCGAGCGGCGGATCCGGGCCAGCCGCTCGCCCCGGGGCTCGGCCCCGAAGGCGTCGGTCCGGACCCGGTGCCAGGCCGCGCGGGGGAGTCCGGCCAGACCCGGGACGGCGCGGTCGGCGGCCGGCCCGGCGGACGACGGGGCGAGCTGTGAAGTCAGACCGGCGAGGCGGGAGAACCACGGGACGGGGCGGGGCACGGCTCCTCCAGAGACGGTCACGGCTACCGGGCATGCCGGGGCGCGCACCCAAGGGTCAGATGAGGCCACTGCGGTGCGACAACCATCTCGTCGGAGACTACGCGCCGTGTGCCGTCCGGACCTGGTGGAGAGTCCCGCACGGTCCAATCGGCGTACTCGACGCGGGTCGCGGCACCGCGTCGGCGCTATGCGTAGAAGCGGGTGATCGCCTCCGCGACGCAGTGCGGCTTGGCGCTCCGCTCACTCGTGATGGTGAACCGGACCACCGCCTGGACCCCGCCCGGCACCTCGGTGGCCGAGATCAGCTCGGCGGTGGCCCGGATCGCCGTACCCACCGGCACCGGGGCGGGGAAGCGCACCTTGTCCGAGCCGTAGTTCAGCGCCATCCGCACGCCCTCGACGCCGTAGCACTCCTTGGCCAGCACCGGGATCATCGACTGGGTCAGGTAGCCGTGCGCGATGGTCGAGCCGAACTGGCTCTCCTTCGCCCGCTCCGGGTCCACGTGGATCCACTGGTGGTCCCCGGTCGCCTCGGCGAACAGGTCGATCTGCCGCTGGTCGATGGTGTGCCACTCGCTGGTGCCGAGTTCGGTGCCGACGGCGGCGGTCAGTTCGGCGAGGGAGGCGAAGGTCGTCACGGTGCGCTCCTGGAGGGGGACGGGCCCGGCAAGGGGTCAGGACGCCGGAAGCGTATGCCTACCCGCCGGTTTCTGTCAGGAGCCGACGGCGAGAGCACCGACGACAGAGCACTGACGACGAGAGGAAGACGAGAGGAAGGCGAGGGGTGGGCTCAGGGTCGCAGCACCGTTCGCCCCAGCGGGCCCGGCCCGCGCGAGCCCTGCCCGGTCGGGAACAGTCGCCGCCCGCTGACCAGCTCCGGCACCAGCGCGATGAACAGCGGCTCCGGGTCCCCCACCCACGGCCGCAGCCCGGAGCGCAGCACTCGCCGCACCTGCTCGGGGTCGCTCACCGCGTCGGCCCGACCGTGCACCAGCACGCTCCATCCGGTGCGGGTGACCGGGTCCAGCAGGTCCGCCTGGAAGGCCACCACCGTGCCGTCCACCCCGCGCGCGGTGGAGCTTCCCCGGCGCACGGCGAGCACCAGCCGCCCGTCCAGGACCTCGAAGGAGACCGGCAGGACGGCCGGCAGTGCGTGCTCGGTGTACACCACGCGCCCGACGGGCACGGTGCTGAGCAGCCGCAGGCACTCGGCCTCGCTCAGGGTCTCCACACGGTCCTCACGCTCCATGCGTCCGATCGTCCTCCGGTCGGTACGCGCGTCGATAGGGCCCATGGTCCCTGAGCGGACGGGTCGGGAGCCCCGTCGGCGGCCGCCCGGAGCGGTAGCCTGCCCGGCGGGTGGAGGAATGGTGGAGGAGGGGGCGGACGGATGGCCGGCGGGGTCGATCTGGTGGTGATCGGGGCGGACGGCGGGCCGGACCGGGCGTACGGCGGTTCGGCGCGCGCGCCGGAGGGGGCCCGGCTGCTGGCCGAGGTGCTGCCCGGGATGTGCTTCGACACCGGTGCGGCCGGCTGCCGGGTCGTCGGTACGGCGCCGGACGCGGACGCCAACGCGATGCTCACCGCCGTCCGGGACGCCGCCCAGCACCCGGGTCGCTGGCTGGTGGTCTGCCTGGTCGGCCAGCTGGTCGCCGACCCGCGCGGGCGCCGGCTCGCCCTCGTCACCGGCGGCAGCACCGCCGCCAACGCCTACCGGCGCGGCCTGGCCTGGGACTGGGTGGTCAGCGCGATGGTGCACGGTGACCACGAGGAAGCGCTGCTGCTGGTCGACGCGGTGGCCGACCGGGACACCTGGGCGGCGCTGGAGCGCGACGGCGAGGACAGCGCGGGTGAACTGCTCAGCTACTCCCGGGTCCCGCTGTGGGGCCGGATCGGCCGCTACACCCCGGGCAGACGCGGCCGGGACGCCGTACTGCCGGGCGGCGAGGGCTCGTTCAGCCGAGCGCTCACCACCGTCCTGCGCCACGGCGTCCCGGGTGCCCCCGCGGCGGTAGCTCCGTTGGACCTCCAGCCCGCCGTCGCCGGGTTGCTGGACGGAGGGGAGTCGGCCGGTAGTTCGGGTGCGCCGGTCGCGCGCCTGCTCGTTCCGCCGCACGGTGGACGCCTGTTGATGCGCAATCGGGCCGTGGTTCGGGGCGCATTGGCCGGATTGTCGCTTTCCGAAGAACTGTTGGCCGTTCTGTGGCGGGAAAGTGCCCCGACGGAACCGCCTTCCGCGTAAGGTCAGGGGGCCTGAGGTGTTGCCGTGATGGGGTGGGTTGGCGAAGAATCGATCCCCAGCGGAAACACCCGTGGGACGGCGGAATTCTCCTGGCGGCCGTGGATCACGGATCGGCTCGGTCGCGACGAGGTGGGCGATGCGGCAGCGCGGAAATGTGTTGCGCCCTGGGGCGGTTGTGGTCGGTGGGGCGGTTCTGGTGTTGCTGCTCGGCGCTTGTGCGAGCGGTGGCGCCGGTGGTTCCGTCGATCGTCTCGGGTCGCCTGCGCCCACTGTTGCGGGAGTGAACCCGTTAACTCCTTCGGGTGGTTCGGTAAACGCCTCGATCGCGCCGACCGACGGTCCGGAAGGGGCCAAGGGCCGACTGGCCTTGAAGACGTATCAGGACTGGTGGCAGGCTCAGGCGGAGGCCTTCGGGCGTACGGATTCGGACGGTTCCGCGCTTGAGGCGTACTCCTCCGGGCGGGCGCTGTCCGACACCCTGGTCGGCCTCCGTCAACTTCACGACGCCAAACTGGTGATGACCGGAACGCCGCGGAATTCGGCCGTGGTGAAGGCCATTGACCTGAAAGCCGATCCGCAGACCGTCGTGATCGAGGACTGCGTCGACCTCTCGGACTGGCACCGCGTCGATGCCGTCACCCGTACCGCAAAGGAACCGGCCGACCGGCTGAACCGCTATCTCGCGACCGCTTCCCTGCGATGGTTCCAAGCGCACTGGCTGATCTACGACTTCAAGCGGGAGGTGGACCGGACATGCTGAACTCGCGGAAACCGGCCCGGCGATTCGCGGTCGTCGCATCGTTGACCGCCGGGCTGTTGTTGTCCTCGGCGGTAACGGCGACGGCGGACGAACCACCGGGGGCCGGAGCGGAACAATGTTCCCCGAGCGTGATCTGCTCGCACGTCGGCAGCGGCGGGAGCAGCTCGACGACCAGCCCATCGCAGAGCGGGGGCGGCGATGGGGGCGGCGGGCCGCAGCTGTGCAGCTACCACGACACCCAGTGGGCCTGCTACGACCCGGAGCGCGGCTACTTCAACAGCGACGTCGGGTGCTACTTCCGCCCGCTGGACAAGCAGCCGGCCGAGGGCGACTCGGCCTGGGAGGGGCACAAGCCGTCGGAGGGCTCGGTCTACTCCAAGGTCTGCCCGCAGAGCGCCGGCGGGCAGGACGGTCTGCAGACCCAGTTCGTGAGCAACGCGCCGGGCGCGACCCCGGTGATCGACCTGACCGTCCAGGCGAAGCTGCTCGCCGACCGGATGGCCTTTCCGGCGCCGAAGGCGAGCCTCGCGCCGAAGGACACCGCCGTGGTGAAGGCGCCGGTCTGGCTCTGGGCCGAGGGCATGGTGGCGCCCAAACCGAGTTCGCTCGCGGTTCCGGGCGCTTCGGTCACAGTCACCGCGCAACTGAAGGGCATGACCTGGGACTTCGGCCAGGGGATGGTGGTGGACTGCGCCACCGCCGGGACGCCGTACGACGCCAAGTACGCCGCCGCCAAGTCCCCTGACTGCGGCTACGAGTTCGCGGTCGGCTCGGGTACCCGGCAGGGCGGTGTGTTCAGCGGCACGGTCACGGCGCACTGGCAGGCCCACGTGGTGATCACCGGGCCGAACGCGAAGACCTTCGACCTCGACATGCCGCGAGGGGCCGACCTCGCGCTCAAGGTCGCCGAGGTCCAGGTCCTCAACTGACCTGGCCACGGTGGAGATTCGACCACTGACTTTTCGGAAGCGAACGAGGGAAGGGCGGAACCCGGTGGAGAACCGTACGTTCGCGACGCCGGGATCCGGCACACCCGCAGGCGCCGCGGTGTCCGTGGCGGTACCGGAGCAGCCGGGCCAAGAGCAGCAGGGCCGCGGCGCGGGCCGGGGCCGCGGCCGTGCCACGCCGCACGCGCCCGGGCGGACCATGCGGGCCCGGCGGCGGCGCCCGGCGGTGCTGGCGATGGCGGTCGCGCTGATCGCGGCCGGCGGGCTGGGCGGCGCCGCCCTCTACAACAGCACCGGGCAGCGGGTCGCGGTGCTGGCGCTGGCCCGGGACGTGCCCTGGGGGCAGGTGATCACCGAGGACGACCTGGTGGTGGCCCGGATCGCGGGCGATCCGGCGCTGCGGCCGGTGTCCGCCCAGGACCGGGTCAAGGCGGTCGGCATGCGGGCCGCCACCGACCTCAAGCGCGGGGCCATGCTGACCGGTTCCGACCTGGCGCAGGGACTGTCGGTGCAGCCGGGGCAGATCGTGGTCGGGGTGTCGGCCAAGCGCAGCCAGCTGCCCGCCAGCCGGCTCCAGCCCGGGGTGCAGATCGTCGTGGTCAACACCCCCGACAACGGCCGGGCCGACTCGCTGCCCGCGACGGTCATCACGGTCGGCCGGGTGGACACCGACGGCAGCCAGGTGATCGACGTGGCGGTCGGCTCGGTGGACGGGCCGCGGCTCGCGCAGTGGGTGGCCGGCGGGCGGATCCAGGTGCTGCTGGCGCCGCGCGCCGTCCCGAGCGGCACCGGGGCCCCGGCGGCCCCCTCGGCGGCCCCCACCGGCGTACCGTCCTCCGGCGCGGTCACCGCGCCCGCGACCCCGGCCGGAACGGGCGGCGCCTGATGGCGGTGATCGCGGTGGTCGGCGGTCCGGGCGCGCCCGGCGCGACCACGACCGCCCTGGCGCTGCTGCTGGCCTGGCCGCTGCCGCCCGGTCGGCGGATCCTGCTGGTCGAGGCCGACCCGGACGGCGGCGCGGTGCTCGCGGGCGCCCTGGAGGGCCGGGTCGAGGCGGTGTACGGGCTGCGCAACCTCGCCGTCGCCGACCGCCGCGGGCTGCTCGCCCAGACCATCTGGGAACAGCTGATCGACCTCTCGCCCGAGGGCGACGCGGTGCGGCTGCTGCTGCCCGGCCTGACCGACCCGGCCCAGGCGCCCGGCCTCGCCTACACCTGGGAGCCGCTCGCCGAACTGCTGCACGGCATCGAGCAGCAGGGCTACGACGTCATCGTGGACCTCGGCCGCTCCGGCGCCACCGGGACGAGCGCGGTGCTGGCCCGCCGCGCGGACGTGGTGGCGGTGACGGTCCGCACCACGCTGCGCGGGCTGAGCGCGGCCCGCCCCCGGCTCGCCGCCCTCGCCGAGGACCTGGCCGCCGGCGGGACCGGGGCCGACGCGCTCGGGCTGCTGCTGGTCGCCGAGGGGCCGTACCCGGGGGCGGAGGTGTCCCGCGAGCTCGGCCTGCCGGTGCTCGGGGTGCTGCCGCACGCCGCCCGTACCGCGCGGGTGCTCTCCGACGGCGGGGACACCACCGACCGGCGGTTCATCCGCTCGGAGCTGATGCGCACGGCCCGTTCGGCCGCCGACGAGGTGCAGCTGGTGATCCGCCGACGGCGGCAGCGGCTCGCGCCGACAGCCGCGCCGACGCCCACGCCCGCCCAGCTCGCGGCGCCGAACCCGGCCGCGCCGGCCGCGCCCGCCGTACCGGTGCCCGCCCCGGCGCCGGTGCCGCCGATGTCGCCGGTGCCGCCGATGGCTCCGGTGTCCGCCCCGGCTTCGTACGGGCAGCAACCGCACGGACAGCAGCAGTACGGCCAGGCGCCGTACGGGGAGTCGGCCTACGGGGAGTCGGCCTACGGGGAGTCGGCCTACGGGCCGGGCGAGGGCGAGCAGCCCTCGTACACCCCGCCGGTGATCACCACCGGCCCGGTCGCGCCGCTGGCCGGGCTGGCGCCGCAGCCGGCCGCGCCGGCGCCGTTCCCGGCGCACGTCCAGTCTCCGCGACCGGCCGAGGAGGACGGGCAGTACCCGCTCCAGCAACCCATGGTGACGGACAGTCGGACCGATGGAAACCCGTACCCGCACACCCCCGGGGAGGTGCTCCGTGCGCGGTAGCCCCCTGCACCAGCGCCCGACAGCCGACCCGGCCGCCCTGCCCTGGTCGACGCCCACGTCCACACCTGCGCCGACGCCCGTGCCGGCCGCCGCGCCGCCGCAGCCCGCACAGGCGTACCAGCCCGGCCCGGTCGCGCCCCAACCCGCCGCTCCGGCCCCCGGCGGCGGCGCCGGGCCCACTGCCGTACCTTCCCAGCTGCCCTCGCTGGACCTGCGCGGCGCCGCCACCCGGCCGGCCGTCGACCCGCAGGTCGCGCGCGAGCTCAAGCGCCAGGTCGCGGCCGAACTGCACCAGCAGATCTCCCGGTTGACCGTCGGCTCCGGCACCGAGCCGGACCGCGCCACCCGCCGTCAGCGCGGCCGCGCGCTGATCGAGGAGGCGGTCGCCCGCTGGTCCGACGCCTATGCGCAGACCCACGGCATCCCGCCCACCCGGGAGCAGGACCGCGCCCTCGCCGAGGCCGTCTTCGACCTGCTGTTCCGGGCCGGTCGGCTCCAGCCCTACCTGGACGACCCGGAGATCGAGAACATCCTGATCAACGGCTGCGACGACGTCTGGGTCTCCAAGGTGCACCAACCCCTGCGCCAGGTCCCGCCGGTGGCCGACAGTGACGCCGAACTCGTCGAACTGCTCCAGGACCTGGCCCGCCAGCACGGTGGCGGCGAGCGAAGCCTGTCCACGGCCAGCCCGACCCTCGCCCTGCGCCTGGAGGGCGGTATGCGTCTGCAGGCGCTCACCGAGGTGACGCCCCGCCCGTACGTGGCGATCCGACGCCACCGGGTGGCCTCGGCGACGCTGCCCGAAATGGTCGAACTCGGCACCCTGGACGGCACCTTGGCCGCCTTCCTGGCCGCCGCGATCCGGGCCCGGAAGAACGTGATGATCACCGGTACCCAAGGCGTCGGCAAGACCAGCCTGCTGCGCGCGATGGCCGCCGAGATCCCGCCGGACGAGCGGATCGGCACCCTGGAGTCGGAGTTCGAGCTCTGGCTGCACACCCTCGGCCACCTGCGCCAGGTCGTCCCGATGGAGGCCCGCGAGGGCAACGGCGAACGCGTCGAGGGCCGCCTGGCCGGTGAGTTGACGATCGGCGACCTGATCCCCGCGGCGCTGCGGATGACCCTCTCCCGGATCATCGTCGGCGAGGTCCGCTCCGGAGAGGTCGTCCCGATGCTGCGGGTCATGACCAACGGCGAGGGCGGCTCGATGTGCACCCTGCATGCCCGCGGCCCGCACATGGTGGTCGACCGCATCGCCGAACTCTGCCTGGAGTACGGCTCGCACATGACCGACGCCCTCGCCTACCGGCTCACCGCCAACGCCCTGGACCTCATCGTGCACGTCGCCATGGTCGACGAGACAGCCGTCGGCGGCCGCCGGCACCGTTTCGTCTCCCACGTCCTGGAGGTCACCGGCCTCGGCGAGAGCGGCCGGCCCGCGCTGAACACCGTCTTCGGCCCCCGGCCGGAACTCGGCGAGCCGCGCGCCGTCCCGCACACCCCGCCGCAGTGCCTGGACGACCTGCGCCGGGCCGGCTTCGACGCCTCGCTGCTCGGCTCCCGGTACGGGAGTTGGGCCAGCCCGCTGCAGCTGCGGATCGGCGGTGGCGCGCGGTGATGCTGCTGTTCGCCCTGTGCGGGCTGGCGGTCGCGGGCGGCCTGGTCGCCCTGGTGGCCTGGGCCCGCGGCAGCGAGCCCGCCGGCGAGGACGAGCCGGACCGCCCGGACAACCCGCTGGCCGGCCGGGCCCACGTCTTCTGGTACGGCGCCCCCGGCGCGGCCTCCCTGCGGATGGTGCGGCTGCGCCGGATCCAACTGCCGCTGGCGCTCGTCGGAGCCCCGCTGGCCTGGCTGTTCACCCGCATCCCGCTGACCGCATTGCTGGTGCCTCTGGCCGTCTTCGGCCTGCCCTGGCTGTTCGACACCACCCGCCCGGACACCCACCGGATCGAACGCCTGGAGGCGCTGTCCGAGTGGACCCAGCGGATCGCCGACGTGCTGCTGCTCGGCGTCGGCCTCAACCAGGCCATCGTCACCAGCCGCCGCACCGCCCCCGCTGCCCTGGAGGACGAGATCGGCGAGCTGGCCGCCCGGCTGCAGGCCCGCTGGCGGCCCGAGGAGGCGTTGCGGGCCTTCGCCGACAGCCTGGCCGACGCCACCGCCGACAAGGTGCTCGCCGCCCTCGTGCTGCGGGCCGGGGACAGCGGCCCGGGCCTGGCCCGGACGCTCTCCGACATGGCCGACTCGGTGCGCGAGGAGGTCCGCCAGCGCCGCACCATCGAGGCCGACCGGGCCAAGCACCGCACCACCATCCGCTGGCTGGTCGGCATCATCGTGCTGGTCGTCACGGTCGGCTCCTTCAACACCGAGTACACCCGCCCGTACGGGACCTTCCTCGGACAGATCGTGCTCGCCGTGGTCGCCGCCCTGTTCGTCGCGATCATCGCCTGGATGCGGGCGCTGGCCTCGCACCCGCCGGTGCCCCGGCTGCTCACGCCGGACCGGCGCAGCAAGGGCGGGCGCGACAAGGACGGGCCCGGGCAGGCGCCCGCCGAGCAGCTCGGGGAGGTCCGGTGATCTCCCCCTGGTCCGTGCTGGCCGGCGCAGCCGCGGCCGGCGGCATCGCCCTGCTGATCGCCGAACTGCGGCCCGCGCCACCGGACCTGCACCAGGCACTGGACCGGCTGCACCGCGCCCCGGCCGACCGGCCGCAGGACCCGGACGAGCGGCCGCCCTGGTACGACCGGATCGGGGAGCGCTCGCTCACCCTGCGCGGGGTCTCGGTCCCACGCCGCGAACTCGCCCTGATCGGCCGCACCCCGGCCCGGTTCATGGTGCACAAGCTGCTGTTCGCCGCGCTCGGGCTGATGTTGCCCGCCTACCTGGGCGCGATGGCCGCGCTGATGGACGTCGGCCTGCCCTTCGCCATGCCGCTGGTCGCCGGACCGCTGCTGGCCGGGCTGCTGTTCTTCGTCCCGGACGCGATCGTGCGCGGCGAGGCCAAGGAGGCGCGCACCGAGTACCTGCACGGCATCGCCGCCTACCTGGAACTCGTCGCCCTGGAGCGGGCCGCCGACTGCGGCCCCGCCGAGGCACTGCGCCGCGCCGCCTCGGTCGGACAGGGCGCGGTGTTCCGGCGGATCCGCGACGCGCTGGAACGCGCCGCCACCGACCGCCTTCCGCCCTGGGCCGGACTCGACGCGCTGGCCGGTGAGTTGGGACTCAGCCCGCTCCAGGACGTGGCCGACATCATGCGGCTGTCCGGCACCGACGGCGCCGCCGTGTACGACACCCTGCGGGCCCGCGCCAAGGGCCTGCGCGGCGAGCTGCTGGCCGAGGACCTCGCCCGCGCCAACGCCGACAGCGAACGGATGGTCGCGCCCGGGGCCGCCCTGACCCTGCTGATGACTGTCCTGATCGTCTTTCCCGCGCTCCACCAGATGCTCAACTGACGTCAGTCCCAGAGCAGCTGACACCACACCACACCCTGGGAGACCCCCGATGTCCGTACGACTCGCCCAGCTGGCCGGCCGGGTGCTGAGGCCCGTCCTGCTGCCCGTGCAGTTCGCCCTGCTGCTGTTCACGCTCCGGCTGGGCCGGCTGCGCGCCGCCCGCGCGCGCGGCGACCGGGGCGCCATCAGCATCGAACTCGCCCTCGCGATCATCGCGTTGGTGTTCGTCGCGGGCGCCGTCGCGACCGCGCTGTACCTGCTGAAGGACAAGGTCGTCACCAAGGTCGACCAGGATCCGAACATGCCCGGCGGCGCCGGCGGCGCGGGCGGCGCCTCCAAGTGATCCGAATGCCTCGCCGCCGCGGCGACCGGGGGTCGATGAGCGTCAGCCTCGCCATCGTCTTCCCGGTCGTCCTGCTGCTCGTCCTGCTCGTCGTCCAGGCCTCGCTGTGGTGGTACGACCGCCAGGTCGCGCTCAGTGCCGCCCGCGAGGGCGTGGACGCCGGGCGGGTGCAGGGGAACAGGGCGGACGAGGTGAAGGACGACGCCGCCCGGCGGCAGGCCCGGGACTTCCTGGACCGGCAGGGCGTCCACGGGTACGAGGTGCTCACGGACGGCAGTACGTCCGACACGATCAAGGTCACCGTGGAGCTGACGCCCCCGCTGCTGATACCCGGGCTCACGGGGCCCAGCATCCGGCAGTACGCCGAGGCGCCGCGCGAGCGCTTCGTCCCGCCGGTGGTGGCGAAGTGAGCGCTCGTGCCGCGGCGGCGCGCGGTGGCGCCGGGCGGCGGGGGCTGCGGTGGCGCCCGCGACGGCGGGACCGGGGCGGAATCGCGATCGAGGCGGCGATCGTGGTACCGGGCGTGGTCGGGCTGGTCCTGTTGGCGATCGCCGCCGGCCGGGTGCAGACCGCGGCCGGCACGGTCGAGGCCGCCGCCCGTGCCGGGGCCCGGACGGCCTCGCTGCAGCGCAGTGTCGCCGGGATGGACAAGCCGGCCAAGGACTCCGCCCTCGACGCGCTGCGCCAGCAGGGCGTCTCCTGCCGGAACAGCGACGTCCGACTGGACCAGGGCGAGTTGGAGCTGCCGGACGGCCCGGTCGCCACCGTCAAGGTCACCGTGGTCTGCGACGTCGAACTCGCCGACCTGCTCGGCGGACCCTCCGGCGTGCCCGTGACGAAGCACCTCGTCGGCGAGTTCACCTCCGTGGTGGACCGCTACCGCGGCACATGACGGCGGCGCGGGCCGTGACGGGCGGTCGGGGGATTGGGGACGGCTCGTGCGGGGGAGACGCAAGCGGAGAGCGCTCGGGGGATGACGCAACGGCACCGAGTGGCGCCCGGTGGGGAGACATCGTGCGGATTGTTGGGGGAGGGGATGCGAGTGCTGAGCGGCCTGCGACGTCGAAGGCTTCACCGGCTTCACCGGGGCCTTCGCCGGTCGGACCGGGGCGCGGTTGCCCTCTTCGTGGCGATCTGCGCGGCCTACCTGGTGCTCGTCATCGCCCTGGTGATCGACGCCGGCGGCCGACTGCGGGTCGCCGAGCGCACCGACGCGTACGCCCAGGAGGCCGCGCGGGTCGGCGGACAGCAGCTCGACCAGTCGGCCGTGCTGCAGGGCAAGGGCTTCAAGGTCCTGCAGGAGGACGCCAAGAAGGCCGCCGACGCCTACCTCGGGCTGTACGGGCTGCACGCCGACGACGTCAAGCTCGACAAAGACGGCAAGGTCGTCACCGTCACCGTGCAGGCCGACTACCGGCCGGTCCTGCTGGGCGCCCTCGGGCAGCGGAAGGTAACGGGCAAGGGCAGTGCGACCCTCGTCCACGGAGTCGAGAAAGCGGAGACCGACTGATGGCCGCGCCACGTGCCAAGGACCAGGCCCGAACCACCCCGGCCCGTACCGGCCGGACCGGGACCGGGCCGGGGAACGACCGGAATCGAACCGCGAGGGGTCGGAGTCGAAGCGCGCACCGGGCCGGACGCGGCCGCGGCGGCGCGCTGCTCACCGCGCTCGCCGCGCTGCTCACCCTGCTCGCCCTGCTGTTCGGCGTCCCCGCGCTGCTGCTGTACGGCACCCACGCGGTCGCCTCGATGGGCGAGGTCGCTCCGGGCGGTGTGGGCGAGGCGCTCACCAGTCCGGACGACGGGCGGCTGTTCCTCTGGCTGCTGGTGGTGGTCGGATGGTTGGCCTGGGCGTGCTTCGCGCTCTCCGTCCTGCTGGAGATCCCGGCCCAGCTGCGGGGCCGGATCGCCCGGCGGATCCCGGCCTTCGGCTGGAGCCAGCGGCTCGCGGCCGGGCTGGTCGGCTCGGTGCTCGCGCTGCTGCCGGTGGCCGGTTCGGCCTTCGCCGCGGTGCCGGAACTGGCCCACCACCCGGTTGCCCAGGCGCAGTTGACCCCCGGCGTGCAGCAGGCCGCGCTGCCCGCCGCCCAGTCCGCGCCCGCGCTGAGCCCGGCTGCCGAGCAGCACCCCACGTACACCGTCCGGGACAGCCGGCCGGCGGACAGCCTGTGGTCCATCGCGGAGCGCCAACTGGGATCCGGTGAACGGTGGGTGGAGATCGCCAAGCTCAACGACGGCCGGGTGATGGACGATTCGGGCGTCCGATTCGACGCGGACCGGCCGATCCAGCCCGGCTGGGAGCTGCTGATGCCGGCGGACGCCAAGGCGGACGAGGCGAAGGCGCCCGCGCAGGCCCCGGCTCAGGCCCCCGATCCGGCTGCCGGTCAGGCGCAGGCCCCGGGTCCCGCGCAGTCGCCGCAGTCCGGGGCGGAGCCGGGCGCGGGCGGGCAGAAGACCGTGACCGTCCAGGCCGGGGACAGCCTGTCGGCCATCGCCCAGCGGGAGTTGGGGGACGGCGAGGCCTGGCCGAAGCTCTTCGAGGCCAACAAGGGGGTGCAGGCGCCGGACGGGGAACGGCTGACCGACCCGGACGTGCTGGAGCCCGGGATGGTGCTCACGGTGCCGGGGGCGGCCACCCCGGCCGCTCAGACGCCCGCGCCGGCTCCGGCGCCGGAACAGACGCCCGCGCCCGCTCCCGCCCCGACGCAGGCCGCCCCGACGCCGGCTGCGCCCACGCCGGGCGCGTCGCAGTCAGCCCCGGCGCCGACGCCAGCTCCCGCCCACACACCCGCTCCCGCCCACACACCCGCTCCCGCGGCGCACGCCGACCCGGCGCCCGACGGCGACTACACCGTCGCCCTGGCCGCCTCCACCGTCGGCGTCCTGCTCGCCGCCATGATGGTCGGCACCGTCGCCTACAAGCGCGGCACCCAGCTGCGCGCCCGCCGCCCCCTGCACCGCATCGCGATGCCCGCCGCCGAGGCCGCCGCGTTCGAGAACGAGCTGATGGTCCGGCAGGACCAGGCCGGGCTCGAACTGCTGGACCGGGCTCTGCGCACCCTGGCCCGCAACACCGTGCGCGGCGGCAAGCGGCTGCCGGCCATCGTTGCGGCCCGGATCACCCCCGGCCACACCATCGAGCTGCACCTGTCCGGACCGGCCACGCCGATCGCGCCGTTCCGTGCCGCGCACGCCGCCAACGTCTGGTGGTGCAGCGAGGAGTCCGGCGACCTGCTGAGCGCGGCCCAGGCCCGCAAGACCGCCGCGCCCTACCCGGCGCTGGTCACCCTCGGCAGCTCGCCCGACGGATCGGTGGTCCTCGCCGACCTGGAGGCCATCCGGCTGCTCCACCTCTCCGGACACCCCGACGACGCCCGCGACGTCCTGCGCACCCTGGCCATCGAACTGGCCCACAGCCCGCTGGCCGACCGGCTCCACCTGCACCTGGTGGACCTCGCCGAGGAGGTCCCGATCAGCGGACCGGCCGCCGAGCGCATCCACCGCCACCCCACCCTGGAGGCCGCGCTGGCCGCCGTCGGCCCGCGCACCGCCAAGGCCCGTGCCACCCTGATCGCCGCCGAGGCCTCCAGCCCGCGCGAGGCCCGCAGCCGGGGGCAGGCGGACGAGTCCTGGGTGCCCGAGATCGTGCTCTGCGCCCAGCAGCCCGGCGGCGGTACCCCCGCCGAGCTCGGCCGTCTGCTGGACGCCCGTCCGCGCACCTGCGTCGCCGTCATCACCCTCGCCCCCGAGCGCGGCACCGGCCCGGTCGCCCGCTGGACCCTGCCAACCACCGGCCAGGCCGCCATCCCCGGCCTGCACCTGACCGTCGAGCTCCAGCGGCTCGACGGACAGCAGTACGACCAGATCGCCGAACTCCTCCGGGCCGCCGACGACGCCACCCAGCACCCGGCGCCCGCCTGGACCCTGGACGGTCCCGGCCTCGACCCGGATCCGGACGACGACGCGGACACTGCCGAACTGCCGCCCGTCGCACCGGTGCTGGCCGTCGTCGGAGCTCCGGCGGCGGAGGCCGGGGAGGCAGGGTCGGCCGGGGAGGGCACGGACACGGCCGCCGGGCCCCGGCTGCTGACCCGGGTCATCGGCACCGGCGCCAGCCCGTTCGCGGGCACCGACCCGGCGACGCCCGCCCCCGCTCCGGTCCCCGTCCCCACACCGGCCGGCCCGGCGAGGTTCGCCGTCAACGGGCAGGGGCGGCAGGCGGCGACCGAGACCGGGAAGGCCGCCACGGAGACCGAGCGGGGCGCCGCCGAGGCCGGGCAGGCCGCCGATGAGACCACCCGCGACCTGCGGCTGCCGGGCGAGCCGGTCGGTTCCACGGACGCTCCGGTGGACACGGCCGTGGCTGCTGAGGTGATGCCGACCGACGCCCCGGCTGTCGTCCAGCCCGTCCAGCCCGTCCAGCCCGTGGCACCGCAGTCGCCCGCCGTGCCCGTCCCCGTGCCCGCTCGGACGCCCGCCGATCCGGCCCCGGCGCCCGCCGAGCCCGCCCCGACGCACCAGAGCGCGCCCGCGCCCACCGGCATCGACCCGCGCGTGCCGTCCCGGCCGGAGCCCGGCACCGTCGCGGAGCGCGCAGCCGACACCGAGGAGCGGGTGGAGCCGGAGGTGAAGCCCGGACCGGCCGCGGTCGCGCCGGTCGCCCGGACCACCCCCGGCCGCAGCGACAGCGACGACCTGCTCGCCATCCTCCGCTCCCCGGAGGCGCACACCCCGCGCAACGCCCCCCGGATCCGGCTGCTCGGCCCGATCGACGTGGCCGGCACCTTCGGCACCGTCGAACCCGGCGCGCTGTCCCGGCTGACCGAGCTCGCCGTCTACCTCGCGCTGCGCCCCGGCTCCGACCACCATGCGCTCGACCACGACCTGCACCCCGGCGCCGCTCACCTGGACCCGCACCCCACCGCCGCCGACGCCAAGAGCCCGCTCCCGGCCAAACTCGCCGACCTGGCCGCCTGGTTCGGCACCTCCGGCGAGGGCCGCGCTTACCTGTCCACCGAGGCCACCGACGGCTACGCCTTCGCCCCGGCCGTCACCTGCGACTGGGACGAGTTTCGCAGCCTCTACCGGCGCGGCATGCGCAGCACCAGCGCCACCGCCGACGCGGCCCTCGCCCACGCCCTGGCCCTGGTCCGCGGCGCCCCGTTCGCCGAGGCCCCGCCCGCCTCCTACGGCTGGGCCGAGGCCGAGCGCCAGGACATGATCGCCGCCATCGTCGACACCGCCCACGAACTCGCCGCCCGCCGCCTCCAGTACGGCGACCACCGCAGCGCCGAGGCCGCCGTCTTCCGCGGCCTCGCCGTCGCCCCGGACATCGAACTGCTGCACCGGGACCTCTTCTACGCCTACGCCTCGGCCGGCGCCCGGGACCAACTCCTGCGCGCCGTCAACCGCCTGGACGCCCTGAGCCGCCGCACCGGCCGCGACCTGGACGCCGACACGGTTGCCCTGCTGCGCGACCTGCTGGCCGGCTCCTGAGGAATTCAGCCCCTCCCAGGGTCCACGATTCCGTGAGCACTGTCGGCGGATCACGAGCACTGGTTGCGTTCGGTAGTGGAACACGGTTGTGTCTCGGCGCCACGGAACCGGCGATGGCCGGCGCCATGGGGCGCTGAACTGTCGGAGGGTGTCTAACGGGTGATCGTGGTGAGGGCGTGGCGGAGGGCGGCGTCGCTCGACGGGCGGTCGCGCCAGCGGGCGCCGATGTGGCCGTCGGGTCGGATGAGTAGTGCCCCGTGTGGACGGAGGCCGCAGGAGTCGGTGTGCTCGCTGGGAAGGGCCTCGATGTGCAACGGCCATGGTGTGGTGGACTCTTGCTCCCAGCGAGTGGCGTCCGGGGTGAGCAGGGTGAACCATTGGCCGAAGGCGTCGAGAGTGGAGCGGCCGGGTGTGAGCCAGAGGTGTGGCATGCGATGGCCCGGCTCCGCGGTGGGGACGTAGTCAGTGCCTGTGTCGGATGGCCCGGACGGGGCGGTGTCGTCGGCGAGGACGGCGTTGGAGCGGTAGGTGACGCCGAGCACGAGACCGAGTTGAGCGAAGTACCGCTCCGACCAGGGAAGTTCGACGTGGACCGGTGCTGCTTCGCCGAGTCGGCGCTGCTCTCGGCGCCGGTTCTGCACTTCGAGGAGAAGCCGGCTGTTCGCCACCGCCTGGTGGAGAGTCCTGCGGGCGACAGGTTGCCGTTCCGTCTCGTAGCTTTCCAACAGACTCGGTTCGGCCCACCCGCGGAGGACGCCCGCCAGCTTCCAGCACAGGTTGTGCACATCGGCGATCCCGGCGTTCATGCCCAGGCCGCCGACGATGGGGAGCGCGTGCGCGGCGTCGCCGGTCAGCAGGATCCGGCCGTGACGGAAGCGCTCGGCGACGAACGCGTTCATCACCCAGTGCTGAATCCGCAACACGTCGGCTCGGACCTCGGCACCGGGGCTGATGGCGCGCGAGAGGAGGTCGGGCCAGTCGACGCGTGCGGCGTCCTCGGGCGTGGGCACGAACCAGGCCCAGCCTCGTTCGGGGTACAGCGGGCCGAACAGACCGTGCGCGGTGAAGTAGACGCCGGCCGGCTGGTGGGCGCACCAGCGGTCGAGGTCGGCGTCGAACACGACGGTGGTGAAGCGCCCCATCGCTCCGGGGCCAGTGGTGTCGATTCCCAGCAGTTGCCGGACGCTGGAGTTCGCGCCGTCGGCGGCGACTGCATAACGGGCACGGACGCGGGTCTTGGCACCGCGTTGGTGGTCGACGAGCAAAGCCACGACGCTGTCGGCTTCCTCGGCCAGGTCGATGAGCTCGGTCCCGAAACGCACTCGTGTGTCCGCTGCGGCGAGCAGGGTGGGTTCCAACCGATCCTGTGAGGTGACCACGCCGGTCACGGGGCTCTCCGGTACCAGCGCATTGACCCCGACCATCGCCGCTGTGGCGAAATCACGGTCGCACAGGGTGTCGCGGAAGCGGATGCGGCCGTACTCCGGCGCGAACGCGTCGCCCGTTATCCCGGCTGCGAGCCCGAGCTGGCGATAGATCTCCATCGAGCGCACGTTGACCAGCCGGGACCGCGGAAAGGGCGACAGCTCGCGGTGTTTCTCGACCAGCAGTGCCTGCACGCCCCAGCGGTCCAGTAGCGCTCGGGCGGTGAGCCCGACAGGCCCGCCACCGACGATCAATACCGCTACCTCGGCGTCTGCTACGGGCATGTCGAGCTCCTCCTGCTCACCTCGGGTCCGACGGGGCACCCGGTGGCATTCAGCGGTGGCCGCCTCGACGACGACCGAACCGCCACGATCAATCTTCCCAGCCCCACGGCCGACCGCAATGTCCGCGCGGTGACGTGACGTACAGCGAACGTGCCCAGGCAGGTGCACGGCGCCCCTCGGCCTTCGTTGCGCGCGGGCCGGCGGCAGCGCTGGGACCACCCACGTCATCAGAGTGCGGGACTTCACCTGAATCTACTGAGGAAGCCCGGGGCTTCAGCCCCGCTCCTTGTCCCGGAGCCGCGAAGCGACGGAGTTCCCTTCGGTGGGCTCTGACCTCCCGTTTTGGTCTCTGACTTTGTGTGACCTATTCTCACGCTCTGTGAAGATCGTTGTTCGGGTGAAGCTGGAGCCGTCGACCTACGAGGCCGACGCGCTCGCCGTCACCCTGCGCGCGTGCAACCGTGCGGCGAACCGCGTCTCCGTGGTGGCGTTCCGCACGGGTGAGGAGCGGCGCAACGTCTCCAGCCAATGGTGTACCGGCAGGTCAAGGGCGAGTTCGACCTGTCGGCGCAGCCCACGGTGCGGGTGGTGAAGAAGGTCTGCGACGCCTATGCGGCGTTGAAGGCGAACATCAAGGCCGGGAACCTCGGCCCGAAGGGTTCCAAGCGGCGGAACAAGGCGGAGTCGAAGCCGATCGCCTTCCGTGAGGACGCGGCGCAGGCATTCGACGACCGGTGCCTCAGCTGGAACACAGCCCCACCAGCGCGTAGAGCGCCGGTCGGACGCGGAGGTCGCTGACGAGGCAACTCGTCAGACACACGGTCAACCGCAAACCCGGGACCTCAGCCGCGGGTAGTTGACTCTCTGTCATCGGCCCGATCGCCCAGGAAGCCCGGATCGCTCAAGAACCGCCGAGACCGCCGTTGCTCGCCGCGTCCGGATGCCGGCCTTTGGGCAGGAGCCAGTGCTCACGAAGTCACGGAACCCACAGCCCCAGGGGAGCCGGTCGCGACTGCGCGGCATCCGCCGACGCCGCGCAGTCGAGTGGAGACCAGAGGATGATGAGCGTCGTGCTCGCGAGGAACTGCTGCGCCAGGAACGCCTGGCCGTGTACAGCGGGTTCGCCGCGACCGTGATCGAGCTGAAGCGAGCAGTCGTCGCCGTGTGGCCACATCGGTCGGACCCGGCCGGATCCGACCTGGCGCTCACGAGGCCGACCGTCCAAGAGCGGCTCAGGTGGTGCGTAGCCAGGCGTCGAGGGTGCTGAAATCAGCGTCGGTGAGACCGACTTGGGGATCGACGCGGTGCAGCAGGGCGGGGGCGGGGGAGTGGGCCTCGACCCAGCGGCGGTCGGCGGGGGTGATCTCGTCGTCCACCCAGGCGAACGGGCGTCCGGCCGCCCAGGCGACCAGCGGGCGGGTCTTCCAGTGCGGTCCGCCGTTCCTGCCGTTCCCGCCGGTGCCGCCGTCCTCGTCGTCCGCCACCGGCCAGTCCACGACGGGCAGTTGCGGCAGGCCCAGTCGGGGCGAGAGGCAGTCGTTGGCGTCGTCCAGCCAGGTGGTGGCCCACACCAGTTCGCAGGGCAGGGCCAGCAGGCGCCGCCCGAGCGTCGGGTCGACCCGGGCCACCAGCGGGTTCCCGGACGGATCCGGGCCCGGGTAGGTGGGGTAGCCGCCCGGGGGCGGGGCGCCGAAGGGAAGGAGCGGTCCGTCGACGTCGAGGAAGAGCAGGGGCGCACCGGAGCCGGTCATGGCGGCACGATAGCTGGCGCTGCGGGCCGTGTGGCGCGCCGATCGGTACCCGGCCTGGAACGGGTGTGCCGGGATCTCGTAGGGTGGCGCGCACGGAACGTGGTGGCAGGCACCACGCAGGCAAGGGCATCAGACGCCGCGGCAGCGGCGGGGCGGGGCGGTGACCAGAAGATGGCGGAGACGACAGCTGTTTCCGGAGGTTCCGAGCCAGCCGCGGACTCGGGCCCCTGGGACGCCGTACCGCCGCCGCCTTCCCGCCTGCCCGCCGAGGAGCACCCGCCCGGGCCCGCCGCGCTGTACGAGCCGCCGCCCGCGCCCCCGGCGCCCCCGGCACCCCCTGCTGCGGCCGCGCCGCCCGCGCCCGCGTCGGTGCCGCCCGCGCCGCCGGTCGCGCCCACCGGATGGACCCTCACCGGCCTGCCCGCCGCGGGCAACGCGCCGGCCTCGGCCACGCCGCCGCCGTTCACCGTCCCGGGCGGCGCGGCCGCCGGTACGGGCGGGCCGGGCGGGCTGGGCACGGCGCCGCGCGGCCGGATCCTGGTGATCGAGGGCGGGTACGGCACCTCCGGCCGCCGTACCTGGGGCCGGGGCGGACCGGCCCAGGCGCCGGTGCTGTCCGCGATGCTGGCCGCCGTCTCGCCGCAGGTGCTGCTCGCCGCGGACGCGGTGGACGCCGTCCACCTCCCCGGCGCCAGTGACCCGCACACCGTCCTCGCCCACCTGCGCGCCGCCTCCCGGCACCCCGGGCCGCTGCTGGTGCACCTGGGCGGGCACGTGGTCGCCGACAAGCGCGGCGGCCAGCTCCAGCTGACCCTGCGCGACTCCCGGCAGGACGGGCTGCCCTGGCAGGCCATTGCCGCGGAGCTGAGCCACCGTCCGGCCGAGTGGCAGACCCTGGTCATCGCCGACCTGAGCGCCGACCAGAACGCCTGGCCGTACCTCCAGGGCACCGTTTCGCCGCTCAGCGAGGGCATCCCGCTGTGGGCGGTCGTCAGCCCGGACCCGGAGCAGATCGGCACCTTCACCCGTGCCCTGATCGAGGCGCTGCACGGCGGCCGCCCCGGCGCGGGCGACGTGCTCGCGCCCGAGCAGCTGCGGCAGCAGGTGTACTCGGTGCTGCGGCCGGACGTGGTCATCCTGGCCACGCACGTCCCGGACCGCCCGGTCTTCCGCAACACCGCCCGCCGCGGCGAGGTCCCGGTGGCCGACGTGCTGCCGGTGATGGACGCCGTGCCGATGGCGGATGCGGTTACGGCGGCGGACGCCGTGCCGGTGATGGACGGCGTCGCGGTGCCGGACGCGGTCGAGGCGGAGCGTCCGCTGCCCCCGGTGCCGCCGCTGCCGCGTCAGGCCGGGCCGCACGGCGCGGTGGCCGAACGGCCGGTGCCGGTCCTGCCGGTGGACGGCCTGGTGAGCCTGATCAAGCCGGGCGTGCCGCCCACGCCGCCGCGACCGGCCAAGCAGGTCAGCCTGGTGAAGGCGGGCGAGCAGCCTGACGAGGCGTCGAGCGTGAGCCTGCACAAGCACGTCCCGGCCGACGTGCCGGCGGCGGAGATCGTCCGGTCGGCGGGCGTGACGCTGCGCAAGTCGCAGCCGGAGCAGGGGCCGGAGGCCGTGGACGAGGCTGTCGAGGCGGCTGCGGCCGTTCCGGCGGTTGAGTCGGTCGCCGAGCCGGTTGAGTCGGTCGCCGAGGTCGTCGAGGTCGCGGAGGAGCCCCAGGACGCCGTACCGTCCGACGCCGTACCAGTCGAGGTCGTACCGGTCGAAGCCGCGCCGACGGGCGAGGTGCCGCAGGACCGGCTCCCGGCCGATCAGCCGCCCGCCGATCAGCCGCCTGCACCGGTTGAGACCCCGGTTGAGACCCCGGCCGAGGCCGTCGCCGGGACCCCGGCCGCCAACGCGCCCCGCGCGGACTACCGCGAGGTCATCGGACGGATCGTCCGCAGCGCCGACGCCGGGGACCACGCGGCCGCCACCGACCTCGCCTTCGCGCTCGAACTGGAGGCGATCGCCGAGCACGGCGCCGTCTCCGAGCCCGTCCTCCAGGTGCGGCAGGTGCGCGCGCACGTGTGCCGGCTCGCGGGCCGAACGGCCGAGGCGGCCGACATCTACCGCGAGGTCGCCCTGACGCTGCTCCGTTCCCAGGGCGCGAACCACCCGGAGACCCAGCAGGCGGCCACCAACGCCGAGGCCTGCTGGCGCTCGATCACCGACCCTACGGAGGCGATCCGCATCGCCCCGGAGATCATCGAGCTGCGCGCCCACCTCCCCGGCCGCGACGGCCGCAAGCTCCGTGCCGCCGAGCGCTACCTCGCCCAGCTGGCCGCCAGCCCGGCCCCGGCCGATCAGGCCTGACGCCCGGTCGGCTGCCGCCCGCCGGTTGTTGGGCGGCAGCCGACGGCCGACGGCCGACGATCGGCAACCACCGGCCACCACCTGACAGAAGACAGCAGACAGAAAACAGCGAACGGATAACAGATTTCGAAATCTGTTATCCGTTCGCTGTTACTTGTCAGCCGTCAGAAGCCGACGTCAGCCGTCACGCACCGACATCGACATCGACCACGACCGACCACTACTTACTGCTGGTCGTCGTCGCCCTGGATGTCGCCCGCGAGCGCGTGGACGAACTTGGCGCCGTTGATGGTGCCGAGGCCGCTCGCGAGGTCGTAGCCCTCGGTGGCGTTGTAGCCGGTGACGCCGTTCCAGCCGTTGTCGCCGTCCTTGACGTCGACGATGCCGCTCCACTGGCTCGGGAGCAGGTTCATGCCGTACATGCGCCAGTTGAGCTGGCCGAGGCGGTGGCCGGCCAGCTGGTCGGCGAGGGCGACGACACCCGAGAACAGCGGGGTGGCCTCGCTGGTGCCGCCGGTGAGGTGCCAGCCGACCGCGGTCGGGTCGTAGGACTCGTAGGTCCAGGCGGCGCCGTCCACGGCCGCGCTCATGCTGATGTCGGGCGTGCCACGGTGGTTGCCGGTGACGTTCGCGACGCCGGCCTGGTACCACGGGCGCTCGAAGATGCCGGAGACGCCACCGCCGCCGGCGCCGGACTTGTCGTGCCACACCTTGTCGGCCGCGGTGCGGTTGCCGTTGTCGTCCAGGGTGAGCTGGGTGCCGCCGACGGAGGTGACCAGCGGGTCCGAGGACGGCCAGGAGTTGACCTTGTACGGGTACAGGTCGGTGCCGTTGAGCTGCGAGTCGGTCGCGCCGTTGTCGCCGGAGGCGGCGAGCACGGTGACGTCGCGGTCGGCGGCAGCCTTGAAGGCGTAGCGCAGGTCCGTCAGCGACTTGAAGTCGCCCTTGTCGTAGCCCGGGAAGGTGTTCTCGGTGGCGCCGAAGCTCTGCGAGATGACGTCGCCGCGGCCCTGCTTGATGAGGGCCTTCTCGGCGTCCATCATCTCGGGCAGGCCGGTGGTGCCCTCGGTCTCGGCGACGCCGGTCTCGACCAGGATGATGTGCGCGTCGGGGGCGATCGCGTGGGCGTACTCGACGTCCAGGGTGGTCTCGCCGGCCCAGCCGGTGTGGTCGGGGTTCTTCGGGTCGAAGACGGGGACGTTGCCCCACTTCTGGACCTCGACCTGGGTGTCCGGGATGCCCCACTGCTTGTCGAAGACCTCCAGGTCGTGCTGGATGGTCGGCGAGCCGAAGGAGTCGACGATGACGATCGTGCGGCCCTTGCCGGTCACGCCCTCCTTGTACAGCGGGTTCAGGTTGTACGCGGTGCGGTACTGCAGCGGCGAGTAGCAGTGGATGCCGATCTGGCTGACGCACTGGGTGGTGCTCAGCGGGGCCGGGCGGGCCGTGGCGAGGTGGTGTCCGGCCGAGGCGGGGCGGACGTGGACACCCGCGAGGTCGTGCGAGGGGGCGGCGGTCGCAGCGCCGACAGCCGGTACGGCGAAGGTGCCGGCCGTGAGGGCGGTGGCCCCCGAGGCGAGCAGAGCCAGGGCGCGGCGGAGGGTAGCGGGGCTGCCCATGGGACTCCTTGAGGGGGACGCAGGGCCCGACCTTGGTCCGGTCGGGTCGGTCTGGCCATCCCATCGACTGCCGCATGATCATGCCATAGTCATTTGGTGGGGTAGTCCCATCAGCGGCATGGTCATGCTCGGCCACGCAAAAAGGTAAAGGCCGTCCCAGGAGAAGGTAACCCCTCATCTGGGACGGCAGGCTGACTGGTCGTCAGTCGAGTCTTACCTATTTCACACTTTTCACCGAGTTGGTCAAGTTTACCAAGTTGACCGGCCTCGGGTAAGCCTCCGTCAAATCACCGGGCTCCACCGTTGACGTACAGCGTCTGCCCGCTCACGTACGAGGCGTCCTCGCTGGCCAGGAAGGCCACCACCGACGCGATCTCCTCCGGCTGCCCCACCCGGCGCAGCGGCGTGCGGGCGGCGACCTCGGTCTGGTGGTCCTCGGCGGTGGCGCCGACCCGCTCGGCGGTGGCCGCCGTCATCGCGGTGGCGATGTAGCCGGGGGCGACGGCGTTGACGTTGATGTTGAACGGCCCGAGCTCGATCGCCAGGGTCGCGGTGAGCCCCTGGATGCCGGCCTTGGCGGCCGCGTAGTTGGCCTGGCCCCGGTTGCCGAGCGCGGAACGCGAGCTGAGCGAGACGATCTTCCCGTACTTCTGCGCCACCATGTACTTCTGCGCCACGTGGCTGCAGTTGTAGGCGCTGGTCAGGTTGACCGTCAGCACCGCGTCCCAGTCGGACTTGGGCATCTTGAAGAACAGGTTGTCCCGGGTGATCCCGGCGTTGTTCACCAGGATGTGCAGCCCGCCGAGCTCCTCCGCGACCTGCGCGAACACCGCGTCGACGGAGTCGTAGTCGGCCACGTCGCAGCCGTACGCCCGGGCGGTGCCGCCCTTGGCGGTGATCTCGGCTACCGTCCCGGCCGCCCGCTCGGCGGTCAGGTCGACCACGGCGACCACCGCGCCCTCCTCCGCCAGCCGGCGGGCGGTGGCCGCGCCGATGCCCTGCGCCGCGCCGGTCACCACGGCGACCTTCCCCGTGAAACGGGCCATGTCAGTTCCTCCGATCACTGGAAACTCCCTCAGACGTTCTCGACCAGCACGGCCGTACCCTGTCCCACGCCCACGCACATCGTGGCCAGGCCGCGCCGGGCACCGGTGCGGTGCATCCGATGCAGCAGGGTGGTCAGGATGCGGGCGCCCGAGCCGCCCAGCGGGTGGCCGAGGGCGATCGCCCCGCCGCTCGGGTTGACCACTTCGTCGGCCTGCTCCGGGCTGAACCCGATGCCGTCGGCGGAGGCCAGCGCCTGGGCGGCGAAGGCCTCGTTGAGCTCGGCGGTGTCCAGGTCGGCGAGGGTCCAGCCGGCCCGTCCGAGCACCTTCCGCGTCGCGGGCACCGGTCCGATGCCCATGACGTCGGGGTGCACCCCGGCCGAGGCCCCGGCCACGTACCGGCCGAGCGGCTGCAGCCCGAGGTCGCGCAGTGCCTCCTCGCTGACCAGGACCAGCCCGGCCGCGCCGTCGTTCATCGGCGAGGCGTTGCCGGCCGTGACGGTGCCGTCCGGGCGGAAGGCCGGCTTGAGCCTGGCGAGCTTCTCCAGGCTGGTGTCCTCGCGGATGCCCTCGTCCTGGCCGACCGTCACCCCGTCCGGCCGCTCGACCGGGATCAGCTCGGCGTCGAAGTGCCCGTCCTTGCGGGCGGCGGCCGCCCGCTGGTGGCTGCGCAGTGCGAAGGCGTCCTGGCGCTCCCGGCCGATGCCGTACCGGCTGGCGACCTCCTCGGCGGTCTCGCCCATGCTGAGCACGCCGTGCAGCTCGGCCATCCGCGGGTTGGTGAGCCGCCAGCCGAGCCGGGTGTCGTAGGTCTCGATCCGGTGCGGCAGCGCCTCGTCGGGGCGGGGCAGGACGAAGGGCGCGCGGGTCATCGACTCGCAGCCGCCGGCCAGCACCACGTCGGCCTCGCCGGAGCCGATGGCCCGGGCGGCGAGGGTGACGGCCTCCAGGCCGGAGGCGCAGAGCCGGTTGACGGTGGCTCCGGGGACGCTCTCCGGCAGGCCGGCCAGCAGGACGGCCATCCGGGCGGCGTTGCGGTTGTCCTCGCCGGCCTGGTTGGCGGCGCCCCAGTAGACGTCGTCGATCCGGGCCGGGTCGAGGGAGGGGACGTCGGCGAGCAGGGCGCGCAGCACGGTGGCCGAGAGGTCGTCCGGACGCACCGTGGCGAGCGCGCCGCGCAGCCGGCCGATGGGTGTGCGGCGGGCGGCGGCGAAGTAGACGGGACGCACGTCGTGCTCCTTGTCGGGGGAGGAGGGTCAGAAGGCGTTGACGCCGGTCAGGGCACGCCCGATGAGCAGTTGGTGGATCTGGCTGGTGCCCTCGTAGAGGGTCATCACCCGCGCGTCGCGCAGGTACTTGCCGACCGGGTACTCGTCGATGAAGCCGTAGCCGCCGAACACTTGGAGCGCGTTGTTCGCGGCCCGGACGGCGGCCTCGCTCGCGTGGAGCTTGGCGATCGAGGACTCGGTGGCGAAGGACAGGCCGCGTTCGATGTGGTCGGCGACCTTCCAGGTGAGCAGCCGGGCGGCCTCGACGTCCACCGCGATGCCGGCCAGCAGTTCCTGGACGAGCTGGTGCGAGGCGATCGGCCGGCCGAACTGCTCGCGCTCGCCCGCGTAGCGCACGGCGGCCTCCAGACAGGCGCGGGCGATGCCGACGCAGCCGGCCGCGACCGACATCCGGCCCTTGGCCAGTGCCGCCATCGCCACCGTGAAGCCCTTGCCGACCTCGCCGAGCCGGGCGCTGTCGGGCACCCGGACCTCGTCCAGGGCGAGTTCGGCGGTGGCCTGGCCGCGCAGGCCGAGCTTGCCGTGGATCGTGGTGCGGCCGAAGCCGGGCAGGTCGGTGGGCACCAGGAAGGCGGTGATGCCCCGGTGGCCCCGCTGCTCGGGCTCGCCGCCGCCGGTGCGGGCGAAGACCAGCGCGACGTCGGCCCAGGTGCCGTTGGTGATGAACATCTTGGCGCCGCTGATCAGCCAGTCGTCGCCGTCCCGGACGGCCCGGGTGGTCAGGTTGGCCGCGTCCGAGCCGGTGCCGGGCTCGGTGAGCGCGAAGCAGCCGAGCGACTCGCCGGAGGTGAGCCGGGGCAGCCAGTGCCGCTTCTGCTCCTCGGTGCCGTAGCTGTTGATCGACTTGCCGACCAGGCCGAGCGAGACCGAGACGATCCCGCGCACGGCCGAGTCGCCGCGCCCGAGCTCCTCCAGCACCAGGCAGTACGCGAGGTGGTCGCCGCCGCTGCCGCCGTACTCCTCGGGGATGGTCAGGCCGAGGAAGCCCACCTCGGCGAGCTTGCCGATGATCGCCCGGTCCACGGACTCGACGCGGTCCCACTCGGCCGCGTACGGCACGATCTCGCGGTCGGTGAAGGCGGCGGCGAGGTCCCGGACGGCGCTCTGCTCCTCGGACAACTCCAGGTTCACGGCGGCTCCCGACTCGGGCCCGGTGGACGCCTCGGGCCGATAAACTAGCGCTGCAAGTTTTACGGGTGGACTGTAGCCCCGGGCAGCCCGCGCTGGGAAGAGGCACCTGTCAGAATCGGTCCCCCACCCACCCGACCGGGGGAGCCGGCCGGAGGAATCGGAGGAAGTCACCGCGATGGCCCGTCCGCGCACCCCGCTGCTCAGCCGCGAGCGCATCGTCGCCGCCGCCCTGCGGCTGATCGACGAGGAGGGGCTGGACACCCTCTCCACCCGCCGCCTGGCCACCGAGCTGTCGGTCAGCGGGCCCTCGCTCTACAACCACTTCGCCACCAAGGACGAACTGCTGGACGCGGTGGTGGACAGCGTCATCGGCGAAGTCGACCTGTCGATGTTCAGCGGCGGCGCGGACCCCGGCCCCCCGACCGGGCCGGCGAGGCCGACGACCCCCTGGCCGGAGGCGCTGCGCCACTGGGCCCGCTCCTACCGCGCCGCACTGGCCGCCCACCCCAACATCGTCCCGGTGCTCGCCCAGGGACCGGGGCGGCGGCCCAACGCGCTGCGCCTGGCCGACGCCGTCTTCGGGCACCTGGTCGAGTCCGGGTGGCCGCGCGGCCAGGCCACCCGGATCGGCGCGCTGATGCGCTACTTCGTCACCGGTTCCGCGCTCGCCTCCTTCGCGGCCGGCTTCCCGGCGGACGCCGGGGTCTACGACGCGGCCGACTACCCGCACCTCGGCGAGGCGCACCGGCTGGCCGGGCACCGGGGGACGGTGGACGAGGGCGCCTTCGAGACCGGCCTGGAGGCGCTGCTGGACGGACTCGTGCTGCGCTTCGAGCGCCTCGCCGCGAGGTCGTAGCCCGGGTGCCGGGCCGCTCCTACCAGGGCTCGCGGGAGACGAAGGCCGGCCGCTGATCCGGGTCCACCGGGTCGTAGTACCGGTGGTAGACCGGCGTTAGCCCGCCGGAGACCGGGGGCACGATCCAGCTCCAGTCCGCCGGAGTGGGGCGGCCCAGCCGCTTCTCCTGGGCGACGTGCTTGAGGAAGCGCTCCGACTCGGTGTGGTGGTCGGCGATCGTCACCCCGGCCTCCTGGAAGGAGTGCAGCACCGCGATGTTGAGCTCGATCAGCGCGCGGTCGCGCCAGAGCGTGCGGTCGCTGGAGGTGTCCAGGCCGAGCCGCTCCGCGACCGTGCCGAGCATGTCGTAGCGGTCGGCGTCGGCCAGGTTGCGGGCGCCGATCTCGGTGCCCATGTACCAGCCGTTGAACGGTGCGGTGGGGTAGCGGACGCCACCGATCTCCAGCGTCATGTCGCTGATCGCGGGCACCGCGTACCAGCGCAGTCCGAGCTTGGCGAACCACTCGTACCTGGGGTGGCTGAGCGGCACCTCCAGCGTGGTGTCGTCCGGCAGCCCGTACCAGACCGGGCGTTCGTCGGGGCGCTCCTGGATGATCAGCGGCAGCACCTCGAAGCGGTCCTCGGCACACTTCCAGCCGAGGTCGCGGGCCCGGGCGGCGAGCACGGCGCCCGCCGGGTCGCCGACCACGGCGCCGTCGACCCGGTGCCCGGCGTAGCGGACCAGCTGCTGGTTGAGGATGCGCGCGGCCGGACGGCCCGGGCGGTCGGGGGCGAACACCGAGACCACCGGGCGGATCCGCCCGCCGTTGCCGGCCGTCCGTAGGTGCTCGAAGCACCCGGTGGCGATGTCGTCGGCCGAGGAGAGGTGGCGCAGGTCGCGGACCACCAGGCTGCGCCAGTACAGCCGGCCGATGCAGCGGGCGGCGTTGCGCCAGGCGAGCCTGGCGCCGTAGGCGAGTTCGGCGGGGGTGTGCAGGTAGCTGCCGGTGCGGTCGATCTCGTCCAGGACGGCGCGCAGTCGCGGCTCCGGGCCACCGGCGGCGGGCTGCTCGCGGTGGAACTGGCGGATGAACTCGGCGGCCTGGTCCGGGTCGGTGAACGGCGGTGGCGCGGGCGGCAGCCGCGGGCCCGGTCGGTGCGGTGCAGGTGCCTGCGGTCCGGACGCCGGGACGGGCTGCGGGAACGCGCCCGGTGCACCGACGTGGTTGTGGGCGTGGGCGTACGGACAGCCGCCGCTCGGGGTGGTGGCGGTTCTGCGGGTGCGAAGCCGGTTGAAGATCAAGGACACATCCCTCCTGCCGCACAGGAGTACCAGAGGTGGCTGGTCGGCCGCAGAGAGTGAACGATTCGGCCCCCGCACCCGCGCTGATCGCGCTAGGGTGCGGGGGCCGAAGGTCCGACTGTCGGACCAGCCGAGGTCCGGCTGATGTTCGACCGTCAGGAGGTTCCGCGCCCCGGTTATCCCCCCGCCCGCCCAACCGACCGCCGCCCGGACGACTCCCGTCCCACCCTGCCGCCGACCGTGATCACAGGCACTTACATGCCCACCAACTCTCGAACTCGGGCGCCTCACTCTCTGGTTCGGGCGTACTGCCGGGTCTCTCCGGGTGTCCTGAGGATCCACGGCGCGAGTATGGAGCCGCCGGACGGAGCGGGGAAACGGGCGCGGCTACTTGCGCCGGCAGGCCCTGATCATCGCGACCAGCGGAGGCGCGTCCGGGTTCGGCCGGACCTCATTGACGGCCTTGTATCCCCACGCCTCGTAGAGCGCGAGCACTTTCCCGTCCCCGGCCGCCGGATTGACCATCAGTGTGATGCGAGCCTCGGCGCGGTCACCGGCCAGGCCCTCGTGGATCCTTCGGGCGGCACCGGTACCGCGCCAGGGGGTGCGGACCCCGAGCTCCTTGAGCGCGAACGTGGGATCGGCCGTCAGCTCCGGAGCCATCGGCTTGGCCATCCGAGTCCACCAGCGATCACCGGATTCAATCGTGTTGCCGTACGCATACCCGATCGGTGCGCCCTGGTCGTACCCGATGACGGCCTCGAACCCCGGCTCCCCGCCATGCCGGTCGAGACGTTCGGCGAACGTCTCGACCGCATAGTTGGGCAGGTGCAACAACGGAGCCCGGACGTCGGCGTACAGATCGATCAACGTCTGACGCACGGACGCCGTCAGATCGCGGCAGTGGCCCAGCTCGATCTTTGTCACGACGTGGTCCTCCGAATGTCGCGGGTGTACTGATCCCAGAGTTGCGTATGACGACTACCGCCCGCCAGGCCGTGCAGGGCATCTCCAAACCGGTTGAGCATTCCCGCTACCCGGGGGTGGACCGACAAGTCGGAAGTGATGCCCATGGCAGTGACGATCGCCGGTTCGAGGTCGCCCTGACCTAGTGCCGCATCAGGCAACGTTCGCCCTGTCGACGATGGCGCGTAGGCGCCGGTCGTCGGCATGGCGGTTTCGCCAGATGATGTAGCGGCGGAT
>NZ_JBHTTU010000065.1:24486-38649 GCF_042794375.1 Kitasatospora sp. NPDC056531 | reverse complement strand
GTCAGTTGCACTCGCGTCACGCGACAGATCTACCTGATCAGGCCTCGCTGTGAGGGCGAATCCCACAGATTGATCACGACCCGATACCCGCCCTAACAGCACACGTACAGAAAGCAAGCCGCACGGCGGAGACCCTGTACTCGGTACGCCGTGGATCCGGATCCCCGCGCGGGGCCCGGACCCACAACTGGCCTCGGTCGCCGTTCCCGCCGCGACCGGCCCGGGGCGGTCAGTGCTGGTGGTCGGTCACTCGGGCGGACCCGGCGCCGTCGCGTCGGCGCAGCCAGCGGCGGCCGAGCAGGCCGGCGGCGAGGTGGGCCAGCAGGCCGACGGCGGCGATGACGAGGCCGACCTTGGTGCCGAGCCACAGGTGTACGCCGAGGCCGGCCACGGCCAGCGGGATCGCGGCGAGCCGGACCGCACGTAGGCCAGCGGGCTGGCGGTTCATCCGGCGGCCCCGCGGGTGGCGGGCTTGGCAGCGGTCACGTAGCGGATCCACGGGTGCAGGTCCCCGGCGCTGACCTCGTCGAAGCGGGCGTCGCGGACCAGACCCTCCAGCAGGTCGATCGGGTTGTTCTCCATCGCAGGTCCGGTGACGGCGCCGACCAGGTGGCGGCCGACGCGCCCCTTGGGGGGCCGGAAGTCGGCGATCATCAGGCGTCCGCCCGGGCGTAGCACCCGGTACATCTCGGCCACCGCCTGCGGGCGTACGGGGGCGGGGAGATGATGGACCATCAGGCTGCTGACGACGACGTCGAACGAGTCGTCGGCTGCGTCGAGCTGTTCGGCGATCCCGCGCTTGAAGGTGCAGTTGGGCTGCTTGGCGGCCAGCTTGCGGGCGTGCTCGACGACCTGGGCGGACGGGTCGATGCCGAGCGCGGTGCCCGCGGGGGAGACGACCCTGGCCATGCGCTGGGTGAGGTAGCCGGTCCCGCAGCCGAGGTCCAGAGCGCGGTCGCCGGGGCGGGCACCGCTGATCTCGGCGAGCCGGGTGAAGACGTGGTTGCGGCGGCCGACGAAGGCGACGGTCCCGAACAGCTCGTAGCCCCGGCCGTGGGCGATGGTGATGCCGTCGGTGTCGCTCTGCGGGTCCCCGTGCAGCAGGCGTGCCAGTTCCATGCCGTTCTCCAAACTTAGTGGCGACTAAGAACACTGACCTTAGTCGCCACTAAGTTTCCTTGGCAAGGGCCGTCTACGATGACGGGGTGACCTCGCCCACGCCCGCCAAGCCGCGCCGGACCCGCCTCAGCGCCGAGGAGCGGCGCGCCTCGATCCTGGCTGCGGCGATCGGGGTGTTCGCCGAACGCGGCTACCAGCGCGGCAAGGTTTCCGAGATCGCCGCCCAGGTCGGCGTCACCGAGCCGGTCGTCTTCCAGAACTTCGGCTCCAAGGCGGCCCTGTTCGCCGCCGTCGTCGACCTCGCCGCGACCCGGATCTGCGCCGAACTCGCCGACGCGGTGGCCGCCGGGATCCCCGTCGCCGTCCTGGTGGCCGAGGTGCTCTCCCCCGCTCACCTCGACCAGTTGCACGCGCAGGGCTCGCTCGGCGTCCTGTTCGCCGACTCGGTGGCTCCCATCGCCGAACCGGCCGTCGCGCAGGCCGGCCAGGCCGCGGTGTGCCGGATCGCCGACGCGCTCGCCGACACGCTGCGCCACGGCCAGGCGGCGGGGGACATTAGTGCGGACGCCGACCCCGCCGCGGCAGCCTGGCTGCTGGTCTCGCTGATCTCCGCCCGCCCGCTGCGGCTGGCCGCCATGCCGGAGGACGCGCGCGACCGCCTGGACGCCGCGATCGCCGCCATGGCCGCAGGACTCCTCACTCCAGGCGCGGCACCGTCGGCGAAGCACCCGCCTGCCTGAACAGCCTGCGACCGGCCACAGGCCACGGGTGGATCACGCCACCGCATGACCTCCCGCTGTCGGCCGGGCGAGGATCGCCCACCCCCGCCCGGCACCAGAGCCCGCGGGAGAGGCCGAGGGCTTCCCGGAGGTGGAGGTCGACGGCGTGGCCCTGCACAGGTGGACGGTGATCGACAGCGAACGGAACGCTCATCAACGCCCCCGCCGACAGGAACTGGTGGCTCTGCTGAGCCTGGCCCTGGTCCCGTTCATCCCCGGGATCAGGTCGATCCCGGGGATGGACCCGGGTGCACCGGCTCATTTGACGCGACTGCACCGCACCCGGCAACGGCCTCGTCGACCCGACTCGCTCCCACGGGTGGTGTGGCCGGGGAGTCCGGACCACGGGACAAGCCGGTGGCACGTCGCGCCTGCCCGGCCGCCGCCCGCACCTGAGGCGGGACCGACGGTTCGCGCCGCGCCCGGCCTCAAGGAGGCATCACGGGATGCCTGAAGAGCAAACGTGCCCACCACCCATCCCGCTACAGATAACTGCCTTGAGGTCTCACGACGCACGCGTGGTGGAGGCCCTCGCCGTGCCCCAGAAATCCGGCAAGCGCACGAAGGGGCGCAGCGCTGAGGCAGCTTCAGGGCCTGGTGAGAGCTGGTCTGGTGAGGGTGGGTCGGGGGCGTTCACGCTGCCGGTGCGGTTCCAGGTACCGGTGGACGAGAACGTGCTCGCGCTGTTCATCGCCTCGCGGGTGCTGACCGGTGAAAATCAGTTCTGGCGGGAGGGCATCAACCACGCCCGGCGGTGGCACGAGGAAACCGGCGGGCTTGACGTTCCCTATTCGGCGATGGTCGGCGAGGAGGGGAAATTTCCTCTCGGGAAATGGCTGTCGGACCGGCGGAACGAGCATTCGAATGGTGAATTGGCGCGACACCGGGTTGACATGCTCGACCAGCTCGGGATGATCTGGTCCGTCTCCGACGCCCGCTTCGAGGCCGGGTTGGACTGGGCCAGGGTCTGGGCGAAGGGCCATGGCGGCTCGCTGGCGGCCCCGGCCCGGGCCTCGATCGGCGGGTATGCGATCGGGACATGGCTCTCGGAGCTGCGGGCTGCGGCCCAGGTGCCGACCGGCCAGCCGGGGGCGATCGTGCCGGAGCGGCGCAGGGCGCTGGAGGAGATCGACCCGTGGTGGTGCCCCACCTGGCCGATCACCTGGCAACGCGCCTACGCCACCGCCCGGCAGTGGTGGCTGGAGTCCGACGGCCTCGTCGACTGGACCACCCTGCCGCTGGACACGGTGTACGAGGGCGAGCAACTCGGACGGTGGGTGCAGGCGCAGCGGGCCGGCTGGCCGGGCCTGGAGGAGGAGCAGCGGGACCTGCTGACGGCGCTCGGCATCGGCGAGGACCAGGAGCTCGCCGCCGCACGGGCGGCCGCGGCGGCCAAGCCCAAGGTGTCGCGCGCCGACCGGTTCCAGCAGGGTCTGGCGGCGCTGGCGGCCTTCGTCGAGCGCGAGGGTCACGCGAAGGTACCGCGGGCGCACAAGACCGCCGAGGGGCTGTCGCTAGGGGCCTGGGTCAACAACCAGAAGGCCCGGCGGGACAAGCTCACCGCCGAGCAGCTCGGGCAGCTGCATGCCCTCGGCGTCGCCTGGTAGGTGGCTACATGGCCTGGGGGCCTCGCCGCACTTGGGCTTTTACCCCGAGGCGTGGTCGTGCCACGTCCCCGCCCGGGCCGCGGACGGCGTAGCGCGGACCACGCGACGGCTGCTCGATGACCCGGATCGCACGCCGCCGGGGTGAATCGACGGTGTGTCAGGTTGGTTGCGGGCCGGGGCCCGGGCTGTCTGATCCAGAGTGGCGGAGGGCAGGCAGTCCCCTGCCGAAAGACCCCTTCTTCCGCCTTCTGGGAGTAGATCGTGAATTTCTCTCTGTCGGCTGCCGCCGGCCGGCCGGGCTCGGGTGTGAGCGGGGGCCGTGCCGGTTCGGCCGGCCGCCGTGGACGCGCGCTGGCCGTCGCGGCCGGTGTGTTCTTTGCCGCCGGTGTCGCCCCGGTGGCGCTGTCCGTGCCCGCCCATGCGCAGGGCACCTGTACGGTGTCCGGTCCCACTACCACCTGTACGTTCGCCTTCACCGGCGCGGAGCAGACCTTCACCGTCCCGAACGGCGTCACCCAGGTCGGCGTCACGGCGACCGGCGCCGGCGGCGGGGTGGAGGACAACGGCGTCGGCGGCGGCCGGGGCGCCCAGGTGTCCGGCACGCTCACCGGGCTGTCCGGTGGGCAGACCCTCTACGTCGAAGTCGGCGGCGCCGCCACCGGCGGCGGCTCGTGCGCCAGTGTCGCGCAGTGCACCGGCGGCTTCAACGGCGGCGGCAGCACCCACTTCGGCGGCGGCGGAGGCGGGGCCTCCGACATCCGCACCCAACCCAGCACCACCCCCCTCACCACCACCGACTCCCGCCTCATCGTGGCCGCGGGCGGCGGCGGAGCCGGCTGGGCCGGCCAGTGCATCGGAAGCCCGGGCGGAGACGCCGGCCAGCCGGGCGCGAACGCGACCTGCAACGGAGGAAACGGCGGCGGGGCGGGCACCTCCACCCACGGCGGGGCCGGCGGCACCGGCGGCGGCGGGGTGTTCGGCGGTGGGCCCGGCACGCTCGGTGTCGGCGGCACCGGCGGCGGCCCGGGGGCTTCCTTGACCGGTGGCGGAGGAGGCGGCGGCTACTACGGCGGGGGCGGCGGCGGCAACATCAACCCCTTTGTCACTCCGAGCGGGGGCGGGGGTGGCGGAGGCGGCGGCTCGTCCCTGGTCCCCGCCGGCGGCGCCGGCCCCACCGTCACCAGCGCGGCCGCGGGCATCACCATCAGCTACCTCACCCCGCAGCCCACCGTGGCCACCACGTTGACGGCCTCCCCGACCCCGTCGCTCTTCGGGCACCCGGTCACGCTCACCGACACCGTCTGCCCCAACGGCGGCGCGACCGCGATCCCGACCGGCACCGTCACCTTCGCCGACGGCGGCGCCACCCTGGGCACCGCCCCACTGTCGCCCGGTGGAGGCGACCACTGCGCCCAGGCCCAGCTGACCTGGTCGAACCTGCTGCCCGGCAGTCACACCCTGACCGCCCAGTACAGCGGCGACGCCACCTACGCGGCCCCCGCCGTGGAAAGCGCCACCCAGACGGTCAACTGCACGCGCACCGTCACCGGTTCCGTGGCCAGCGTCGTCGCCACCGGTGAGAGCACCTGCATCCTCGACGCCACCGTCCGCGGCGGTGTCACGGCCGGGGCGGGCACCGCCCTGTTCATCGGCAACTCCACCGTCCAGGGCAGCGTCTCCTCCTCCGGCTCCACCCTGGTCGGGGTGTGCGGCACCACCGTCACCGGCTCCCTGGCCGTCGACAGGGCGAGCGGGTTCGTCGTCATCGGCGATCCCGGTGACGACCACTGCGCCGCCAACCAGATCCGGTTGTCGGTCCAGCTGAGCAACAACACCGGCGGTCTGGAGGTCGTCGGCAACCACATCGGCGTATCCATGCTGGTCTCCGGCAACAGCGGCACCGGGCCCTTCCCCGAGGACAACCGCCCCGAGATCGAGGGCAACACCATCGGAGGTTCCCTGTCCTGCTCGGGCAACACCCCGCCGCCCACCAACGACGGCCACCCCAACACCGTCGCCGGCGCCCGCGGGGGGCAGTGCAGCACCCTGTAACCAACCCGGCCGGGCATCCCACCCCCAGGTAAGCCCGTCGGGCCCGCGCCCGCTGCCGCACCCCACGCAGCGGACGCGGGCCCCTCGCGTCGCTCCAGCTGCTCCGCAGACGGCGAGGACCCGCCCGACGCGCTGCGCTGCGCCGCGCCGCCGGCCAGGACCCCGAGATCTTTGGGGACCGCGTCACGCCCCGTGTGAGGGGTACGGGCCAACAACGGCGGCTGCTCACGGCGCTTCCCCACGTCTGCGGTACGGCTGCTGACCGCTCTGCATACCGCACACCGCCGACAAGTCGGTCGCGCCCGCCCCGGCCGCCACCGCCCGGCCCGGCCGCCCCGCAGCAACCGAAACGCCTGGCTGCCCGGAGGAGGCGCGAGCCCCGGGCACCGCCCCTGGGGGCCGGGGGGACGGCCCGGGGGTTGGGCGAAGGGCCGGAGTGGCCCAGAGCGAGACCCCGATGGAGCCGCGCCAGGCGACAGAGGGGTTGTCGGCGTTTCTGGACGGCCTGGACAAGGGGTCTGACCTGGTGTGATGCACCGTCAAGGTGAGGGGTGACCGGAAGCGGTATCGGAAGCGGTACCGGAAGCGTGTCGCCGGGCCTGTCCGGCCCCGAGACAAGGGATCGCGGGGCGATTCTCACCGGCCCCGGGCGGCCGTCCGGACCGTGGGCGGCGCTGCTGCGACAGTACCCGGCGCGGGCCTTCGGCACGCCCGTCTTCACGCGGTCAGCTGGCCGGTCCCGGTGGTCGTCGGGGCCGGGGCCGTGCGCAACCGGGCGGGCGGCGGTGTTGGTGCCGGCTGCCGGACGGGGAGGTACTGCGGGATGACTGCGGCAAGGCCCTCGGCGGCCTCCAGGAGGAGCGGGTCGGCGTGGGGCTGTTCCAGGAGGGCCTGGGCGGGGTGGAGCGCGCTCTCCAGGACGGCGGCCGGGGCGCGGACGTGGTGCAGCGCGGCGATGGCGTCGGCGGCCTTCCCGGCGGCCCGCACAGCGGGCTGTGGGGCGTCCGGGGTGGGCCGGTGGGCCGGGACGGCGGCGGGGTGGCTCCAGGGCGGTTGCTGGCGGCCCTGGGGGCGTTGCTGGGGGCCGAGGGCGCGGGCTACGCCGGGGCCGAGGGCACACCTGGACTAGGGAGGGGTCCACGAGCGGTTCAACGACGCCCGTCTGGACAGGATGGCAGTCCGCCGACGGCGCGACCGGCGTCCACTCGGTCCTCGGAGTCCGCCTCACCGCCGCCGACCGGTCGTCGTAGGTCAGCTGTAGTGGGCGAACACCCGACGCTTCTCCGTCTCCCAGGTCCACCCCGGTTCGTCCCCGCGCCGGAACGGCGCCGTCTTGGCAAGCTCCTCAAACTGGTCGGAGGGCCGCTTGCTTCGCTTGTTCACCACGATGGCGGTCAACATGACCGGTACGCCTCTGTCGGCTTCGACCCGGCACGCGGCCTCCAGGAGGTTGCTCATCAGCGTGCCCCGAGGCGGGACCGAGAAGCCTGCTTCTCTCAGCGACTTCTCAGCGTGCCGTAGTAGTCAGTCCGGCTTGCGGTCGCCCAGCCCTTGATGATGTCGACCATGCTGTCCCGGGCCGCGCACCAGGCGTCCGAGCCGTGCTTTAGCCGGGGAAATTGAGTGTCAGTCATCCCGGTATAGCAGCACAGGAACGGCACGCGGCGGAAGGGCGTTGGCCGGGCTGGCTGGTGGCGTCCAGCACCCGCTGGACGCCACCAGGAACAACAGCCCCCGGCAGGGTGAAAGCCCCGCCGTCCGGACCGTCACCCAAACCGCACCACCACACCACCAGCAACCAGGGGAGAGGGACAGACAGAGGGGGTTGTCGGAATATCCGGCAGCCCCAAAACAGTCTCTGAGCTGCGGAAACGATCGGCGACGGGCGAAGGTGGCGGGGTACCTACGGTGGTACCTGCGGGCGCACCTACGGTGGCGCCTACGGTGCCACCCACGGTGGTGCCTAATTCGTTGATAACCGGTCGGTGGGAGCCAGGGGTTGCCACCGGTCCGTTCGAGCGCCGGGGCTTAAGGCCTGGAATCACCCGGGCCGTTGAGGTCTCCCGGTAGCGCGGCACACGGCCCTGGCGCTCGTGGTGGTGGCGGCCGTGTGGGCGCCGGACGGACGCCTTGGTGGTGCCTGGCTGGAATGCCTCTACGTAGAGCGAGCGCCTTCCGGCGTCCTCCCGGCCGCCACCACTGTCAACACCCCAGATCTTGATCACTCGTTGGTGTTGGTGGTGCGAGCCCGCCGTACGGTGACCCCTCGTTTTGCCCGAGCCGCCGAGCTCCCAAGGAGACCGGGGCCCGTGGGGTGCGCTGGTGCCACGAACGGCTAGTGAGGTGGCGGACCGGCCTTGGTGCCGAGTCCTGGAATTAGGTCGCTGCGTGGCCCGCATGTGCTCGTGACCAGCGCAAACACCTGCGCCAAGGGGAGGAGAACCACGTGATCTACTGCGGAATCGACTGGGCGGAGAAGACACACGACGTCGCCCTGGTCGACGACACCGGCCAGCTGCTCGCCAAGCGGCACATCACCGACGACGCGGCCGGCTACAAGCTGCTGCTGGACCTGCTGGCGGAGTACGGAGACACCGCGGAGGAGCCGATCCCGGTCGCGATCGAGACCTCCCGAGGTCTGCTCGTCGCGGTGCTGCGGACCGGCAAGCGGAAGGTGTTCGCGATCAACCCGATGGCCGCCGCCCGCTACCGCGACCGCCACGCCGTCTCCCGCAAGAAGTCCGACCCCGGCGACGCCCTCGTGCTCGCGAACATCCTGCGCACCGACATGCACGCCCACCGGCCCCTGCCCGACGACAGCGACCTGGCCCGCGCCGTCGCCGTCCTCGCCCGCGCCCAGCAGGACGCCACCTGGAACCGGCAGCAGATGGCCAACCAGCTCCGCTCCCTGCTGCGCGAGTACTACCCCTCGGCCCTGGCCGCCTTCGAGCCCTGGAAGAACGGCCTGTGCCGCCCCGAGGCCCGCGAGCTCCTCAAGACCGCCCCCACCCCGACCAGGGCCGCGCGTCTGACCCGCACCCAGATCACCGCCGCCCTCAAACGGGCCGGCCGCCAACGCGGCATCGACGCCGAGGCCGAGCGGCTGCGCGAGGTCTTCCGCGCCGACTGGGCCCACCAGCCCCCACTGATCGAGGACGCACTCGGCCAGCAGATGCTCGCCCTCCTGGGCCAGCTCACGGCCGCCTGCACCGCCGCCGACGACCTCGCCCAAGCCGTCGAGGAAGCCTTTCCCCAGCACCCGGACGCCGAGATCATCCTCAGCTTCCCCGACCTCGGCACCCAGCTCGGCGCCCGCGTCCTCGCCGAGATCGGCGACGACCGGACACGATTCGCTGACGCCCGCGGTCTCAAGGCCTACGCGGGCGCATCCCCCGTCACCCGGGCCTCCGGCAAGAAGTCCAGCATCACCCGCCGCTGGGTGAAGAACGACCGCCTCAACCACGCCGGCTACCTCTGGGCCTTCGCCGCCCTGACCGCCTCCCCCGGTGCCAAAGCGCACTACAAGCGCCGCCGCGACGAGCACTCCGACTGGCACGCCGCCGCCCAGCGCAACCTCTTCAACCGCATGCTCGGCCAGCTCTACCACTGCCTCAAGAACCGCCGAATGTTCGACGAACAGGCCGCCTTCCCGACCCCGCAAGAAGCCCTCGGCACGGCGGCTGCATAGAGCAAAGACCGGCTCCTTCGCTAGAGCTTGATCTTTCCGGTGAGCCACCAGTCAAGGTATTTCGCCAGGCTGGGCGCTACCCAGGTTCGGCTGTCGTTCTCGTGATCCCAAGCGAAGACGTCGGGGCGGCGCGTGTGCGGGACGAGCGCGAACTGATCGCCGTTGCCCGCGTCACCGATGAACAGCAGGGGGTCGAACGGCATGTAGAGCTTCGCAAGGTCGGCATCGCTTCGGAGGACCAGATTGTCGGTAACGATCCGTTCGATCGGCCAGATCAACTCCAGCCAGTACTCCGCTTCGACACCGTTGCTCTCTCGCAGTAGTGCCGCCAGCTCGTCCGGCAGGGGACGGCCAAGCAGCTGCTGGGCTTCCATGAGTGCGGGTTCAGGCGCCGGCGGGTGCAGCGTCATCTCCCCCGGCAGGGCGTCAATCAGCTCAGTCCAGATCACCGATGTCCCACTCCGCTCCCCAAATCGAACGAGCCGACAGGCTACACGGGGTATCCCGGGCCGTCAGTTTGACGCCTTCGCACCGTGAGGTGTCTACGTGCGGTCGGCGCGGCGCCGGGAGCGGCCGGTCGGGGCGGCCCGGGTCGGCGCGGACGGCTTCGCCGGACGCGCAGAAGAACCACCAGCCCGCCGCAGGCGCGACACCATGAAACCGCCGCCTGAGCCTGGGGGTGCTCCGGCCTTCCGTGCACTGTCGGGCGCCGCCGGTCTCGCTTCCGGCGTTTCGGAGCGCTTCGTCCACCGGGGCATTCGGCAGGGTCCGGCGGGGCGGTACGGGACACCCTCGGTGCTCTTCCTTCTGTTTCCCCGTCGGGGTCTCCCAGAGAAGTAGTCGGCACAGCCGGCGCCCCTTGACCAGGCCTGTGACGTGCTGGCTCTCCCCATAGGGCCGTGACGTGAGGGCAACTCGTAGGGCACCTTGTAGGGCCACCCGTAGGGCGCCTCGTACGGAAACTCGTAGGGCTACTCGTAGGGCAACCTCCTGACCACCTGCGACTGGGGCGCGACGGACGCGACAGCCCTACCGCCGCACAGCGTCACCTTGACGCCTGCCGGAGACCTTGATGGTCCCGGCAACCCGCCCTGACCTACGCCATCAAGGTGTTACGCGCACCTCGATGCGCCGGGTTACTTGGCCGGTGGGCCGGGGCGGCGGCCGGACGGTTGGCTGGTCGCACCGAAAGGTGCACCGGCAGTGGGAGAGGGGCCGGGCACGTCGCACCGGCCGGCGCAGGCCGGGGCGGCCAATCACGCTACGCCCTCACCAGGTGGAGGCGCTGGAGGTCATCGTGCGCGGCCTGACGCTCCGTCCGGGGCAGAGCGCGCCAGCCACCGTGCTGGTGGACCGGCGCTTCGATTCCTCTGTTCAGCGGGCGGCGGGCTGTGGCGGCTCGCCGAGGTGCTGAACAGGTTCGGCGGTGGCGGCCGGCGGCGGGGTCGAGGTCAGCCCGCCAGAGGGTGGCCGCCGGTTTCAGGTGGTACACCCGCTGGTCGCCGCTCCGGGCAACCCAGACGTCGACCCGCCTGCAACAGCGTTGCGCCAAGCCCGACGCCGACTCGGCTCGGCGCCACCGTCTGCGCTGTTCGAACAAGCCCGGGAGATCCCCGACGACTCCATCTGATGGCAGGGAGCTTGACTGCGCCAGGGTGAACGCACCGTGTCCTTATGCGCGTGGCCAGCCGCGCCCCAATAGCCTGCGACATGCATAGAATCAGGAAGTGCCGCAGGTCCTTCCCATGCACCAGCCGCCCGTATACCGGGCCGGGACGCACGGTTCAGATCGGAATCGCGCTCGTCTTTTTGGCGACAGCCTTTTATCTCGGACGGTTCGGTGCTGAGGATCTCAGCGAGGCCCTGACTTACACCGGACGCTTCACCGGCGCACTGCTCCTGGTCGGTTCGGCAGCGTCGCTGCTCGGGTTGATCGCAGTGCTGGACCACTGGTTCTGGCGGACCGTCCGCTTCTCCGGCCTTGTCGCCCTGTTCGGTGCCGCCACTGCGCTTGCGGCCAACCTCATGCTGTTCACCGTGACACTCATGGACGGAGACTGGACTGTCTATCTCCCCATCTGGGCGGCTCTCACTGTCGGCTCAGGGTGGGCGCTGTTTACCCTCCTCCGGTCACCGGGTGTCGTGATCCTGGCTCCGAAACACTTGGCGGTAGCAGCCGCCGCCGGCGCCGTTGTCACGGCCGCCAACTTCGGCTACACGCAGCTCTACAAGCCATACCAGAGCCAGATCAACCCTCTCCTCGACGTGGGATTCGGCGACCCCACCTTCACCTCGGACGGGAGCGCCGTCGCGTTCCCCGTCAACATGCGGATTGAGAACCGCAGCAGCGTTCCTCTCTATATTCTGGGCGCCGAGTACTTCGTGTGGGGCAGGGACGCGACTCTGACCGCCTCCGACCGGACCGCAGCGGACTGGCGGTCCGTGTCGGAAGGAGATTTCTCCAGCCGCACGGAAGTGCGCGACTACAAGACTGTGCAGGCAGGCAACATCTGGAACCTGCCCCCTGGCAGCTGGCTCGAACCCGGACAGACAATCACCACCAGCAAGATCGCACAACTCCCACTCCCGACCACCTACGACGACCTCATGGTCGCCGCATACGTCGGAGTTGTTCGAAAGGACCGCCTGACGCTAGACCAGGACTTTTCGTTCCCGAAAGAAGCCTCATGGAAAAGCCATCCCTGTCTCCCGCCCGGGCTTGAGAACAAGAGCGGAGACTTCCTGAAGCGCCAGGCAAGAATCCATGAGAACAATGCCATCGCCAACCACATCAGGGATCCCCGCTACATCACTATGTGGTGGATTTTCGATAATCCTTATCCCGAACTAGCACTGCAAGTTGTCATCGCACGCAATGGCGAGGAATGCCACCCCATCACGTCAACCGAATCCAACGGCCTGATCAGCCGATACGGTCTCATGCTTCAGCGGACAGGTTGGGCACACAAGTCCCTCTGGGGCCTGCGGCACTAACCTCGATATTTCATGACGCCCGCCGGTGACTGAGCACTTCATTTGGCCAGTTGAGCGCTCGCACTCTCATGGCGACGCAGCGGTCATCCGCAGGAGCTAGGGTCAGGCTCTGCCCTGTGCGGCATGCCCAGGCACTGCATCGCCGTTACAAGGTCCCATCTGCGTTGGAGGAGTGACGACATGGTTCCGAAGGACAACCGCTCCGCCCCTCGGCGGTGCTTCTTCTGCGCTGTCGAGGGACGCACTCTCACCGAGGAACATGTCTTCCCCAACTGGTTGCGCAAGCGGGGCATCAACGGCGTGGGGACGCGGGAGTTCGTCTCTCCTGATGGCAGCACCCGGCTGCAGACCGGAGGGCCGTTCAACAAGACGGCCAAGATCGTGTGCGGGATCTGCAACAACGGCTGGATGAGCGCCCTGGAGAACGAAGCAAAACCGCTATTGGAGACTCTCTTCAGCGCCACTGACGCCAGCCAGGTGACTCTAGACGACTCAGCTCAGCTGTGCCTCGCCAAGTGGGCCTTCAAGACTGCCGCCGTACTGACCCAAGTCGATGAAAGGGCACCCACGAAGCCGTGGTTCCCGCAGTCGGCCCGACGCGAGTTCCGTAAGACCGGCCAGCTCCCGTCGAACACGTTCATATGTATCGGAGCTGGCTCAGTCTCCAACCGCCAGCTCGGACTTCAACTGGGCGAGTTCCAACACCAGCCACAGCAGGTCCAGGTACGTGTGGACGGGACCGTAACCGAGACCGCACCTGCCTATGTCTCACGGTTCCGGCTGCTGAACGTGGTGTTTGAGATCTTCGGGATGGAATCCGCCACCCTGGAGATCACCGTTCAGCCCAGCGATGACCTCAACCGTATGCTGCTTCAGGTCTGGCCGCCGAAGCACGAGAAACTCTGGTGGCCTCCAGTAAGTCTGGACGCCATCGGAGGCATCGATGGGCTCCTCAAGGTGCCCGTCGTGGGCATTCCGACGCAGCAGCCACCTACGACGAAGGAGAGCTGAGACGACAGGGGTTTGCCGCTGAGGTCGGGTAGCCCGGTCACGCCGCCGTACCCCGGCTACCCGATCTCAGCCGACAGCTCCACTGGGAACGCTCAACTGGCCATTCCAACAGCTCACTGGCCAACTGAAGCGCTCAGTCACATTCGGCGACACGGGGCCGCTGGAGGGTGGTTCTACAGCTCGATGTCCATCCAGGCGACGTCGTTGAGCTCGACGTCGAGGCCGCGGGCGCGGCGTCCGCCGTCCTTGAAGTACTCGTCGCGTAGGGCCTCGGCGAGGATCGCTTCCTGCCGGGCCTGGGTGGCTCCGGCGTCGCGGGCAGCGTAGAGCCGCTGGGCGACCGAGCCGGGCATCTTCTGGGTGATCATCCGGGGGCGGGGGTCGTCGGTGGAGCCGCCGGCCGCGCTGTAGCCGAAGGTCGCCTGGATGTGGAGCATGAAGCCACGCTGCTCGGCGTCGCGGCGCACCCGCTTCTTCACCCGCGGCTGCCAGGCCGCCCGTACCGCCCGCTCGACCTTCCCGGCGTTGGCCCGGGTCATGGGGATGTCGCCGATCAGCTCGCCCTCGGCGAGGGCGGTCAGGGCGTGGGCCCAGCGCTGGGCGGTGCGCACCGAGACGCCGGCGGCCTGGGCGAGACGCTTGGTGTCGTTCTTGGCGACCTTCTCCCACAGGAACTTGACCCTGGTGTTCAGGTGGACCGGGATGGGGCGGGTGCGCTCGGCGCGCTCCAGGCCTTCGTCGATCTCCCGGCTCATGGGGCATCAGGTCCTTCCCTCGCCCCGGCGGGGGCGAACTCGATCGAGTAATGGGGGGCGGGCCCCCCGTCCGTGTTTTTTGGACGAGGGGGGGCTCGTTCTCGAAGACAACCCCCCCCATCCTTACGTTTCCGCAAGGGGTTGGTTTGTCTGCGGTC
>NZ_JBHTTU010000065.1:0-24476 GCF_042794375.1 Kitasatospora sp. NPDC056531 | reverse complement strand
GGGGGGGGAGAATCCGATAGAGGAGTGGGGGGCGTCCTCCCGGTCGGTGTCGGCGGGCCGCGGGGGGACTCGTCGGCGGAGACGACTCCGCCGGTCTTGATGTGCCGGGCGGGGTTGGCGTCGTCGGCGATCAGCTCGGCGATCTCGGTCATGGGCCTGCTGCCCTCGAACTTGACCATCCCGGGCGACACCCCGAGGCGCAGGGCGGTGGTGAGGGTGCCGTCGGTCTTGGTGAGGATGTCGAGGGCGCCGGGGCCGGGGGCGCTCAAAGCGGTTGCGCTCAGAAGCGGTTGCGCTCAGAAGCGACCCAGTAGGCGTGCCGGACCATCTCCTCTTCGTCGTCCTTTTCGAGCACCAGCCGCACAGCCGAGCTGTTGGCGATCGTCGTGAAGAGCACATCAGCGCGCTCCACGACGTGGCCGCGGAGCCGCTCAGGCATCGGGTCGTCGATGCGCAGCTGGGCTCGGGCGTTGCCGGGCCGGGGGATGGTTGCGGCGAAGCGCTCGTCGTCGGTCTCGACGAACTCGGTCAGTGGGTAGTAGCGGCCCTCCTTCTTCAGCGCGAGGAAGACGATCGCCCTGAGGCGCTTCCGTCCCCACGCCTGTCGGCTGGCCCAGGCCACCACCACCCGGTGCCGCCCGCTGTCCCCGTCGACGTCGTAGTCCTGCGCCTGGTGGAAGTCCTCCGTCTTACCACCCGGCCACTGGTACTCCCACCCGTTGGGGTAGGGCTGCCCGACGGCGGAGACCGATTCCTGCGGTCCGTCGCCACCCGATTCGCCGTTGAGGTGGCGGTCGATGATTGCGTCGACCGCCCGGTGCAGTTCAGCTCTCAACGCTTCAAGATCCATGAGCAGGCCCCTCCCGGCACGGAAGATTCAGTTGCAAGTGGCATGAGAAAATCTACAACTGACTCAAATCACTTGGCAAGTAACCAATGACAGTTGGCAACTGTTTCTCGGCGCGAGCAAAGCTGGAGGGGAGGTCCGAGCACGGCAGTACCGACCACGCCGGCCAGCCCCTGATGGCGACGGGCTGGCCGGCAGCGGGTCACTCGTCGGCGGAGACGACTCCGCCGGTCTTGATGTGCCGGACGGGGTTGGCGTCGTCGGCGAGCAGCTCGGCGATCTCGGCCATGGGCCTGCTGCCCTCGAACTTCACCATCCCGGGCGACACCCCGGGGCGCAGGGCGGTGGTAAGGGTGGCGTCGGTCTTGGTGAGGATGTCGAGGGCGCCGGGGCCGGGGGCGGCGAAGACGGCGCAGTCGGAGAGCACCGCGAAGGCGTGCAGGCCGGTGTCGGCGGCCATTTTGCGGAGTTTGCGGTGGAGGTTGACGGTGGCGGTGTCGATGACCAGGGCGCGCATCAGCGGGTCCCAGGTCGGGCGTTCCAGCGCGGCCCAGCGCTCGCCGGGTTTGTAGCCGCGGCCGCGGGGGCGTTCGCGCATCTTGCCGATGGTGCCCTTGGCGGTCTGCTTGATCGCGGTGAGTACGGCGAGCTCGGCCGGGTCGCCGGTGGTCTTGAGGCCTGCCATGGTGTCCAGGAACGCCACCGGGTCGGTGTCGGCGAGGGTGAGCGGGATGCCGAGGACGGCCATCGTGTCCAGGTAGGCCTGGCGCAGGTGCTTGTGCCACGGGTCCAGGTACGGCCCGTGCTCGTGGCGCAGCCAGCCCTCCAGTGGCCGCACGGTGGCGCCGAGCTCCACCGCGTAGGCGACCTTCACCGTGGAGTACCAGGCCGGTCCCGTCGGCCGCGAGCCGTCAGCGGTGAACGGCGATGGGAGCAGCGGGTCCGTGTCGACGCCGGACAGGTCGACCAGCCAGCTCCCGGGGGTCTTCGGGTCGAACACCGGGCCTTGCTCGTGCACCGGCCCGGACAGCGGGAGGGTGAGGCGGCCGGCTGCGGCGAGGAAGGCCATGTTCACATCGAGGCCGACGGCGAACGGCGCAGCGGCCTCCTGGTCGGTGAGGGGGCGGTGCCAGTCCCACGCCTCGGTCACCAGCTCGCCGCCGGGCCCGCGGTTCTGGGCGAGCGGGTGGACGTCCAGGACCTCCGGCGGCGCCGGGTCGAAGGCCTCCTTCGGCCGGGAACCCTCCACCGCACCTGACGCCCAGCCGGCCTCGGTGCGCACCGCCCAGGTGGGCGGGCGCAGCGCGGTCACCAGCTCCAGTCCGGATACGGCGGTGGAGCCGCGGGGGGTCAGCACGCGCTTCGCGTAGGTGCCGAGCAGCCGGGCCAGGTCCGGGGCGCCGAGGCCGTCGGGGATCTGCCAGCCGCCGGACGCGAGAGCGCCCCAGCCGGGGATGCACAGCTGCACGCATACCCGCTTGCGGTCCTCGGGTGCGCGGTAGACCCGGGCCCAAGGCCCGAGGCCGCGCTGGGTGAGCAGCCAGCCCGCCTTTTCCAGTGCTTTGACGGCCTTGTGGGTCTTCGGCAGCTGCCCCAGCCGGGGGACGAACTCCTTCTTCTCGTCCCGCCCGAGCGGGGGCAGGCCGAGCTCCGCGAGGGCGGCGTCGGTGAGGACGACCAGGGCGTCGCCGTCCTTGCCGTGCCGGTGCAGCCGCGGAGAGCCGAGCTTCACCTCGAGCGCCCACTGGGCAACGTCGGCGACGCTCCGCCCGGCCGGCGCGGTCGGCGCGGTCGGCGACGGGGTGCCGTCGGCGAGGTAGGCCACCAGGCCCCGGCCGGACGGGACGACATCCAGCACCGCGAGCGGCCCGGCCGGGAAACGCGCGGCGGCGGCCTGCTCCCAGTCAGCCGGACCCGCCTCGGCGGCCGGCTTCTCCACCGCTGTCTTCCGGCGCCGCGACGGCGCACCGGCAGCGGGACGAGACAAAGGCCCGCGCCGAGCCTCAACGGGACCGCTCTGGCGGGGCGCAGCGACCGAAGCGACCGGGGTAGCCGACTCGGCGGGCGCGGCCGGGGCGGGCTGCTCCGCGGCCGGAACGGCGGGTGTCGGCTGTCCGGCCGGAGCGGGCGCGCACCAGCCGCCCATGTGGACCGGGCGGCCCTGCGAGCGGTACGGCGTCGGCCGGCCGCACCGCACACACGGCGCCAGCGGCCCGGCGACCAGTTCCCCGGCCGCCGTCCGGTCGAGCTCCACCACCGCCTCGTCCTGCTGTCCGCCGCCGAACGCCGTCGGCGCCGGGACGGGAGCAGCGGCGGGTTCGACCGGAGCCGGCTGCGGGGCGGTGGCCGCCAGCGCGGGCATGGTCTCGGTGGGCGCGGGGGCCTGGGCCGCCGCGGCCTCGTCGGCGGGCCGCACGAGGCCGACGGCCTGAGCGCGGCGCAGCCACTCGGTGGGCTCCACGGTGCCGTGCTGGAGCGCCAGCGTCGCGAGGAACCGGATGTACACCTCGCGCTTCGGCGGGCGCGGCTCCGTCGTCCCGGCCGGGCATCCCGCAGCTTCGGGCGCGGCCGAACCTCCGCGCGGCCGTCGCCACGATGCCGAGCTCACCGTTACCAGGGAACCTTGCGCTGCGGGTCTCAGGCGTCGCCCAGGCGACGGTAGATGTCCTGCAGGGCCTCCACCTTGCCGGTGTCGCTGTGCGGGCTGGGGACGACAGAGAGCGCGATCCAGCCGGCGCCGTGGCAGCGGGTCATCACGCCGTGCCACCGGTAGAGGACGATCGCCGTCGGCACGAACATCAGCAGGGCCAGCGCGGGGAAGAGCAGTGCGGCCGTACGGATCGGCAGCAGGTACGTCGAGTTCATGTTTTCTCGGTCGGTTTCGTATCTGCGGTGCAGGCATGTGCGGGTAAGCCATGGCGTTTGCGGGTCCCTAGTGCGCCTGGATCGCCCGGAGCATGTTCAGCCGTGCGGCTCTGCGGGCTGGCCAGATGGCCGCGAGCACTCCGATCAGCAGGGCCAGCGTGAGGAAGAGCTCGAGCTTGGCCCAGGGCAGGACCGTCTCGTACAGCGGCATCGACGCCGTTGTCAGGTTGCCCGCGGCCCAGGCCAGGAAGGTGCCCGTGCCGATCCCGAGCAGGGCGCCGAAGAGGGAGATGACCACCGATTCGAGCCGGACCATCTGCCTGATCCCGGAGCGGTCGAGGCCGATGGCCCGCAGCATCCCGATCTCGCGGGTGCGCTCGAAGACCGACATGGCGAGGGTGTTGACGACGCCGAGCACCGCGATGACGACGGCCATGGCGAGCAGTCCGTACAGCATGTTGAGGACGGTCGTCATGGATCCACTGCCGGCCTTGATGAGCTGTTCCTGGGTCTGGACCTTCAGCAGCGGGCTGTTGCCGAGCGCCTGGCGGATCCTGGGCTCCAGTCCTGCGGCCTTGCCGGGCTCGGCCTTGACCAGGACGTTGTCGAGCTTGTGGGTGTCGGTGGAGGGGAGGACGTCGGCCATGGTGCCCAGCGCGTCGTACGGGCACGGGTCCTGGCGAAGACGGCGACGACCGTCAGCTTCTTCTTGTTCTTCTTGTTCGGCGTGCCCCCTCTGGTGTTCATGTCGGCGTCGATCGTGTCGCCGACATGCAGTCCGGCCTGCCGTGCGAACTCGTCGGAGACCGCGATCCGCCCGGGGCCGACGTCACACAGCGAGCCGGCCTGGAATTTGAGGTCCGCTGCCTTCCCGAATGTCTTCGGGTCCGTGCCCGTGATCGTGGCGAAGGCGCCCTGGGTGTCGAAGTTTGCGGAGGTGACGGGGGCGGCCGCCGCGACTCCCGGCAGTTTGGCGATGTCGTCGGCCGCGGCGGTGTCGAGGCTGCGGTAGGTGCTGTTGGAGACCTTGTAGTCGGCGGCCAGGCCCTGGGTTGCTTCCTCGTCGAGGGCCCGCTGGGTGGAGTACCCGCCGACGGCGAGGCCGGTGATCAGGGTGAGGCCGATCATCAGGGCCGAGGCGGTGGCGGCGGTGCGCCGCGGGTTGCGCAGGGCGTTCTCCTTGGCCAGCTTGCCGCTGACGCCGAAGAAGCGCGCGGTGACCTTGCCGGCCAGGGTGATCAGCGGCCGGGAGAGCAGCGGGGCCAGGACGATCATGCCGCACAGGGTCAGGGCGGAGCCGAGCATCGCGGCCATCAGGTTCGACTCCTTGCTCCCCTTGAGCGTGGAGACGTACAGCATGACCGCGATACCGAGTCCGGTCAGGAGCGTGCCGAGGACGTTGCGGACCTTCAGCGTGCGGGCGGGCGGGGCCAGGTCGGCGCTGCTGAGCACCGAGACCGGCGCGATCTTCGCGGCCCTGCGGGACGGCAGCCAGGCGGCCAGGACGGTCACGGCGACGCCGACCGCCAGCGATGCCAGCGGGGTGGTGGACGAGATGACCAGGGGGCCGTCGGGCAACTCGGCGCCACTTGTGGTGAGCAACGGGTGCAGGGCGGTGGCGATGCCGAGGCCGAGCGCGAATCCGGCGGCGGAGGCTCCGAGTCCGACGAGCGCGGCCTCGATGAGGACGGAGCGTACGACCTGGCGGCGCGAGGCGCCCACGGCCCGCAGCAGGGCGATCTCGCGGCTGCGCTGGGCGATCAGCATGGTGAAGGTGTTGACGATGATGAACACTGCGACGAACAGCGCGACGCCCGCGAAGCCCAGCAGCGTCTTGGTCAGCCGCGTCGTGTTCTCGGAGATCTGCCTGGACTGTTCGGCGGCCAGGTCCGCGCCGCTGGTGGCCCGGGCGCCCTTGGCGGGAAGCAGGGACTGCACCCGGGCGGTCAGCGCGCGCTCGTCGGTGCCGGGCTTGGCCGCCACCGCTATCGCGTCGAACCGGCCGGGGGTGAGGAACAGCTTCTGCGTGGTCGTGGTGTCGAACAGCGTCAGCGTGCCGCCCGCAGTGACGCGCGGGTCGTCGGTGGTGACGATGCCGACCAGCTTCTTGGTCAGCGCGGGCCCGTCGATGGCGAAGCGGACGGTGTCACCGACGCGGTAGCCGGCCTTCTCGGCGGTCGTGGCGTCCAGAGCCAGCTCGTCCTCGGCGGCAGGGGCGCGGCCTTCCTTCAGCGGGAAGTGGCCGTCCTTGCCGTCCTTGCCGGGCAGGTAGTTGGTGGCCAGGTTCTGCCAGCTGCTGTCGGCGTTGACCGGGCGGCCGTCCTTGCCGGCCAGTGTGGCCTGGCCGTTGACGGTGGGACGCACCGAGTCGACGCCCGGCAGCGCACGGATCTTCTGTGCCAACGCGGCGTCGAGGACAGAGGTGCGCCCGCCGTCCTTGCCGCCGGCGGTGTCGGCGCCGGGGGACGGCTGAGCCTCGTCGCCGGGAGACTCCCCCGCCTGGACGGCGACGGCGACGCCCTTGAGGCTCTGGGCGGAGGCGTTGCGGAAGGCGTTCGCGGTGGTGTCGCCGAAGACGAGGGTGCCGGAGACGAACGCGACGCCGAGCAGGACCGCGAGCACGGTCATCATCAATCGGGCTTTGTGCGCAAGGACGTTGCGCAGGGCGGTACGCAGCATGGTGGTGTCAGTCCTGGAGGTACGCGGCGGGTGAGACGCGGTGGGAAGTGCGCGCTGGTGAGGTCGCAAGACGGATGCGGGGCGGTTGGGCGTGGGGGCGCGGGTCAGCTCGTCCGGCCGTTGGTGTCGAAGCGCCGCATCCGGTCGAGTACGTCTTCGGGGGTGGGGGAGGGCAACTCGTCGATGAGACGTCCGTCGGCGAGGAAGATCACGCGATCGGCGTAGGAGGCGGCCACAGGGTCGTGGGTGACCATGACGATGGTCTGGCCCAGTTCGCGCACGGAATCCCTGAGGAATCCCAGGACTTCGGCTCCCGAGCGGGAGTCGAGGTTGCCGGTCGGCTCGTCCGCGAAGATGATCTCTGGCCGGCTCGCCAGCGCGCGGGCCACGGCGACCCGCTGCTGCTGTCCGCCGGAGAGCTGTGAGGGGCGGTGCCGGAGCCGTTCGGCCAGGCCGACGGTCCCTACGACCAGGTCCAGCCAGTCCTGGTCGGCGTTGCGGCCGGCGATGTCCATCGGCAGCGTGATGTTCTCGATGGCGTTCAGCGTGGGCAGGAGGTTGAACGCCTGGAATATGAAGCCGATCTTGTCCCGGCGGAGCTTGGTGAGCTGCCGGTCACTCAGGCTGGACAGCTCGGTGGCACCGATCCGGGCGGAGCCCGCGGAGATGGTGTCGAGCCCCGCCATGCAGTGCATCAGGGTCGACTTGCCGGAGCCGGACGGCCCCATGATCGCGGTGAACCGGCCGCGCCCGAACTCCACGGAGACCGAGTCGAGGGCCACGACGCGGGTCTCGCCCTCGCCGTAGACCTTGCTCAGTCCGGCGGCGCGTGCGGCGGCCGGGGCAGATGCCGGGCCATGCGGGGGTGCAGGGGTGGCAGCTGCGTACGACATGGATGACTGCGACATGGGGACTCCGGGGACTCCTGGAACGGGCGCTCGACTCGCTTCCATCGTGGTCGCGCAGGTGGCCTGGATCCGTCGCCCTCAGGTCCTGAATCAACGGCCTGCCGAAGGGCAGAGCCGCCGGACGTGCGTATGCCCCGAGGGAGACAGCGCCTCTACCGAAAGGAAGGTCTGGACGACAGAGCCTCTGTCCAAAGGAAGACCCGCGGTCCGGGCGCCCGCGCCGTAGGCGGCATGTCGGGGCGGTCATCCGCCTTGTTCGGCGCGCCCCAACTCCCGTCCTCCGCCGCTTCCGGCGCACCGCGTCAAGCACATGAAATCGGTCAAGGGATCACTGTTCGTCACGCGGTACAACGACAGTGGCGTCGGCCTCCAGGGCTACTACCTGCTCGACCATGTCTTCGCCGCCATGCAGGAACGTGAGCCCTTCCTCGTCGCTGACGAGTCACCGATGACGCAAGAGGAGATCAACAACTACTGCTCCACCGCGCGTTGGCCTCGAACCGGCCTGGGCCCGTCAGCACGCTGGCTGTCCCCCACGGTCCTGTGGGGAACAGCCACGGTCGGGCCGTAGAGGTGCCCCTAGCCCATCAGGCCCGCCTGGTGTGCGAGCAGCGCCGCCTGGACCCGGCTGTCCGACCCCGTCTTGTCCAGGATGGACCGGACGTGCGTCTTGACCGTCCCGACGCCGATGCCCAGGCGGCGCAGGAGCGGGTTGGTGGAGGAGTGTTCGGCGGCGAGCGCCAGGCGCAGTTCTTCCACCGGGACGGCGGTCGCGGCGGGGGGCTGCGGCCGGGGCGCCGGAGCGGGCGCCTGGGGGCTTGATTCGACGCGCGGGGAAACGTGGTGGCGGGCGGCGGGAACGGCCGGCCCGGGGACGGCGGCGCAGACCCGCACGGCGGCCGCAACGACGCCGAGGCGGACGACTGACCTGTCTCATCGAAGTTTGAGCATTCTCAGCGAAGTTTGGCCGGGTCGCTCCGGGCTCCGCTACCTGTCAATGTCTACCGGGATCCCGCGCAGCTGCAGCCGCGTCTTCAAGAACTCCATCTCCGCCAGGGTGCCCACCACACCGTCGCTGCTCAGCTTGTCGACGAGCCCTCGTGCCTGCGGCAACGAGACGCCCGAGACTTCGCGGAAGACCTTCAGCGCCGGGACAAGACTGGGCACCGGCCCGGCCAGCCGTAGCCTGACGGGTCCATTCGCCGCCAGCAGCGCCTGTCGCCACTCATCGTCCGGCGCCTCCCCCGGCCCGGAATGCTCGCACCGATAGGAGCCGCAGCCGTCGCAGAAGAACTCGGCATCCCACCACAACTCGCCGAAATTGATGAACTGATTCACCTGCCGCACCGCCATGTCGCCGCACTCGCAGAGCGACGCGATCTTCACCGTCTGGCCAGTCACTCGGGCTCCCTCCGTCCAGCTCACGCCCTCGCAGTCCCCTCATAGCCGGAGATCACCGCGTGGCTGCATTCGACAGTCACAGCCGTCTTCCGCTTGATCGTTCGCACATTAGCGCCTCGATGTCACCGTTGTGGGCCTGCCGGGCGCTGATCTCCACCGGTGTCGTACCGGCACGGTGGACTGTCAGGAGGACGGCGCTGGGTGCTTCCCAGCGGAACCAGGAGCTCAACGCCCGGGCCAGGGCCATGTCGCCGTCGACCTCGTGGAGTACCACGGAGAGGGTGTTCAGCACCGATCCCGGCTCCCCGGGGCGTTGGGCCCGGCGGGCGAGGCGTACGTCGAGCGGGCCCGGCGCGGTCCTGAGCCAGTCGGCGAGTGACTCGGCCTCCGCGAAGGCCTCGGCGCCGGTCACGGCTATCCGCGCGTGGACGGGTGCCCCCAGAGTGGCTGCGTCGGAAGGCATGCGACGGTGAGCGCTCCATCGGCGACGGGTCGGGAGCCGGTGGAGTCTCGACGGTCGCGGCGAGGTGGTCGGGCGGCCTGGCCGGACAGCGGGCCGCAGCGGGGAACGGACGAAATACCTGGCCGTCACCAGACGGTGCAGCCCCTCGGCGAGGTTCGGGCCGAGGAGGCTGATGTCGTCCCACGCGGCGTAGAGCGCACCGGATTCGCCGAGCAGGTAGAACCCGGTGCTGCCCGACGTGCCCAACCCGACGACGCAGAGATCCTCTCCGGCTTCGCGGCAGTAGCGGGCGAGGGAGAGGGGGTGCAGGTTCTCGGCACCGCTGCCGATGTTCACGCCGGTGGTGCTCTGCGGATCACGCGGGTTCGGGAACCGGAGCGAGAGGCCGGCGAACTCGGCGAAGAACCTCAATGCGTACCGGGGGAGGGAACGGCTGGAGGACTCGAAGTCTGCAGCCACCTTGGCCAGTGCCAGGCCGGACCAGCGATCGGGGAACCAGCCGGCGGACAGGAGGACGAGCTCGACGCGCGGGTCGAAACGCATGCTTCTTCTTTTAACGATTGACCTATGAGCCGTCAGGCCAGCTGATGGTACTGGTTGCCGCCGAGCGGATGTCAACGGCGTCCCGCGGGCGAAGAACGCGTGGCCCGTTCAGACGGCGGAGAGCCAGCCGGCAGCGCGGCCAGAACGGGGCCGAAGCGGACCAAAGCGGCCCCGAAGAGGCCGCGCGCAGCAGGCGGCGCCGGTTACCAGGACAGCGCCCCGGACGAAACCGAACACCGGGCGCAGCAGCCCCGACCCGGACGCCGCCGAAACACCACCACCACCCCGACGACGGGCACAGCGCGGGGCCCAGCCCCGCCGACAGCCACCCGGCGGCAGGCACAGGAAACGACGGCGCAGCGCCAGCCCCACCAAACCGAACACCGAATCCACCACCCCACACCCCCACAATTCCAACCCGAACTCAGGCCAACCGGGAAACCAACCCGCAGAAACAGCCGTGCGGAATTCACGCCCGAATCACCGGCGAAACACCCACCAACCAGCCGAGCGAGCCGACAGCACCCCCGACCCCACCCACCACCACACCGAACATGACAGAGAGTGACCAACCCGACCGCCCACCGCCGCCCGGCCCACCATCCACAGGACCAACCAAAGGTCCAGACAACACCGCCCGAGAGGCCATTTCACACCCACCACCACCAACAGGTCACACCCGACGGGAGTGAGCTACTCCCCTCCACGGCCCGCTCGCGCGGCTCGCCGCCGGGTATCCGCCGCTTCCGCACGGGCCTGCTTCGCTGCCCGCTCGACCAGCCGCGCGGGGCAGAGCGTCCGTCATTTACACGATCTCTCGGACTCGCTCCGGCCCAGGACCCGGCCGCCCGCCGCCGCGGCTGAGCATCCGGGCGGCGGGCGGCCGGTGAAGACAGAGCCCAGGCGGGCGAGGGTCAGTTGGTGCCCGTGAGGTGGGCGAGGAGCAGCGGGTTGACCTGGTCGGCGCTGGCTTCGGGGAGCCAGTGGGGGGCGCCCTCCAGGGGGACGAAGCGGTAGGGCGCCTTGACGTAGTCCGCCGTCAGCTCGGCTGCCTCGCGGCCGAGCGCCTGGTCCTCGGCGCCCCATACGTAGAGGGTGGGTACGGTGATCTCTGCGGCGGGCACCTGCAGGTCCTCGCTGACCGCCCGGTACCAGTTGAGTCCGCCGGTGAGGGCGCCCTGTGTGAGTCTGCGGACGTTGGACTTGACCTGCTGCTCGGACAGTGCGCCCCGGTAGATCTGGTGGAGCGCGGCCGCGTCGTTCGCGAGCATGCCCTGCTCGGCCACATGGCCGGGGAGGCGGAAGTGCTGGACGTACTGGGAGCGTTGCTGCTGGTCGCCGCCGCTGTGCAGGGCGCGGTAGAGGGCGAGCGGGTGGGGGGTGGCGAGCACGGAGAGCGTGTGCAGCCGCTCCGGGTGGGCGGAGGCCAGTGCCCAGGCGACCAGGCCGCCCCAGTCGTGTCCGACCAGGTGGAAGCGCTGCGCGCCGAGGGCGTCGGCGAAGCCGAGTGCGTCGGAGATCAGCTTCTCGACGGCGTACTCCTCGACGGCCTCGGGGCGGGCGCCGGGGGAGTAGCCGCGCTGGTTCACGGCGACGGCCCGGTAGCCGGCCTCGGCGAGGGCGTGGATCTCCTCGGTCCAGCAGTCCGCGAACTCGGGGAAACCGTGCAGGAGCAGGACGAGTTCACCATCGGCGGGACCGGCGACCAGGGCGTCGAAGGTGTGGGGGCCGACCACAAGCTGGGTAGCGGTGACGGTGGGTATGGGGGTGACTCCTGTCAGTTGGACATCACGTGACGGAACCTCTGGTCCGCCAGTACTTCGTTTACCATCCAGCGCGCGCTGGACGGCAGGACCGCCACGGGCGCGGGCGCGGGTGCTGATGGGTGCTCTCAGGCGGCCTTGTTGGCGTCGTGGTGGGCGAGTGCTTCCTGGGCTGTGGCGGGGGTGAACGGGTCGAGGGTGGTGACGGCGAAGCGCCGCAGGCGCAGGTAGCGCTCACCGGTTTCGGCGAGGGTCCAGTGGTGGCGGGTGCGCGCGGTCATGGGCTGGTCTTCGCGCGTGATGCCTTCCCAGGCGAAGTCGACCGAGAGGTCGTAGGTGCCGCCCGTTCCGGAGGTGATGGTGAGGTCGGTGAGGTGGTGGGCGCTGGTATCGACCAGCCGGGCGGTGTCCGTGTACCAGGCGGCGATCTGGTCGAAGGTGTGCAGGACGCGGTCGTCGGAGAGGGTCATGGTGAGGTCGGCGTCGAGGAGTTCGCGCAGCGGCTCGGCGTCGTCGGCGGGCTGTTCCAGGAGCGAGAGCCAGTAGTGGACGAAGGCGAGCACCCGGTTCTCGGCGTACGCGTCGACGAACGGCGTCTGCTGGTAGGTGAGGATCTGCTCGCCCATGGTGCTGATCCGGGGCAGGCGCTCGCCGGGGTCCTGGCGGAGTTCGAGGTCGTAGCGCAGGCGTGCGGCGCCGGTCATGGCCGGGCCGACGGTCTCGAAGTCGTGGGTGACCACCACCTGCGCGGTGCCGGCGCCGGTGTGCTCGATGGCGAGGCTGCGCAGGTGGTGGGCGTTGTTCTGTCCGGCGGGAAGGGCGGAGACGCTGTCCAGGTAGGCCTGGCGGCCCTGGACGCTGGGCATGTCGCTCTCGGGCGGGCGGTGCAGGGTGAAGTCGTCGGTGACGAGTTCACCCTGGTGGTCGAGGTTCATGTGCGGGGCCTCGTAGCCGCAGTACCAGCGGTGCACCACGGTCAGGACCCGGTGCTCGTAGGAGCTCGCGGCCAGCGTGGCGCGCAGGCGGTTGAGGTCGGTGATGCTGGTGTTCTCGGACATGTCGGTCCACTTCTCCGGCGGTGGTGGGACAGGGAGGGCGGTGGTCAGCGGACCCAGCCGCCGGTGAGGGCCTGTACGGCGGAGCCGTCGAGGTCGGCGAGCTTCGTCCCGGCGAAGGCGCGCGCGGCGTCGGAGGTGAGCAGCCGGAAGGCGGGCCGCTCGGCCGCGAGCAGGTCGACCATCTGTGCCGCCACGTCCTGCGGGGTTTGCGCGCCGGCGAAGGCGGCGCGGGTGCGCTCCAGATAGGCGGACAGGGCGGGGGCGTACGGCCCGGCCTGCTCCAGTGGGTCGCCGGCGAGGCGCACGTTGCTGACGAACTCGCTGGCCACCGCACCCGGTTCGACCACGCTGACGGACACGCCGGCCGTGGCCGCGACGGGCGCGAGGGACTCCATGAAGCCCTCGACGGCGAACTTGGCCGCGCAGTAGGCCTCGTTGAAGGGCTGGCCGATCACGCCGCCCACGCTGGACACGGTGATCACGCGGCCCTTGCTCGCCCGCAGCAGGGGCAGGGCGGCCTTGGTGACGTTGACGACGCCGAAGAAGTTGACCTCCATGACGGCGCGCACGTCCTCGACGCTCTCCTGCTCCAGGGTGCCGACGTGGCCCGCACCGGCGTTGTTGACCAGTGCGTCCAGCCGGTCGAGGCCGACCAGGCATGACTCGACGGAAGCCGGGTCGGTCACGTCCAGGGTCCGGACGTCGACGGTGACTCCGGCCTCCTGTGCCGCCGCCAGCAGCGCGCCCGCCTTGGCGGTGTCGCGCATGGTGGCGATCACCTGCCAGCCGCCACGGGCGGCGGCGACGGCGGTGGCCAGGCCGATCCCGGAGGAGGTGCCCGTGATCAGGACGGTCTTGGTGCTCATGCTCGGTGATCCCTGATTGCTTATGTTGCATAACTAATATGAGTCATAACTATGTGCCGGGATATTTCACCTGTCAAGCACCTCGGTACGCTGGACGCATGTCCAACCCCACGGATGAGCTCACCAGGGAGATCGTCGGCCTCTTCGCGGCCGTCAACCGCCGCTACACCCAGGAGTCCGAGGCCGCAGCGGCCGCCCACGACCTGACCCCGCTCCACGCCAAGGCACTGCTCGCCGCCGAGGAACCGGTCCCTATGCGCCGCATCGCCGACCGCCTGCACGCGGAGCCCTCCAACGTCACCGTGATCATCGACCGGCTGGAGGCCCGCGGCCTGGTCGAGCGCCACCCCGACCTGGACGACCGCCGTGTCAAGCTCGTCGCCGCCACCACGGCCGGCCGCACCGTCGCCGCCGACCTGCGCACCCGCATGCCCTTCGCCGCCGAACCCCTGGCCCGGCTCACCACACAGCAACGCGAGTCCCTGCACGAGCTGCTGCAGCTGATACTCGACGCCTGACGGCGCAGGCGCCTTCCCAGGGCGAACAGCCGCAGACAAAAAACGCGAGGGGACGCGCAGGACGGCGGCCAGGGCGACGCCTGGCGACGCCGTGAGGAGCGGGACGCCTCCGGCCTCCCGGCCAGCAGCGACGACAGCGCCCGGCGAGTGCCGTCACACCACAGGCTCTGTCCACGCCCATTCCCCGCCGCCGGCGGCCCGCACGTGACCACTCACCGAATCACCGACCCGCCACAGGAGCCCAACAGGTCACACCTTCCGCTCCTTGGCCGGGTAGAGCCTCGCGTGCAGCACCCGCGCCTCCCACCACGGATCGTCCGCAGCGCGCACCAGCGCGGCCACCAGCTCCCGCTTGGTCGGGGCGGGCAGCACCAGCGGGCCCAGTTCGCTCACCTCCCGGTCTGCCGCGCACTGCGGGCACTCCAGCCGGTCCGGGCCGGCCTTCTCGGCCAGTTCCAGCGGGGAGCCCGCTATCCCGCCGATCGAACCCCTGCACGTCCAACACGGACGCAAAGCGGCGTTGATCTCCCGGGCCTTCTCCAGGCGCTTGAGAGCCTTGGCGGCGGCCTTCTCCTGCCGTTCCTCGTCCCGGGCGTCGACCAGCAGTTGGCCCAGGCGGCGGGACAGGGCATCCGGGTAGACGGTGGTGGGCACCTGGCGGTTGGGGCTCTCTGCACCAACACGAAAGGTGCTGTGCGTCAGCGGTTGGTCTCACAGGTCGGCTGGGCTCGATGGGCCAGGACCGCGACCTCCGCGCCGAATCCGACCACGAGCCGACCATCCAGCGTTGTCGCCACCGTATGCACTTCTGCGGGGAACACCAACGCCGGCCCGATCTGCCGGCCGGTGGCCAGGTCCCACACCCGCACCGTCCCATCCATGCTGCCGGTGACGGCGACCGGACGGCCATCCACCACGGCCGTCGCCACCGCCCACACCTCGCTGCCATGGCCGGTCAGGGGACCGTGGATCCGCTGTCCGGCGGCCAGGTCCCACACCTGCACCGTCGTGTCGCCGCTGACAGTGACCACGACGGGACGGCCGTCCAGTTCTGCCGTCGCCACCGCATTCACCACGTCGGTGTGGCCTTCCAAGGGCGCGCAGATCTGCTGCCCGGTGGCCAGGTCCCACACCCGCACCGTCTCGTCCATGCTGCCGGTGACGGCGACCGGACGGCCGTCCACCACGGCCGTCGCCACCGCCCACACCTCGTTGCTGTGTCCGGTCACCGCGGGTTCGCCGATCTGCCGGCCCGAGGCCAGGTCCCACACCCGCACCGTCTCGTCGTGGCTGCCGGTGACGGCGACCGGACGGCCGTCCACCACGGCCGTCGCCACCGCCCTCACCTCGGCGGTGTGGCCTTTCATGGGTTCGCCGATCTGCCGGCCGGTGGCCAGGTCCCACACCCGCACCGTCGTGTCGCCGCTGACAGTGACCGCGACGGGACGGCCGTCCAGTTCTGCCGTCGCCACCGCCTCCACCCAGCTGGTGTGGCCTTTCATGGGTTCGCCGATCTGCTGGCCGGTGGCCAGGTCCCACACCCGCACCGTCTTATCCCCGTTGCCGGTGACGGCGACCGGACGGCCGTCCACCACGGCCGTCGTCACTGCACACGCCCCGCTGTGGCGCCGCACCTCCGGCGCAGTGTCCCGGTGCAGATGCACCGACTCCCGGTACACCACCGCCGCCGACCGCGCGCCGGGAGTCGAGGCAGCGTCCAGTAGCGGCTCCACCTCGCCCGGGTCCGCATCGGCCAGGAACCCCGGATCGGCCAGCCGCTCATCCGCCGCAGCGGCAACGGTCCCCGGACTCTTCTCGGACGACATCAAAACCCGCTTCCTTACATCGTGTTACTCAACGCTCATCGAGAGGAGCCGCATGCATGCCCTGATTCTGGACCACGGTGTCCTGGCCGCGGCTGGGGGTGCCCGATGATGACGATCGAGCAGTTCGCGACGCTGGCGACGTTCAACTCGACCTGAGCCGTACTGGCAGTTGGACACAACGTGACCGACCACGTCGACCGTGGCGTCGCGGACGCTCGTGACCTGCGATCGATCCGGCCGGTCGGCCGTACGAGCAGGTGCGTCACGGCCGCGGTACGCCGAGGCTGGAACGGTGAACGTGATCGTCGTCCTTGAGAACCCCGGCTCGCCCGACCTGGTGGTCGTACACGCGGCCACGTCCGATCCGGACCTGCCGAGCAGCCCCGGCCCCGTCACCGCCTGCGGCCTCGACACCGCCGAGATGGTCAGGAATTCGTGGCAGCCGACCGAACCCGGCCAACACTGGTGGCCACCCGAACTGCGCAGCCGGACCTGCCCACGCTGCGACCAGGCCATCCGAACCGCCTAGGAGCTGTCCGACCGATCACGTGGAGGCGGAGGAAAAGGGCGGGCCGGGGGTTGCTGACCGCTGGTAGAACATGGACCGATGGGTATCCAGGAGCGTGACCGCAAGGTGTACCGGCCTCTATGGCGAGCCGGCCTCAAGGTGATCCCTAACGCAGTACCAGACGGCATGATGCCATTCGTCCGCGGATACGGCACTGAGGACGTGGCCGGCGGCTTTTCCCACCGGTACGACACCCCGCGGCTGGTCGAGCGGCTCAACGCGGACTGGTACGACCTCGCCGTGTCCTCAGCGCTTTTCGACCATCGGCGCGAGTTCCTCGTGCAGCTTCCACAGGGCACCCGCTCGCACCGGGCCGCTCTGCAGCACCTGCACAGCGCCAACCATGCACCGGCGCTCTGGGCCCGGGTCCGGCTCCTGGAGCACTGGGACATCATGGGCCGGGGGGGCGGCATCGGCGTTCCTCGGCGTGCACGCGGGCCACCCGGGCTTCGCCATGATGTCCCTGGACGGCAGCGTGTACGTCTGCGCCTCGACGGGCGAGACCGGCATCGACGTGCTCGTAGTGCGCCACCCAGACCGCTCGGAGAACGTCCTGCGACACCTGGAGTGGATCATGGTCGCGACAAGTCCCTATGCCAACCTCGAGGAAAAGCATCGCGTCGCCGTCTGGCTCGCCGGCCGTGCAGGGAGCCTTTCGGGTCGCTGACGACGAGGTCCCGCACGGTCCGGCCGATCATGTACGAGGCACAACCGCCCGCGTGCCGCACCCTCTCTCACCACCCCGATCCGGCCCCCGCCACCACCCCGCCTTTGAACCCGTGGGCCGAGCGACCCTTGCTCGAAAATCGCGTGATGGTCACCGAGTAGGCGCGCGTTGCAGCGCCTCCAGCCCATCGAGGATGGCCTCAAGGCCGATTTGGAAAGTGTTGTCGGGCGCCGCGCCGTAGTCGGCGCTGTGGGTGTCGAGGCGGGCGCGCAGCCGAGGGAATTGTACGGCGATCTCGCGAGCCTCGGCCTGGGCTTCGCTGATGGCCTGTTCGGCGTCACCGCTGCCTTCGCGCCGCAGTTTGCGGGTGAGTGAGGCTGTCGCGGCTGGGCCGAGGGCGTTGCCGAGAACGAAGGTGAAAACGGCGGCCGCGGCCTGGTCGGCTGCGGGGCCGGCGAATCCCGCGGCTTCGTAGATGGCGAGGAGGTGGTCGTCGTGGCGGGCCTTGCCGGGGCCGAACATGAGGAGGGAGCCAAAGGCCTGCAGCAGCCACGGGTGGCGGGTGAGCATTGCATACAGGTCGGTGGCCATGATGGTGGCCGCCGTGCGCCAGCCGACCCCGTCGGGGTCGGGCAGCGCGATTTCGTGCCACAGCTGGTCGCCGGCGAGAGCGATGAGGTTGTCCTTGCTGCCCACGTGCCAGTAGACCGCGGTGGCCGCCGAGCCCAGCCGCTGGCCCAGTGCCCGCATGCTCAGGCCCTCCAGCCCTTCGGCGTCCAGCAGGGTGATGGCGGCAGTGAGGATCTGTTCGCGGGTCAGTGTGTTGCGGGGCATGGATTCACGATAGCCCTCGACTTGCACGCCGTTCAAGAAACCTCTTGCACAGTGTTCAAGTCGTTCGCTAGCCTCCACTTGAACACAGTGCAAGTCGCCGCGACGCCCGAGGCGCCGTGCGAGAGCCACACCGATCGAGGGGGAATCGAGATGTCACACGATGCGCTGGCGGAGTTCGTCGAGGAGAAGGCCACGGAGCTCGGCATCCCCGGTGCGGCGGTGGGAGTCCGGGTGGACGGACGGGAGCTGACCGTCTGCCACGGCGTGACGAACATCGACAACCCGCTCCCCGTCGACCGGGACACACTCTTCGTGCTGGGCTCGGTCACCAAGACCTACACGGCGACCGCGATCATGCGCCTGGTCGAGCAGGGCCGAGTTGAGCTGGAGGCGCCAGTGCGCCGCTACGTTCCCGAACTCCGGCTCCCCGATGAGGACGCGGCCGCGCAAATCACCATCCTGAACCTGCTCAACCACACTGCCGGGCTGGACACCCGGATGGTCTTCGACAGCGGAGACGGAGACGACGCGCTGGCCCGCGAGGTGACCAACATGGCCGAGGTGGCGCTGATCGGCCCAGTCGGGGGCCGCGCCTCCTACAGCCAGCTCGGCTACAACCTGCTCGGCCGGGTCGTCGAGAACGTCACAGGCGCGACCTACGAGGCCGCTGTCGCCTCACTCGTCCTGGAACAGGCCGGCATGACCGACAGCGTCTTCACCGCCGGACAGGCCATCACCCGCCGGTTCGCCGTGGGCCACAACCTCAGCGAAGGGGCGCTCAAGGTCGCCCGGACTTGGAAGGACACGCGCGGCAACAACCCGGGCGGCGGCCTGGTGTCCTCGGTCTCCGACCAGTTGCGCTGGGCCCGGTTCCACCTCGGCGGCGGTGACCTGGCGAGGCGCATGCAGGAGCCGACGGTGGAGCTGCACGGCTCCACGCTCGGCGACGCCATCGGCCTCGGCTGGTTCCTGCGCGACGTGGACGGAGTGCGCACCGTCGGGCACGGCGGATCGACCAACGGACAGTTCGCCAACCTGCTGCTGGTCCCGGACCGGGACTTCGCCGTCGTGGCGGCGTCCAACGCCGGGCCCGACAACGGCCTGGAGTTCAACCAGGCCGTGCTCCGCTGGGCGCTCGAACACTACCTTGGCGTGGTCGAGCGCGACCCCGACCCGCTCCCGTACGACCCGCAGCGCGCCCAGGAGATCACCGGGCACTACGAGAATGAATTCATGACGCTGATCATCGACACCGACGGCGACACGATGACGGTTGAATGCCGGATCAAGCCGGAGATCCGCGCGGCAGCCGACAGGGAACTGCCGGCGGACCTGCCGCCGGCCAGCCTCGGCCTGCTCCCCGGGAGCGGCGACGAGTACATCGTCACCGGCGGCGGCCTGATCGGCCAGCGCGGTTTCCTCACCCGCGATGCCGACGGCGCCATCATCGGGGCCGACATGGCCGGACGGTTCTTCGGCCGGGTCTCCTCGACACCCTCCGAGTGACACCTTGGGAACCCCCGGAGAGCACCGCGGGCGAGGCTGGCACAGCTTCGCCCAGGCAACATTTGACAATTACTCCCACCACCGGCCCCAGGGTCGTCACAGAGCCGTGTCAGAGTGCGTTCCCCGTCGCGGCGAGGCAGGCGCACCGGTCGATCCGGGTGTCCTGGGCGAAGACGTGCAGGGCGTCCCGACGGCGACCTGCCGGGCGGTCAGCTTGCCCTCCGCGCGGGCCCGCTCGCACCACCAGCTGACCAACGGACAGGGCCGGGGCCAGCGCAATCGTGCGCCGGCCCCGGCCCTGGTAGTAGCGGGGACAGGATTTGAACCTGCGACCTCTGGGTGCCGGTTGTACCTGTCCAGCCGGGCGGCCAGGCCACCGGCAAAGATCAACTGAGACGGGACACTTACTTGAAGAAGGCGTAGGCGGCGATGTCGGGGTAGGAGAGCTTGTCGCCGAAGAAGCGCCCACTTCAGATGGTGGCCGCATCGTTCGCTGCGTTCCCGTTTTCGGTTTGCGAGGGCCGAGCGGCCCGGACTGCCTCCTGCAGAGCGCCGAAGGCCCGGTTGCTGGGCCGCGCCAGTCCGGAACCAGGTGCCGAAGAGCCGCGCGGCTGGCGCGCCGTTCCGATCGTCTTTCCTCACCGCCGGGTTCGCCGGCGTGGGCCGCGGCGGTGGTGAGCCTGGTGCTGGTCCGGGAACGCAGCAGGGCCGGACTGATCCTGAGTCATGAATTCGGCTATCCAGGCCAAACGGTCTGTGCCACTGTGGAGTTGGATCGCGCAGTGGAGGTGTCGCATGGTGCGGAAGGCCCTGGCGGCTCTCTGCCTCTGGGTCGTGCTGGTTGCCCTGCTGGGCCTGGCCTTCTGGGGATACGACTACGCCGCCAACCATGCGCCGGCCTTGGCCACCGCCGGCGCGCTGGGGGCCACCGCGGTCGGGGCCGCGGTGATGATCGTCAGGGAGCTCCCGCTGTACCGGCGCGGCGTCCCGGCGCCCGGTACCGTGGTGAGCGTCAGCTCGCGGACCAGCCGGGGCTCCATGGGTGTCGCCAACACCAGCCATACCGCCACGGTCCGCTTTCGGACTCCGGACGGCGTGCAGCGGACCGCCCTGTGCTCGTGCAAGCGCGAGACGAAGCCCGGTGAACCCTGCGTCGTGTACTACGACCCGACAGAGCCCTCCCGCGCCGGGACACGCGCGTCCCTGGGGGCGCTGGTCGGCCTCGCCGCGTTCTGTGCGGTGACAATGGCTGCGGCCCTCTGGTGCCTGGTGGTGTTCGATCGCCTCTGACGCACCGTCAGATCCAGTCGGAAGCCGACCCAGCACTGCGCCGCCCACCTCGCGCGGGCGCTCAGTAAAGCCGCCCTCTTGGACTGCGTTCCACCCGCTGGAGGTGCGCAGTGCATGCCTCCGTCGGCTAAAGCGCAGGTGGAGAACTTATGACCGAACCAAGGAACTTGCGTAAGACCCACTACCGATCTGCGTACCGCCACAGACGTCACCCATCAAGACTGCGAACCCGCAGCTCATCTCTGTCTCACCGCTCAGAAAGACCGGGCAGCGACACCCGTGGTGGTGCCCGGCCTGGCCGATCACCTGGCAGCGCACCTACGCCACCGCCCGGCAGTGGTGGCTGGAGGCCGACGGCCGCGTCGACTGGGCGCAGCTGCCGCTGGGCACGGTGTTCGAGGGCGAGCAGCTCGGCCGCTGGGTGCGGGCGCAGCGGGCCGGCTGGCCCGGTCTGGAGGCGGACCAGCAGGACCTGCTCGCCGCGATCGGCATCGAGGCCGACGCCGAGCTGGTGGCCGCCAAGGCGGCGGCTGAGGCCAAGCCGAAGGTGTCGCGCGCGGACCGGTTCGCCCAGGGCTTGGTGGCGCTGACGGCGTTCGTCGAACGGGAGGGTCACGCGCGTGTGCCCAGGTCCCACAAGGAGGGCGGAACGTCGCTGGGCACCTGGCTGAACAACCAGAAGGCAAGGCGGGACAAGCTCAGCCTGGAGCAGCGCGGGCAGTTGGAGGCCCTGGGGGTGGCCTGGTAGACCCGAAGCCGGTGGCAAGCCCAACGGCGCACGAGACCGCTCTGGTCTACTGGATGCTCCAGCGGTGCGGGTGTTCGGGATCGTTGGGGCAGGCGAAGATGTTGAGTTCGCCCGAGCGGCCCACGGTGACGTGGGTCGGTGCGGCGTGCGGGTGTGGGGGCAGGCCGTGGTCCTCGACCGGTGTCCAGCTGCCGCTGCCGCCGTCCCATTCCGAGCTGTCGACGGTCAGCAGCAGTTCCATTGGCGTCGCGCAGGCCGGGCAGTCCATCGGGTAGGGGGCGGTCTTGTGCCAGGAGGCGAAGCCTCCGACGCGCCAGCCCGGCGGGATGGACAGGTCGTACTGGTAGCCGACCGGCTCGGCCGCGTCCTCCTCTTCCGGCTGCTCGGCGCCCTCGTCGAGATCGAGGTCCTCCTCGTCGAGGTCCTCGTCCTCGAGGGCTTCCTCCCAGGCGTCGATCCGGGCGCACAGGTCCTCAGGCAGGAGGCCGGCGAACGGGTAGGTGACCACCTACTCCGGGTGCAGCACGCACGGCTCGGGCACATACCCGTCGAAGCCGACGAGCTGCGGCTGCGGCGGCGCGGCCAGCACCTCGGCCACCTCCCGCGACCGCAGCCACCGCAGGTCCAGCGCCATGTCGTACCCGGTGGGGCCGTGCGCGTCGAAGGGGCACCAGAAGACCTGGAGCAGGTCGCAGTCGGGTGCGGCCGGCGGTCGTTCTCCCGCACCGCCATTCTCCAGGCCGAGGCTCTGCCGCCCGTCACGCGTGCGGCCCGGCGCCAGTGCGGGTGGCGGCCAGCAGGCTGGCGTACCTCTGGCCGCCCGGGCCGGTGAGCTGCTGCCCGTCCAGGTCGGCGGACCAGAGCGGGTGTGGCTCGGCCCAGCCCTCCGGCCGCGGGGTGAGGTCGAGCGCGCCACGCTCTGGCGGGCCGACCTCGACCCCGGCACCGGCCACAACGCCACGGGTCCGCACATCGAGCGCGTCCGTGTGACGGGCTGCGTAGAGCATGCCATCGTGATCACAACAGGAGACGTGTCACACCCGCGGCGTCCGGAAGGAAATCACCGCTATGCGTGAGCCAGCAGCAGAGTCGAACGAACGCACCCGACTTGCCTACATCCTCGGCGTTCCTCTCGCCGACGATGTCGAGCGTCAGTGGCCGCAGATGGGCGAGGTGGTACGCACCAGCAAGCTCGTCGGCGAAGTCGAGGGAAACTTCCCTGAACTGACCCTCGAAGTAGGCCGCCGCCTCCACCTGAGTGACGATGTGATCGTCGTCGAGTGGACCTGTGACTACGGCGATGGCCGGCTCTACCGGAACGTCAGCATCGCAGAGCTCCAGGAGGGCAAGGCGATCCGTGTTACCGACTACTGGGGTGAGCCGACCACCACGCCGGAGTGGCGACGGGCGCTGACGGACCGGCTGGACATGCCTGCAGATGGCATCTGGCCCGATGCACAGCGCCTCAGGCACTACTGACACGGCACGTCGGCGCTCGACATCCGTCTGCGCCAGCCTCGCGCCACCACGGTCGCCCACACCACGGCCACCACGACATCGCCCAAGCCCTCCCCTCCTGTCTCGGCCCCTACCTCGGCCTGCGCCACCACCTCGAAAGCCGCTTGGAGGTCGCCGAAGTCGCCCTCACCGCGCCACGCGACAGCCTCGACCCGGCCGGAGAGGCCGCCGTCTGGAACAACCTCGGCAACGCGCTGTGGGATTTGCGGCGCTACGAGGAAGCCGAACAGGCCCACCGCACCACCCTCACCCAATACCAGGCCCTCGACGACCACCACGGCGGGGTCAGCGGTTTGGGCAGCAGCTGGCGATCTTGAGCGCTGCGGATGTTCACCAGAAATGACGTCACTCGGCGACTGTGGTCGTCTTCGGGGGGCGGGATGCTGGTTCGCGCCTCGGCCGATGCTCAGAGCTGGTTCGTCGGTTGCGATGGACGGAGCCTCGGTGGGCGCCTCCTGCCCTGCTCGGAGAACCGTTCGGCACCGGTGGCGCGTCCCCCCGTTCGTGCCCCAAGCGCTCTCTCTGCTCCAGACGGCCTCCGGTGACGACGACGCCAGCGTGGTCGTCGCGGGCCTCGTCTTCTTCGGCCTGGTGATCGCACCGGTCCTCCTCGTGATCGGTGCCCTCGTGGTCGCGCACCGGGTACTGCGCGCCCGTCGCGTACGACGGCCGCCCCTCGACACCGGCACACTCGTCCGGCTGTCCCTCCTGGGCCTCTCCGCGGCGTACGAGGCCGTCAGCACCGGTCTGATGTCCGGTCCGGTGTGGATGTCCGCCCGCAAATACTGCAACGCCCGAGGCTTTCCGGCAGACCGGATCACCACCCGGACGTTCCCACTGAGCATGCGCTGCGGCCCCGACGGCGAACTGGTCCCGTCCTGGGTCAACCCGGTCCTGGTAGCCGGTCTGACTCTCGCCCTGGCCACCCTCACCGCCGCCGCACTGACGGCGTACCGCACACGCCGCCGCACCTGGGCGTCCTGAGTCGACCGTCCTGCCCGGGCTGTCCCTTACCGCGCCGGCCAGGTGGTGGATGATCGGGGTGTGCTGGTGCGTACCGAGTTGCTGCCGTTGGGTCCGTCGGGGCTGCCTTGGACCGACGGGACCCAAAGCGCGGGAGCGGCGCATAGAGAGGCCGTGGGGAGCCGGGACGGCGGCGCTGGGTCCGGCTCGGTGGCGCGCGCAGCGTCACCGGTGCGGTAGGGACCCGGCGCGGGCTGGGACGGGACGGGCGCCCGGTCCGGTGGCCTCGGCGGCGTCGGCCAGGGCGGCGGGCTCGTCCTCCTGGCGGCTGCTGCCGCGATCGCCGCCGTCCCGGGCGAGCGGCGCCGGCAGGCCGCGGGGTGGTCGCGTCCGGCCTTCGCCGGGCGCTCACCATCCATCACGGCCCCGCAGGGTGGAGACCCCCTGCCGTCCGGACCGTCACCCAGGGCCGCATCCACCCACCAGCAACCAGGGAAGAGGGAGGGACAGAAGGGGGTTGTCGGATTTTCCGGCGGCCCGAAAAGGCGGCTTAGCGAGTAGCCGGGGGGAGTTTCACCCCCCGGCTCTCTCAGATCCGTACGTGAACCTCTCGATTCATACGGCTCCCATCGTCCAGTCGTTCAC
>NZ_JBHTTU010000064.1:0-39189 GCF_042794375.1 Kitasatospora sp. NPDC056531 | reverse complement strand
CCCACGCGGCGAGCCCCGCCACCGCCTTCGCGCTCTCCCGGATCGCCGACGCGGACACCCTGCACCACACGCCGATCGGCGTGCTGCGGAACGTCACGCGCCCAGTCTACGACGAGCTGATGGACAGCCAGCTGGATCGGGCCATCGCCGAGAAGGGGCCGGGCGACCTCGCTGCGGTGATCGCCGGCAACGACACCTGGACGATCCGCTGACAGGGCCGCCTCGCAGTCCTTCCCCCCGTCAGCGCGCAGCATCCGCTGGTGCTCCAGGCCCTGCGGGGTCGACAGAGCCGCAACCGGATCCGCCGGTACCCTCTGGCCCGACAGCCCCCGAGCAGGGCTCTGGGAAGCCTCCGCACCGGCATCCGGCGGGTCAACCAGGCCGCAGCGCGTGGTGGCGGGCCGCCAGACCGACCGACCAGGGCGGCGGCCCGCCCCGCTCCGGGGACGGACGGTGACGATCCGGCAGCACAGCGACGAGCCGTCCACCCCTTCCCAGCCCGCGCCGCCCTCACACCTCCGTCGCGTGGACGTGCTCGTACAGTTGCTGTCGCCGTTCGCCGGGTCGTGGCCCGGGTCCTGACGCCACTCGCTCTTGTCCGGATGACCGAGCCCCTGTTCACGGAGGAGGAATGGGCCGCCGTCCAGGCGGCGATGGACGAGCGATCGGTGACCAAGGAACGCTCCAACGGGGCCTCACCGTGGCTGGGGGTGGTCCACTGCGACCGCTGCGAGGACCGGTTCTACCGGCAGGTGAACCTCGCGAAGAACGGCCGGATCTACGAGTACTACCGGTGCGCGAAGACGGCGGGCAAGCCGGCCTGCAAGGGCCAGTCCGTGAAGGGGGAGCGGGTCAGCGCCGCGATCGCTGGCCTGGTGGAGCGCCTGGCAGGCATGGCGATGACGGTGCGCAGGTTCATCCCCGGCGAGGACCACACCGAGCAGCTCAACCACGTCACCCAGGCCATGCGCGACCTGCGCGAGGAGAAACGCCGAGGCCTGTTCGACTACCCCGGCGGTGACGACGAATACTCCGAAGCCCTCGAAGTCCTCGTCGACGAACGCCGCCGCCTCGCCGCCCTCCCACAACGCCCCTCCGCTTGGTTCGAGGTCGAGACCGGCCAGACCTTCGCCGACGCCTGGGCCCAGGCCAACCAGGAACACCGCCGCCAGCTCCTCCTCGGCCTCAAAGCCCGCCTCTACATGACACCCGCTACCGATGGCTGGTACGTGCCCGCCGAACTCGAAGCGCGCGTAGGACAGCTGGAGTGCACTGGAAGTTCGGCGTAGGTGGGAAGATCGGGGATCGTCGTAGATGTGAAGCCAGCTGACCAACGGCAAGACATGGCCGTTCGGGTGCTGCGCGCTCGAAGGGGCTGACCCCCGAGAGCGCGGGGCCGACGTTGATGAGGATTCGCAAGAATCCCCATCGCCGTTCGTTCTCCAAGATCGTTGCGCTTTGCGGTGTCTGGGGAGGTGAGAGAGCGGCGCGTCAGTTCTGCCGGGCTCTTATCGCGGCGGTGCCCCGAGCGAGGTCGAAGGCGGCGACGGGGTTGCGCTCCTTCGTCCACGGCTCCGCGCCGCACCACGGGCCGATCAGACGGAACTGTTCCAGTGCGGCGTCGTAACGCCGTGCCTTGACCAGGTACTGCGCCAGTAGGTGCCGCAGTCGGTGGACACGCTGGTCTTCGTCGGGGACCTGGTTCAGTGACCGGGCGACGCTCTCCAGCAGGTCCTTGGCCGTGTGCGAGGAAGGGAGGGCCGAGAGGCCGGAGCGTCGGGCGAGTTCGTGCAACGCGTGCAGGTAGATCCCGGCGAGCGGGCTGCCAGCCGGTGCGTTGCGCGCGGCACGTTCGGCGAACTTCATCATCAGCTTGCGGCTGCCGGCCCACTTCGCGCACCAGTACTCCAGGGCCTGGCAGTGGCCCGCGTAGTGGTAGGGGGCGCGTGTGACGAGCTCCTTCCAGAGGGGGCGGAACTCGTCGTGCTCGTACCGGAGTCCGCGGGCGGCGGTGACCATGACCACCCAGGGGCCGGGGTCTTTGGGCGCGAGCGGGGCGGCCTTCCGCGCGGCCTCCATCGCGGCGTTCAGCTGGACCATGAACCGGGCCATCCGGCCGGCGGGAACGTCGTGGGCGTATCCGTCACCGCGTATCGCCCACGCGCGGTGGACAAGCAACTGGGCGTGGACGGTGGCGGCGGTACAGTCGTCCGGTCGGGCCCGGAGCCAGTCGTCCAGCCAGGTGTCGCCCTCGTCGGCGATCTGCTGCAGGACTTCCAGCCGGGACCAGCGTTCGTCCCAGTCCTGGCCCGCGGCGTCTACATAGGCGGCCGCCGGCCGCCAATCACCTTCCCGCGCGTCGTGCGCGATGGCCTGTATCTCCTTGGAGCGGTCCGCGGACGGGGGCTGCCCGGCCCGGTGCGCGTCGAACTGTTCACGAGGTGGGAGCCCATGGACGGCCGGGTCGAACCGGGCACGGACCCAGAACGTCAGGCCGACCCGCCTCAGGCGAGGGCCGACCCGATAGACGAGCCCGGGAGCGACAGCCAGGGCGATCAGGAGGAGGAATGTCACGACCGTGATCATCCCGGGGGATCATCACAGATGACAACGGCCGTCATCGCGGAGCCGCCAGCGGGCGGGGTGGGGAACCACACTGAGCAGGTCTGGCCAACCCTCAAGTAGGGGCGGCCAGTTTAAGGGAGCCCACGCCGCTCCGTGATCTGCTCGGCGTCATCAGGCAGCGCTACCCGAACCTGCGACTGGAATGCGTCGAGGACTCTGGCATCACTCCTTCGAGTGACGCCAGGCCGAACTGACAGCCGGTGCGGAGGTGGGCGGGCTCAACTCGTTTCGTTCAAGCGGGTTCCCGAGGCGTTGGTGGCCGTGCTGCGCGTGTTCGGCATCGCCTGACGGCAGGACGGGCGTCGAGGTGGAGTTCGTCGTGCCCGGCACGCCTTCCGCGGTGGTTTGCCCTGGCGTCGGCCCAGCCGCCAGGATGTCCTCTGAGTGGGTGAGGGTACGGAGAGGTGGCCCGGAGCATGCGGCAGACGACGGAGCACCAGCTCAAGATCGTGCTCCGTGGCACGAAGCCCCCGCTGTGGCGCCGCGTCGTACTGGCGTCCGACATCACGCTGGGCAGTCTGCACGAGGTGATCCAGCGGGCGTTCGGCTGGACCGAGAGCCATCTGCACGGCTTCGAGGACGGTCTGGGCCGGGAGTACGGTCCGGCCGATGCAGCGGAGGAGTCGTACTTCGGGAGCGTTGACGAGGAGTCGATCTCCGTGGCGGATGTCCTCTCGGAGGTCGGCGATCGCCTTGACTACACCTACGACTTCGGTGATGACTGGGTCCATCGGGTCACCGCGGAGAAGGTCCTGCCGGCCGGGAGCGGGGAGCGTGCGGCCCGCTGCGTGGGGGGCCGCCGGGCCGATCCGCCCGCCGAGGGCATCGGCGGGGTCCGGGGCATGGAGACCGTTCTGGCAATGCTCGCGGATCCTGAGTCGGCGGACTCCGAGGAGGTGTTCGCGGACCTGGTGGGGGAACTGCGCGAGCGTGGCCATGACCCGGCCGCCTTCGATGCCCGGGAGGTCAGCCGCGCCCTGGAGTCGCTGGCGCTGCGCACTCCCGATCCGGCCGGTCGGCGCCGCAGCGGCGGGAAGGATCGCGCCCTCGTGCGGCGCGACGGTCCTCGTCTCACCGGAGCGGATCTGGCGCACTGCACGTGTGGCCAGTGCCGCGTGGGGTACCAGGTGCGGTCGAGTCTCGATCTCGGGGGCTTTCCGGACGGTGAGGCCGAGCCGCAGCTGCTGCCTGCGGTATCGCTGCCGCCCCGCGCGGAGCTCGCTGCCACGGCTCGCACGGTCCCGCTGTTCCTTTTCGCGCGCGGCGAGGAGACGGGCGGGCATGACGGGCTGACCACGCTGTGGCTGACGGTCGACACGTTCGCCGCGATGACCGACCCGGACGTGCGCGAGCTCACCGAGTTCGTCGGCGAGGCGGACGGTGAGCTGTGTGCCACACTCTCCCCGGTGGCCGACGAGCTGTGGCGCAGCGGACATCCGTCCGCCGCCGACGTGCTCACCGCACTGGGCGACGCGCTGCGCGACGTCGACAAGAAGCTGGCCAAGCGCCTGCGCACCTCGGCCAACAAGGCCAGGTCGCGCCGGTGACACACGACGGAACCGAAGGGGCGTTCCCGGTATGGCTCGCGTGACAGTCAAGGTGCCGAGGCAGCGCGCTCTGCCGCCCCTTGCCGCTCCGGAGGCCGTGTCGTGGGTGACCGGGCTGTTCGGCGGCGGCTGGGCCGCGGTGTTCCTGCCCGAGGAAGTGGCCCGCCATGGACGGTTGTTCCTGTGGCGAGCCGCCGACGCCAAGGCCGCCCCGGCGTCGCAGCCCCCGGCCGGCGCCGACGCACGCTCGGCCGAACTGGTGCTGCCGCACGGACGCTCGGTGCGCCGCCGTACCGTCCCGGGCTTTGCGGTCGAGGCCGCCGTCGCCCTGCCCGCGTTGCTCTCCGCCGACGCCGGGCACCCCTCCGTCCCCGCCTGGGCCGCCGCCGCGCGACTCGCCCTGGCACTGCTCGGCGACGGCCGCCTCTACCCGGGGCTCAGCCCCGAGGGGTACGACACCTGGCGGGCCGGGCCGTACGACGCCGGGCACCGTCAGGCCCTGGACGAGCTGGCTGCCGCCTTCCCACCGCACGCCCACTGCCTGCCGCAGCCGGGGCCAGCGCCGCTGCGCATCGCCGAGCCCGCCCCGCTCCTGCGAGCCTTCTGCGACGCCGTGGCCGACACCCTGGCCCGTACGCCGGCCGCGCCGCTCGCGGTCGGCGAACTCCCGTACGCCTGGCGGGAAGTCCGGCCCCTGCCCCAACTGCGTTCCTGGGCCGAGGAGCTGGAAGCATCACTGGTCGCCGATGTCTCGGTGTCACTGCGGGTCGACCCACCTGAGAGCCGCCGGAAGCAGTTCCGCGCCGTGCTCCAGCTCCACACCGCCCAGGACCCCGCCCTGGTGTTGGAGGCAGGCCAGGCATGGGCCGACCCGGCGGCCGCCCAGCGGCTGCTCGGCCCGCGTGCCGAGACGGAGATGCTGCTGGCTCTGCGGCGCGGCGCCCGCGCCTGGGCGCCGCTGGGCCGGCTGCTCCAGGACGCCGCGCCCGACCAGCTGCGGCTGACCGACGACGAGGCGCTTGAGCTGCTGGGCGATGCCACCGACGCGCTGGGCGCCGCGGGCATCGCCGTGCACTGGCCGCGCGAGCTGGTGAAGGCACTCACCGCGCAGGCGGTGATCGGGCAGCACACCGCCCCGGGCAGTACCGCCGGCGGCCTGCTGGACACCGACACGCTGCTCGACTTCCGCTGGCAAGTCTCGCTCGGCGGCGAGGAGCTGACCGAGGCCGAGATGGACGCCCTGGCCGAGTCACGTCGTCCGCTGATCCGGCTGCGCGACCAGTGGGTGATCGCCGACCCGAAGCTGGTGGCCCGTGCCAAGCGCCGTCGGATGGAGCCGCTCAGCCCGATGGACGCGCTCACCGCGGCGCTGACCGGGGAGACCGAGTACGACGGCGAGCCCGTTCCCTGCCTGGCGGTCGGCGCGCTCGGCGAGCTGGTGGCCCGTATCCGCGACCCCGAGACGAAACGCGCCGTCGAACAGCCGCCCGCGCTCAAGGCCACCCTGCGCGACTACCAGCGGCGGGGCCTCGCCTGGCTTGCGCACATGTGCGAGCTGGGGCTGGGCGGCTGCCTCGCCGATGACATGGGCCTCGGCAAGACCATCACCCTCCTCGCCCTGCACCTGCACCGCCAGGCGGATCCGGTGACGGCCGGACCGACCCTGGTGGTCTGCCCGGCCTCGCTGCTCGGCAACTGGCAGCGCGAGGCCGAGAAGTTCGCGCCCGGTACCCCCGTACGCCGGTACCACGGCGGCGGACGGCACCTCGACGAGGTGGCCGGCGACGAGATCGTGCTGGTGACGTACGGGGTGCTGCGCCGGGACCGGGAGCGCCTGGCGGAGGTCGGCTGGGGACTGCTGGCGGCCGACGAGGCGCAGCACGTCAAGAATCCCTACAGCACCACCGCCCGCGAGCTCCGCGCCCTGCCGGGCCGGGCCCGCGTCGCGCTCACCGGTACCCCGGTCGAGAACAACCTCTCCGAGCTGTGGGCCCTGCTGGACTGGACCACGCCGGGGCTGCTCGGATCCCTGCCCGCGTTCCGCGAGCGCCACGCGCGGGCGGTGGAGTCCGGCGAGGACCCGGAGGCCGCCGAGCGGCTCTCCCGTCTGGTGCGGCCCTTCCTGTTGCGCCGCAAGAAGAGCGACCCCGGTATCGCCCCCGAGCTGCCGGCGAAGACCGAGACCGAGCGCATCGTCCAGCTCACCGCCGAACAGGCCTCGCTGTACGAGGCCGTGGTGCGCGAGACCATGGAGCGCATCCGCGAGAGCGAAGGCATCACCCGCCGCGGCCTGGTGCTCAAACTGCTCACCGGACTCAAGCAGATCTGCAACCACCCCGCGCAGTACCTGCGCCAGGCTGGGCCGCTGACCGGGCGCTCCGGCAAGCTCGACGTCCTCGACGAGTTGCTCGACACGATCGTCGCCGAGGGGGAGTCGGCGCTGGTCTTCACCCAGTACACGCAGATGGCCAAGCTGATCGAACATCATCTCGTGCAGCGCGGGATGGCCCCGCTGTACCTGCACGGCGGCACCCCGGTGGCCCGGCGCGAGGAGATGGTGGCCGCGTTCCAGGCGGGGGAGGTCCCGGTCTTCCTGCTGTCGCTCAAGGCGGCCGGTACCGGGCTCAACCTCACCCGCGCGACCCATGTGGTGCACTACGACCGCTGGTGGAACCCGGCCGTCGAGGACCAGGCCACCGACCGCGCCTACCGGATCGGCCAGGACCGGCCGGTGCAGGTCCACAAACTGGTGGCCGAGGGCACCGTGGAGGACAAGGTGGCCCGGCTCCTGGAGAGCAAGCGTGCTCTGGCCGAGGCCGTGGTCGGCTCCGGCGAGGCCGCGCTGACCGAGCTGGGCGACGACGAACTGGCCGAACTGGTGGCCCTGAGGAGGCAGTCATGAGCGAGCGATGGGGGCACCCCGGCCGGAGGCTGGGGGAGCGAATGATCGAGAGGTGCGCGTGGGCGAATGCCCCTGTCGAGCGAAGCGAGACGGGCGCATGAGCCCGGCGACCCGTCGAGCACCCACCCGAGGCTCCCGCGCGTTCGCCGCCACCTGGTGGGGCCAGGCCTGGGTCACCGCCCTGGAGGACTCCACCCTCGACTCCGGCCGGCTGGCCCGAGGCCGCACCTACGCCCGCAAGGGCATGGTCGGTCAGGTCGTGGTCGCACCCGGGCAGATGAAGGCCCCGGTGCAGGGCAGCCGCCCCCGGCCCTACCGCTCCGCCGTGCACGTCCCTCCGCTCACGGACCGTCAGTGGGACACCCTGCTCGACGCGATCGCCACCCGGGCCGGCCACGTGGCCGCACTGCTGGACGGCGAGATGCCCGCGGAACTGGTCGAGGACACGCGCACCGCGGGCGTACCCCTGCTGCCCGCGCCCACCGAGCTCGACCCCGAGTGCAGCTGCCCCGACTGGGGCTACCCGTGCAAGCACGCCGCCGCGCTGTGCTACGCGATCGCCGCCCGCATCGACGAGGACCCGTTCGTGCTCTTCGCCCTGCGCGGCCGGGACCGCGAGCAGGTCTTCACCGCCCTGCGCGAGCGGCGGACGGCCGAACGGCCCGCTGCCCAGGAGGTCCCGGCGGGGATCCCGGCCGCTGCCGCGTACGCGCGCTGGACGCAGGAACAGCCCGGTCTGCCGCAGCCGCGCCTGCCCGAGGCCCGGTCCGCCGCGAGACCCGCGGACGGCCGGCTGCCCGCCGATCCCCCCACGGGATCGGGGCTCACCAGCGGCGACCTCGAACGCCTCACCGCCGACACCGCCGCCCGCGCCCGATCGCTTCTCGCCGGGGACCACTCGTCCCTCGCACTCGCCCAACGCCAGGACGCGGTACGTCTGACCGCCACCCAACGCGACCCCGACTGGTTCCACGGACTACAGGCCGGTACCGGACTGCGCCCCCTGGAGCTCGCCCGGCTCACCCGAGCCTGGCGCCACGGTGGCGCGGTCGGGATGGCCGTCGCCGAGGAGCCCGGGCCGGCCGACCCGGCCGTCATGGCCTCGGCCCGCACCGCGGTGACCGAGGCGCTCACCGACATGGCACCCCGGGATGCCCCGGGCGCCCCGACGCCACTGCGGGCCTGGCGCAACCGCCTCACCCTCGGCGACACCGGCCTCCAGCTCCGCCTCGGCCCGGACGGCCGCTGGTACCCGTACCGGCGGGAGAACGGCGACTGGTGGCCGTGCGCCCCGGCAGAAGCCGACCCGGTCGCCGCACTCACCACCGCCTGGGAACGCTGACGGCGGGGCGGCGCACGCCCTCGTCGTCAGCTCCTCTCGCGTCCGCCGGAGACCGAGCATGCCGTTCGGACCGAGATCGATGCGTGAGCCGAAGACGCGGCTGATCAGTCGGGGTGCGGTTCGTTTCGAGTGACGGCCGCGATCAAGCGGTGAGGGTGTAGTTGTGCTGGTCGGGCGCTGGGTAGAGGCGTTCGTGCTCGCGGGCGGCGTGGAAGCGCCAGTAAGGGTCGAGGTCGCCGTTGGAGACGAGGGCGCGCAGTCGTAGGACGGCTTCCGCTCCGTGCAGGCCCCAGCGGGCGCCGGTGATGTCGAGGCGGTCGGCGATCAGGTGGCGGCAGGCGCCCTCGACGGCGCCGGCGGCGATCGGCCAGCCGTTTTCGAGTGCCGTGTCGTATCGGAGCTGGTCGAGGTGGCCGGTCAGGTAGCGCTCGCAGGCGTTGACGGCCTCGCGCCGGGCGGCTGATAGGTGTTCCCGGTCCGCGTGGGCGGTCATCTCGGCGGCGGCGCGGGCGGTGTGGCACGCGAGGATCGTGGTCAGATGGTCGGCCGCCCAGGCCTCGGCCTCGGTGGTGCCGGGTTTGTGGAAGGCGTGGGCGGCAGCCCACACGTACTCGGCCATGTGCACGAAGTCCAGCAGCACGTGGACCTTGACGCCGCGTCGAGCGGCCTCGGCGGTGATCAGGTCAAGCTGGTGGCGGGCGCCGTCGACCAGGACGACCCACGGGCGTAGGTGCTTGGGATCGCGGGCCTGGGCTTGGTCGAAGGCGTCGGCGATGACTCCCCCAGAGGGGGTACCCCCAGTTCGGGCGGGCGGACCGGGGAGGCGGTGCACCACTTGTTCTCAGCCTTCGGCCCCGGGCGGGCGGGGCGTTCGCCGCTGCGGCCGCCGGGTGGGTGGATCACGTCGTGTGGGCGTCTGGGGGCGGGCCGGGTGTCGAAGACGCAGGCCACGGTGGCCATCCGCTTGCGGTTGGGCTTCTCGCCCGGCGCGAGCCGTGCGCGATGGCCGGTGGCGGCCCGGCGGGTGGCTTCGCGCAGGACTTCCGGGCGTGGATGACCCGAGTCCTCGCCGACGACCTACCCGCCCTCCACTCCCTGGTCGCCGGCCTCCGCCGCGACCAGGACGCCGTCGTCGCCGGACTGTCCAGCACCTGGAGCTCGGGCCAGGTCGAAGGCCATGTCACGCGAATCATTCTGTGGAATCAGCGATGTCAAGCCGTGTGCTTGTGCATCACGTCGAGGTAGTGACGGTCTCGGTGAGGCACGTGGTTGTCCCGGCCCGGGAGGCTGAAGACCGCGTAGACGGCAGCGGGCCGGGTGAGGATGCTGGACTGCTGGCCGAAGGTGAGGGTGTCGTTGACGTGATGCTCACAGCCTGCGGTGTCCAGGGCCGTGACCAGTTCCTCGCGGAGCACAGTGGCCTCGAACGACTCTGATTCGGGCAGGACGAGAGCGGGGAGCTTCGCTGTCGAACCGGGCCAGAGGTGGAGCCAGATGCCGCTGACCGCCCGCTGGGTGACCTCCAGCTTGAGTTCGCCCCAGGAGTACGGGTAGCCGTCGATGTCGGGCCCCTTCATGAGGATGGCGGGGTGCGGCCGCCCCGGGCCGAGGAGGTTCTCAGCCTCGGCCAGGGGCATTCCGCAGTGAAGCGGACCGATCCTGCCGGTTCGGGCGAAGTCGACGAGCACGTTCGTCAAGGTCACGGCAGTGACTGTGTCACTTTCCCGGGCCTGTGCGCACTCCGATATCAGCGCGGTGCGAAGCCCGTCCCGCCTTGTCGGACGCCGACGAGCGGCAGAAGGCGGGCCGTCACCGGCACATCCAGTTCGCGTGGTGTCGGGCCGGCCGGCGCAGCCCTCGGGGTGGGAGTTGAGGTAGAGGAAGCCGCGGTTGCCGGGCTTGATCTCGCGGAGGGGCATCGGTTGTCCTTCGTGCCTGGTGACGAGCGTGCGCCGCCGGCACCGGGCGCCGGCCCGACGGCGTCCGTCCTCGAAGGAAAGCGGCCACGGGCTCGCTCGGGGCCGGCGAGGCCTCCATCCTGTCGGGTCGGCTGGTGCGGGTATGTGGCGACATGAGCCAGGGTCCGCCCGCGAATCCTGCCGGCGCCGTCCTTGCGTACGTGGCGCCTCCGTGAGCGACGGCCTGTCACCTGCGGATTCGGGTGAGGACGGTTCGCCGGAACGGCTCTGCGTGGCTGATTGACTGCCCCCGGGCCGGACCGGAGGCTGAAATCGAATCTGATATAACGTCAGATTTGCTTCTCCGATGGAGGATTGCTGTGAGACAGAGACTGATTCCCCGCCGCACCAGACCCCTGATGGCGCTGCTCGGAACGCTGGCGCTGGCGGCGGGCGGGCTCGCCCCCGCGGCGGCCGCGTACGAGCGGGGAGGTCCGCAGGTGCTGCTCGTGTGCAACGGCACCACCGTCGCCTGCCCGAGCAGCTCGGCGCATCAGTACGGGACCATCCAGGCCGCCGTCGACGCCGCACGCAGCGGTGACTGGGTGCTGGTCTGGCCCGGCGTCTACCACGAGAAGGCCACCGGCGAGGCCGGCGTGCTGATCGCCACGCCCGGCGTCCACCTCCGCGGGCTCGACCGCAACCGGGTGGTCGTCGACGGCAGCAACGGCAGCGCGGCGCAGCCCTGCCCGGCCGACCCCGCGCTGCAGGACACCACCGGCCGCAGTGGCGTCGTCGTCGCCAAGGCCGACGACGTCTCCATCGAGAACCTCACCGTCTGCAACTACCTCTCCGGCGGCGGCAACGGCGGCAACGAGATCTGGTGGAACGGCGGCGACGGCAGCGGGCAGATCGGTCTGCACGGCTACCGCGGCGCCTACTTGACCGCGACCTCCGGCTACGGCGCGGCCGACCCGAACGCGTCGATGGCGCAGTACGGGATCTTCGCGTCCAACGCGACGGGCCCGGCGGAGATCGCACACACCTACGCGTCCAACATGGGCGACTCCGACTACTACGTGGGCGCGTGCCGCGACATCTGCGGCGTGACACTCCTCGACGCGCACGGACAGAACTCGGCGATCGGCTTCTCCGGGACCAACTCGGGCGGCTACACCATCAAGGACTCCGAGTTCGACCACAACCGCACCGGGATCGTGGCCAACTCGCTCAACAACGACGACGCGCCCCCGCCCCAGAACGGCAGCTGCCCCGGTGCACCGCAGCGCTCGTGCACGTTCATCGAGCGCAACTTCATCCACGACAACAACAACCCGAACGCCCCGCTCTCCGGGCTGGCGGGCGCCATCGGTGCGGGCATCGAGATCTCGGGCGGCCACGGCGACACCGTCCGCGGCAACCGCATCCAGCAGCAGGGCAGTTGGGGCGTCGTCCTGCACGACTTCCCGGACAGCGAGACACCGCCGCCGGTCAGCAGCTGCCAGGGCGGGACGCAGCTGCCCGGCGTCTGCGTGTTCACGTCCTACGGGAACGTTGTGGCGGCCAACGAGTTCAGCCGGAACGGCTTCTTCGGCAACCCGACCAACGCGGACGTCGCCAACGAGTCGACGACGGCGCCGCACAACTGCTTCTACGGGAACCACGGGACCGGCGGCACCGCCCTCACCAGCGACCCGGAGTCGATCCAGAGCGGCACTGTGGACGGCCCGCCGTGCGGCAAGGGCGCGGGCGTCGGCGACGACCAGTTGCTCTTCGCCGAGCTGGTGTGCGCGGCGGGCTTCGGCCCGTGCCCGATCCCGGACGCCGCCTATCCGCAGCGCACCGGCCTCGACCTGGCGCCGCTCAAGGCGCAGGTGAGCATGGAGCGTCCGTGCACGGGGCTGCCGAGGAACGCGTTCTGCGAGTAGTCGTTTCGTGAGTGGTTGCCCCCAACACACTTTCCAACAAGGCGCGCGGTGTTCTGGCGGGCGCCGGGTTGCACACTCCTAGGCGTGTGGGGGCGAAGAACGTCGAAGGGGCGGACACGCGCTGCGCGTCCGCCCCTTCGACGTTCGTGGTAGCGGGGACAGGATTTGAACCTGCGACCTCTGGGTTATGAGCCCAGCGAGCTACCGAGCTGCTCCACCCCGCGTCGGTGAGTCCGAGTCTACGGCACCAATCAGTGATCACAAACTCGATTCCTGAACGGCCGGCGCCCGCGGGCTCAGTGAGCGAGTTGTGGGGCGAGAGTCGGCGAGGGCTGCGGCACTTCGCCGAAGTCCTCGTCGTCGCACAGGACCGTCAGCCGGTTGATGACGGCCTCGAGGGCTGCGGGGAGTCGAGGGTGAAGGCCTTCGTGGCAGCGGGCGAGTGTCTCGCCGGACGTCGTCGGGCAGCAGCGGGGCGAGCGCGTGGAAGGTGCGCGGGGTCCGCGGCTTGGTCGGGAAGCTCTCGGCACATCAGCAGGTACTCGGCCAGCTCGCGGGTGTAGGCATCGATCGTGCGGGGCGCACGACCGAGATCCGTCCAGATCGTCAGCCAGGTTGCCGCCTGCTCGCGCCGGCCGAGCACCGGCCACTTCTCCGTCAGCACCGTCGTGCCGCTCAACACATCTCCCAAGTCCGTGGTTGCACCGGAGAGACGTGATCACCCCGGCAGATTCCACGTAACTTTTAAGCTCCTCAAGCGCAAGGGCTATGGCCGCGCCAACCTCGACCTGCTCCGTCGACGCATACTCCTCGCGTCCTGACCCAGTCCGCTCCCGATCACACGATCGCACCCCTCGCGCCGCGCTGTCGGACGCATGGGCGAGGATCTGCGTCATGACGGTGACTGCTGCTGACTACCTGTGGTTCGAGGACAGATTCCCAGACCTGGCCGAGGCGTACTGCTTCACGCTCGTGAACGACCTCGCGCCCTCCGAGCTGCTGCAACGCCTCAATGGAGAAGAACACCCCGCGCTGACCGGAGTGACAGCGGTCGTCGAGGCCGCCTACGACCTGGGCGACACGCAGCAGCTGATCGCGATGACCGCCATCGACTCATGGACCTTGATGATCGAGCCGAACGGCTATCTCGGTGTCAGCGAGGAACGGGCTTTGCCAGCCTCCGCAGGAACTACCTGGGTCTCGCACTTCTGCAACATCAACGGCGTGGACTCATTCCTCTGGGCCGAGGACGCCACGATGCGCTTGGTCTTCGAGCCGATGTTCCCCGATTCCCGTTGGGGCAGCACCCCCGATGACCAACTGAAGACGATGCGCCGCGTCGGCTTCCACTTCGGCACCGAAGAGCCGGAGATGGACCAGTCAGTGGCCGCAGCCTTCGCCCTCGCGGACATGATGACCAAGGTCCGTCTGACGCCAGAGATCCTTGAGACATCCCCATTCACCTGCGGGTCCGTCAAGATCCGCTGATCACAGCAGGACCTTGCTTATCGAGGTTCGGCAGGACTCTGATCACAAGATCTTCGACAGAGCCGAATTCCCGTGACGCTCAAGCGGCCGAAACTGGGGAAATGCATGACCGCTGACATTACTGACTTCGGCTCGTCAGGGTGAGGTTGGGGTGTCGAGGGTCAGGCCGGTGCCGGCTATGAAGCCGTTGAGGGTTTCGGGACGGTATCGGAGGCGTTTGAGCCGGTTGCGCACGGCCGCGCTGCGCCGGCTGCTGGACCTCCTGCTCGCCACGGTGCGCAGCGCGGTGCGGGAACTGGAGCCCGGTGACGAGCTGCCCGATCCGCTGCATGAGCCGTCCGTCTCCGCCCTCGCTCTGGAAGGCGGGAGCCGAGGCATCCGGGACTGGCTCAACTCCGCCCGCTCCCTGACCCTCGGCGCCATCGACGCCGCATTCTCCACGGCCGGGCTCGCGCGCCCGGCCGTGGATCTCATTGTCACGCTGACCGCGGTTCTGGAGGACTGGGGGGGCGACGCAGCAGTTGCGGGCAATGCTCGACAGCGCTGCCACCACGTCGCGATAGCAGGAGGACCTCGCCCTTCTCGCGCGGATCCGGTACGTGCAGGGTGATCTGTGCCTGATTGCGGGGGGGGGGGGGAGAGTACCAGGAAGGCGAGGCGGCCTTTCGCGAGAGCCTTGCTCTTCAAGGACTGATGGATGTGACCCGACTTCGGGCGATCGTCTCCGTGCGCCTCGCCGTCGTGCTCAGCACCACCGGCCGGTCCCGCGAGGCGCTGCCGCTGTACCAGCAGGCGTTGGAGATCAGCCGTACCTATGGAGCTGACCTGGCCGAAGCCCGGATCCTGGCGAACATGGCCAGGGGCTTGGTGCAGTGCGATCAGCCCGAGGCGGGAGTCCGGTCGGCGCGAGCGGCGGTGGCGGCCGCCCGTACCACAGGCAGCGCGGCGGCCCTCGCGGATGCGCACTACCAGCTCGGTGTCGTGCTGGATGCGACCGGAGCGCCGGGCGAAGCCGTCGACCAGCTGTGCGAGGCGCTGACGCTGTTCCGATCCCAGCAGAACCGGCTCTGGGAGGGCTACTCGCTCGCGCGCCTGGCCGCCTGCCTGTTGGCCGCCGGTCGGAAGCCGGAGGCCGCCGAGGCCGCCGCCGAATCGCTCGCCATCGGGCGGGAAGCGGACGCGGCGTACTGCCAGGGCCTCGCCAGCGCGGCGCTCGGCGAGGCCCTGCTGCGGCTGGGCCAGTCGGCACAGGGGCTGGCCTGCCTTCAGGAGGCGGTCGGCGTGTTCGCCCGGACGAACTTGCGGGCGATGCCGGCGGCCTCGTCGCCGCCTGTGAACCGACGGGCCGCGCGCAGGCTCAGCTCCCAGCCCGGCGGCCACGGGTCGCGGTTTTCGGCGTGCAGTGCCGCCGGCTCCTCGGCGTACCGGACCTCGGCGTGCAGTCGCTGGAGCTCCTCCTCGGTGGTGGTCGTGGTCACGGCGGCCTTTCCCGGGTGGTCGTCGGTGAGGTGGCGAGGGGTCACAGCGCGGTCAGCTCGGTGAGGTCGGCGATCACCTCGGAGGCGATCACCGGGTCGAGCTCGGCGAAGGTCGGGAAGGTGCGGTTGCGGGTCCAGTAGTCGCCCGGGCGCCTGTCGAGCCACACCGTTTCCACCCGCTGCTCGGGGTAGGAGTCGAACATGCCGACGGCGATGCCGTCCTCCGGGGCGATCACCACGTAGAGGTCGGGCCCGACCCGGCGGGACAGCCACTGCTCGACGCCGTTGTCCTGGGGCTCGCCGCGCCGCCAGCCGCGCCGTTCCATTCCGACCAGCCGGGTGGTGGGCAGCACCGGACCGTTCTCGAAGCGGGTGAGGCGGTGGCCGGCCCGCTCCTCGTCGGTCAGCGCGTACACCGGGCGGCCGAGCTGGCGGAACGGCTGCAGGATCTCGTAGTCGGCGAACAGCCCCGACCAGTCGGCGAGGCCGTCGCCGAGCAGGAGCGGGTGCGCCAGCCGGACGGAGGCCGTGGCCGGCAGCGCGAACGCCTCGTCCCGGACGTCCGCCAGGGTGCGGTCCTCGGCGACGCGGAACGCCGTCACCGTGCCGTCCGTCTCGGACAGCCACACCAGGCGGCGCACCAGGTGCCACAGCAGCGGATGCCCGACGAAGAGCTGGTCGAACTCCTGCGCCGTCCATGAGCGTTGGGTGATCATCGCCTCCTCCAGGCGGCGGATCTGATCCCCCGCCACCGTGCGGACGTCCTTCTTCAGCGCGGCGAAGCGCTTGCGCTCGGCGGGCGCCAGCTCGGCGTCGTCCCGCGCCCCCGGGGCGGGCAGGTCCTTGCGGCGGGCGCCGGCCGCGTCCAGCACGTACGGCTTGAGCTGCTCGTCGAAGCCGACCGTGAACGTCCGGGTGCCGTAGTCGATGACGGTGGTCCCGTCGGCGTCCAGCCCGAAGTCCGGGACCAGGCGGTCGGACAGCTGCTCCCCGGTCAGGCCGAGACCGGCCGCCACCTCGGAGATCTTCTCCTGGGCCCGGGTCTTGAGCGCCTTGAACTTCACCCGCTGTGCGATGCCGTGCAGGTGCAGCAGGGCCACGTCGGTGCCGATGGCGGCCAGCACCTCCAGGCCGTCCACCGCACGGTGGTGGGCCCCCTCGCCCGGCCAGGCGCGGAGCACCGGCGTCAGCCGGCGGACCGTATCGTCGTCACCGAACCGGCCGAGCACGTGCAGCGCCCAGCCGTCCTGGGCGGGCATGCCGGCCAGCCGCCACTGCTCGAACACCTCCCAGCAGAACTCCGTCAACGACCGCGGCTCGCACAGCAGGGCCACCTCGTCGAGGCCCGGGTAGAACGCCCCGGGCGCGGACAGCGCGAGCATGGTGAGCACGTGCCGCACCGCCTCGGCGGGCAGGGCGCCCTCGCCGCCGCGCAGCAGCAGCTGCGGCAGCATCACCGGCTCCGTCCAGTCGCAGGGCGGGGGCAGCTTCGCCGGGAGCGCGGTCACCAGCGGGTCGGTCGACAGCAGTGCGCCCACGGCCTCCTCCGCCTTCGGCCCGTATTCGCCGGCCACCGCCCGCACCGCCGCCGCGCCGTGCGCCTCGGCGATCACCCGCAGGGCCTGCTCGGCGCCGTGCCGGGCCGGCCCGGTCTTCCCGAGCGCAGCGGGCACCAACAGCCGGGCCGCGTCCACGCCGTGCCGGGTGAACCAGGAACGCGCGGTGCTCCCGGCCGACTTGAGGCGCACCAGCCAGTCCGCCATGGTCTCGGCCACCCGGGCGTCCAGGTACGGAAGCAGCAGGGGCGCGTGCGTGGTCGGGTTCCCCGCCGCCGCGGCCTGGATCGGTTCGACGGCGTCCGTCCCGAAGCGGGCGGCGACCCGGCGCAGGGAGTCCCCGGCGTCCGAGATGCGCTCACCGGCGCGCCACTGTGCGAGCAGGGGCCGGGCCAACTCCTCGTCGCCGTAGGCGAACAGCGCGAGCTCGTTGTGCTGTTCGCCGTGCGACCGCGCGCCCTCGGGTTGCCCGATCCTGGCCCGGATCGTGGCCGCGACCCGCTGCCAGTCGTCGTCCGACCAACTCGTGTACCAGGGAGCGGAGTTCGCCGCCCACGCCTCGCGCTCACCCGGCAGCCACCGCATCTGCGGTTCCCGAGGCGCGCTGAGGCCGGTCAGCACGCGGGGCTTGCCGGCGGAGCGCGGCCGCGTCCACGGCGGGCTGATGAACAGCTCCGACAGCGAGTCGGGGCCGACCTCCGGCACCCGCTCGCCAAGGTCGGTGAGCGGCTCGACCAGGGCCGCCTGCTCCGGCGTCAGCTCCGGCAGCAGTTCGAGCGCGGTCTCGCGGTGGACGGCGACGTGGCCGGTGAGGAGCTGCCGGGCGAGCTGCTGCGCGGCCAGGTCGGTGGAGGCCGCCGCAGCCTCGGCGAGCAGGCGCAAGGCACGCCGGGGGAAACGGCGGAGACCGGCCATGAGGGCGGCGCGGGTGGACTTGATGCCGTCCTGCTGGGCCAGTAGCCCCCGGAAGCCCTCGTCGGAGGGGAGCTCGGCGAGCGCGTCCAGGATCCGCTTCTTGCCGTCCTTGTGGTGGTAGCTGGTGGTCAGGTCGTGCAGCATCACCGGTGCTGCGTCGCCGCCGAGGCCCTCCGCCACGGTCGCGATGATCTCGGTGGACCAACCGTCATAGCTCAGGCTCGGCAGCGGGGGGAGCTTCTCCAGCGGTTCCGCCGAGGAGAGCGAGCACAGCAACATCGACCACTCGACGGCGGCCAGACGGGAGCCCGACGCGACGCACTCCTCGACCCAGGCGGTCTCGGACGGCACCAGGTACGCCGCCACCACCAGGCGGGTCAGGCTGTTCCGGCAGCCCACCAGGGCCTCGACCGCCGCGCGGTGGGTCTCCTCGTCGCAGTCCGCCAGCAGCGACCGGACCCGGTCCGCGGCGGGACGGTACCCGCCGTGCCTCTGGTTGGCCCCGCGCCGGACGCGAGGGTGGACGGACCTCTGGTGGATCCAGTCGGTCTCGACAGCCGTCGTGAACAGCTCGACGGTCGCCCTGGCCGCGAACGGCAGGCCGAACTCCGCCACCCAGGCGTCCACGGCCACGCGGACCCCGTTGTTGCTGCGGTACGAGAACACGGAGGCGAGCACCGCCGCACCGAGCGGGTCCCGGCTGCCGGACTGGTGGGCGCGGGCGGCCGTGACCAGCTCCGGGTCACTGCGCTCCGAGGTGAGCGTCTGCTCCAGCCAGTCCCCCATCTGCCGCAGCCCGTCGCGGTACGAGGTCACCGGCTCCTTCCCCAGCGCGGACGGCTTCCGGGGAATGCCGCCCCGGCGCGGGATCAGGGCCCGACGCCAGGCGTCCGGCATGACGAAGACGTCCTCGTCCTCGTCCTCGGGACCGGGGGCCTCGGCCGTGGGCGCGGACACGCCGGGCTGCGCCACGGGCACCGGAATCGCTGCCGCATCGGGCTCCGTACCCGCCCCCGCACCGATCTCGTGGTAGCCCTTGCGCTCCTTCGCGGCGACCGCCTTGGCGAAGTGCGCCTGCGCCTCATCCACGGTCGGGAACGCCTTGACCTGCTCCCGCCCGTCCGTACCGGACCGCCCGTACCGCACGGTCACCGCGACACCGTCGACCGCGGCCTCCCAGAACTTGTCCGAGCCGCCCTCGACGAACTCCCAGCGCCGCACAGCCCCGCCCCTCTCCTCGCACTGATGATCAGGAGACGAACGTTAGCGAGTCCCACCGACAAGTCCCCGGCCGATCGCCCCCCCCGGCACTCACCTCCCCGCCGAAGTCACTGTGCGCCGGCGCTGCGTGCCTCAGCGAGCGGCGTACACGCCCTGGACGTATCGCCGGCGTCGATCAGTGACTGAAGCCACGCCTCGGCGTCGTCCTCCCGCGCGTCGGGGGTGTGGCTCGGGTAGAGGGCGTGGAACGCGGCCCGTATGCCGGGGCCATGCGGGCGCCATCGCCGCAGACGTAGACCTGGGCCCGGCTTCGAGCAGGGACCAGACCTCCTCGCCCTCCGCCGCGATGCGGTCCTGGACGAAGCGTGCGCCCGTCACCGGCGGGTCGAAGTAGGGAGGCAGGGGCTCGCAGGGAGCTCCTGAGGCCCTTGATCACTCCCGTGATGAGAGCGCACCTGGCCTTCGGGGGGCACGGCTCTGCGAAGGCCTGTGCGTACGCTGGCCGCCCGATCGTGACTTTTACAAACCGACGCGTTCCCGGAAAAGAAACTGACTTCCACTCAGAGAATGGCGATCACCGCGTGTGGCTCACCGACCGCCAGAGATGCCGATGTGGTCGGCCGCGGCGAAACGGCGGGCGTCGATCCGTGCGTCGAAGAGTGGATGACCGCTGCGGGCGACGCCGACCAGCCGCATCCGGGTGAGGGGCTGGGTGCGGATCTCCGGGTCCAGGTTTCCGAGGACGCCGAGTTCGACGTCCACCAGCCGGTTGAGACCCATCAGTGACGCTCTTGAGCTGCATTCTTACGACTGCGGCAATGATTAGGTGTCAATCTTTGCATTGTCACGGAATCCTGGCGTGCGGAGAGTGGGTGTGCTGGCGAAAGCGCCCGGCAACCCATACCGCAATCAAGGAATCCCGCTATGAAGCAGTCTCCCCGTGCCGGTCGTGAAGGCGATGTGCCGGCCCTGGTCGGCCAGAGCGGGCTGACGGTCTCGTTCTTCGACGCCGCGCCCTGCCGGGGCTCCTTCTCCTCCGAGGAGGGACCGGCCCCTGGAATCAAGGTCATCGACACCCGGACTACAGTCCGCGCCCGGCCTGACCTCCCCAAGAACCCATGACAGGGCATCAAGAACGGAAGATCATCCAGATGATCGTCATCACCGCACCCACCAGCACCATCGGCCGGCTGCTCGTCGACGACCTGCTCGACCGCGGGGCAAAGCTGCGCCTCGTCGCCCGCAACTCCTCGCGGCTCGCGCCCGAGGTGCGTGCGAGGGCCGAGGTCGTCGAGGGCTCGCACGGCGACGCCGCCGTCATCGACCGGGCGTGCGCCGGCGCCGAGGCCGCCTTCTGGCTCGCGCCCGATGACGGGAACGCGCCGAGCACCGAAGCCTCGTACGTCGACTTCACCCGCCCCGCGACCGCGGCGTTCGCCCGGCACGGCGTCGAACGCGTCGTGGCCATCACCGCGCTCGGGCGCGGAACGCCGCTGGCCGGCCACGCCGGCCTGGTGACCTCGTCGCTCGCGATGTGCGACCTGATCGCCGCAGCGGGCGTGGCGTTCCGGGCGGTGGCCTGCCCGTCCTTCATGCACAACCTGCTCAACCAGGTCCGTGCGATCAAGGAGCAGGGCATGTTCTTCATGATGACCGACCCGGACCTGAAGGCCCCCACCGTCGCCACCCGTGACGTCGCCGCCACCGCCGCGCGGCTGCTGCTCGACGACTCATGGGAGGGGGCCGGCCAGGTCGCCTGCCTCGGGCCCGAGGACCTGTCGCCCAACGACATGGCACGGATCATCTCCGAGGTCCTCGGCACCGAGATCGGCTACCAGCAGATCACGGGCGCGGCGTTCAAGGAGCGCATGGCCGGCTTCGGGATGACCGACGCGATGGCACAGGGCATGGTCGACATGTTCGACGCCAAGAACCAGGGCCTCGACAACGCCGAGGCGCGCACCGCGGAGTCGACGACCCCGACGACGTTCCGGCAGTGGTGCGAGGAGGTCCTCAAGCCGGCCGTGACGGCCTGAAATCCGCTGTCCACCGCGTCACTTCGCCACTGATCGCTCTGCGCCGGCATCACTCGTCGGAGCAGAGCGATCAGTGGCCGGAAGCCTCATGGGGTCTGACGAACATGTTCGTGGCGAGCTTGTTCGTGACGAACATGTTCGTTACCCTGGGCGGCATGAACTCCCGGAACCCCGCACCGCGCAGTCGCCGTGAGCGGCCCGCCAAGCCCGCCCTGAGCTACGAGGGAATCGTCGCCACCGCCGTCGGGGTGATGCGGGCCGAGGGGCTGCAGCGGGTCACGATGCGGCGCCTGGCCCAGGAGCTCGATACCGGTCCGGCCTCGCTGTACGTGTACGTGGCCAATACCGCGGAGCTCCACGCGGCGATCCTGGAAGAGCTGCTCGGCGCGGTCGACCTCGGTCCGGTCAGTGCGGCCGGCGACTGGCGCGACCGGCTCGCGGCGGTCCTCGGCTCCTACACCCGGGTGCTGTTCGAGCACCCCGGCCTTGCGCACTCGGCACTGGTGGCCCGGCCCTCCGGGCCGAACTACCTGGGGCTGGTCGAGGCGCTCCTCGAGCTCCTGCACGAGGGCGGGGTTCCCGACGCACAGGCCGCCTGGGGTGTGGATGTCCTGCTCCAGGTGGCCACCGCCACCGCCGCCGAGCAGTCCACGCGGGACCGCGAGATCGCCGCCGAGGACGAGCACAACGCGCTGGTGGACGCGCTGCGACAGGTCAGCGCTGAGACGTACCCGCGGATCGCGGCCCTCGGCGCCGACCTGGCCTCCGGAGCGCCTGAGCAGCGCCTGGCCTGGATCTTCCGCGCGGTTGTCAACGGTGTACAGGCCACCCCCCGGCAGCCGGACTGATCGCAGCCGGCGCCCCACACCGCGTCATCCCGTTCCCCGTCGTCGAATCCCGTCGAATCGAGGTACCACCATGGCCACCACGACGCACCACTCCATAGCCATCGTCGGTGCAGGCCTGGGTGGCCTCACCCTTGCCCGCGTCCTGTACGCCGGCGGAGTCGAGGCGGTCGTCTTCGACCTGGACGCCGACCGGCACGCCCGCACCCAGGGCGGAATGCTCGACATCCACGAGGAGTCCGGCCAGGCCGCCCTGCGCGCCGCAGGACTCCACGAGGACTTCCGCCGGCTGGTGATGCCCGGAGGGGAGGCCATGCGGGTCCTGGACCGGCATGCCACCGTCCGCTTCGAGGAGAGCGACGACGCCTCCTCGCACACCCGCCCCGAGGTCGACCGGGGCCGGCTGCGCGACCTGCTCCTCGACTCCCTGCCCGACGGCACGGTCCGCTGGGGCGCGAAGGTCACCGCGACCCGCACGCTCGCGGACGGCCGCCACGAGGTGACTTTGGCCGACGGTGCCGTGTTCACCACCGACCTGCTGGTGGGCGCCGACGGTGCCTGGTCGAAGGTCCGCCCGCTGGTGTCCGCCGCGGTTCCCGCCTACACCGGCGTGTCCGTCGTCGAGGGCGACCTGCTCGACGCCGACACCCGCCATCCGCAGGCGGCCGCGATCGTCGGCGGCGGCATGCTCTTCGCGCTCGGCGACGGCCAGGGCTTCCTCGCCCACCGTGAGTGGGACGGCAGCCTCCACGTCTACACCGCCGTCCGGACGTCGCCCACCTGGCTGGAGAGCATCGACTTCACCACCCCCGACGCGGCGAAGTCCGCGGTGCTGCAGCAGTTCCCCGACTGGCACCCGGGCCTGCGGGCGCTGGTCGCCGACGCCGACGGCCCGCTCGTGCCGCGGCCGATCGTCGCCCTGCCCGTCGGCCACCGCTGGGAGCACGTGCCCGGCGTCACGCTGCTGGGCGACGCGGCCCACGTCATGTCCCCGTTCGCCGGCGAGGGCGCCAACAACGCCATGCAGGACGCCGCCGAACTCGCCGGGGCGATCCTCGACCACCCCGGCGACACCGAGACCGCGCTCGTCCGCTACGAAGAGGCGATGTTCCCCCGCGCCGAGGCCGCCGCCGCCGATTCCGCCGCCAACCTCGCCCTGTGCTTCGCCGCCGACGCGCCCCAGGGCCTCGTCGACCAGTTCACCTCCCGCCAGGAACAGCCCGCGTGACCCGGCCGACCAGTCAGGAGCCCACCACATGACCACCCCGACTCCGACCCCGACCAGCCGGCAGGTGCCCCTGCGCCCCGGTGTCACCCTGGCCGTACGCGAGAGCGGGCACGGCGCCCCCGTCCTGCTCCTGCACGGCGGACCCGGCCCCGACAGCCTCACCCCACTCGCCGAGCACCTCGCCACCCGCCACCGCGTCCTGCTTCCCGTCCACCCGGGCTGGGACGACACCCGCCGCATCCCCGAGCTCACCACCGTGGGCGACCTCGCCGAGGCGTACCTGGAACTGATCCGGCAGCTCGACGCGCATCCGGCGGCCGTCGTCGGCAGCTCCTTCGGCGGCTGGATCGCCGCCGAGATGGCCCTGCGCGACACCGGCCGACACCTCGACCGGCTCGTCCTCATGAACGCCATCGGACCTGCCGTGCCCGGCCACCCGCTGTCCGTCCCCGGCCCGCCGACCGGCCCCAGCGACCCCAGCGGCAACTCGGCAGCGCCGCCCACCGCTGACGGCAAGAGCGAGGCGCCGCGCCGAGTCTCCTCGCCCGCCGGTCTGGCGGCGCTGCGCGCGTACACGGGGCCGACGATGCAGGACGAGGGCCTGCTCGGCCGCCTCAAGGACGCGGGCCGGCCCGTGCTGGTCGTGTGGGGCGAGGACGACACGGTCGTCAGCCCCGACTACGGCCGCACCTACGCCGCCGCCTTCCCCGACGCACGCTTCGTGCCCATCCCCGGCGGGGGCCACCTGCCCACCCGTGAGCAGCCGACCGCGACCTTCGCCGCCATCGACGGCTTCCTCTCCACGCCCGCAGCCCCGCACACGCCCAAACCCTAACGGGCGGCCCCAAAACCTGCTCGGACGCGTCGAATCCGCGTGAGAGCACCGGCAATTGGCCCCATTCCCGGGCCGGCTTCGACTTCATCGTGTCCGAGAAGTGCGGCGCCACCGGGGGGTGCGATCGGTACGCATCGGCGTACGGCGGCAGGGTCCTGGACATCGAGTACGGCGACGCCTCCTTCGCCAAGGCGTGTGGCGGCTGAAAGCCGACGATGTCCGTGGACCGGCGCGATCGCGACCTCACCGCCCCCCGGCGACTCGAAAGTATGTCTACCGGCAGTGCGCGTGACGCGACTACCGTGCCCGCTGTGCACACCATCCTGGCGAACGCGCAAGCGACGAAGCCGCGTTCGGTGACGCGGCGAGTAGCCGGTTGCCCTGGGGCGGGCACAACGCCCGTCCGGTGTCGGCAGCACCGCACTGTCTGGTGGACCGCCAGGCCGATCCATGCCATGAGCACCGCCCCCCGCCTTGACGGTCCGGGTCTGCCCGACCCGACGGGAGCCCGGCTGCGGACCCGGAAAGTTCCGTCACGCAGACGAGGAAGAGCGCACCGCCCCATGTTCGGACCGACGTGTCGTACTGATGGAACATCAGTGCCGCCTTGACGATGAGGAGCCCTGACGGTGACGAAGAAACGCGGCTTCGACGGGACGTTTGTCTTCGATATGACGGAATCGGGCGGCGCGCAGTTCGGCTTCGACCTCTTACGCGGCAGCTGGGAAGCACAGGTGGGCGAGGCGTATCCCGCACCCGCCTTCACGACCGGGGCTGCGGGCGACTTCCGGATCAGCGTGCGTGCCGTCAAGGTTCACGACTTGGTGATCGCCGATGTCCGCAGCGAATCGCTCATCGGCGCCAACAGCGGCACCCCTGGTGACCACGACGATCGGGTGCTGGTGCCCGTGGCCCGGCACCGCTTACGGAGTTTCAGCAGGCCTCGGGACAGTGAGGTAGTCGTGCGGGCGGGGAACGTCGTGTTCCAGCGCGGCGGCCTGCCGGCCTCGGAGGAGGCCGGGCGCACGTCGGCGAGGGTGCTGATCACGCCGGCGTCGGTGCTGGCACCGCTTATCCGTGACCGGCTGGTCACCGGCTCGGCGGCATCGGCTGAGGCGCGGCTGCTCCTGGCCCACATGAGCCTGGTCGCCGAGAACTTCGCGGGCCTCACACCGGTCGGCGCGCGGGCCGCGCACGACGCTCTGGTCGAGTTGGTCAAGGGGGTGCTGAGGGGGCGGGCCGACAGCACCGAGCCCGAACTGACGCTCGTACTGGCCCAGGCAGCGAAGGAACTGGTGGACCGGCGAGTCGCCGACGCGGAGCTCTCCCCGTCGATGCTGGCCCGCGAACTCAACGTTTCCTTACGGACCCTGCACCGGGCCTTCGCCGCGGCCGGCGAAAGCGTCGCCGCCTACGTCCGTCGCCGCCGGCTCGAACAGGCCCGAAGCCAACTGGCCGAGCCGACAGGCCAGTCGAGCGTCTCGGAGATCGCCGCCCACTGGCACTTCGCCGACAGCAGCCACTTCATCCGGGCCTTCAAGCGCCAGTACGGCCAGACACCCGGTGAGTTCGCCCGTGAGGCCGGCGGCCAGGACGCGAGCAGTGAGGCCGCTCACCGCCAGGCCGCCCTGCCGCTCCCGTTCCCGTCCATTGGCGTCGACGTGCGGCGCGGGGCTGACGTCCGCCGAGAACCACCCGTTCCTCGTCCGGGTCATGAGTCGCCATCGGATGATCCCGCTGTGTCGTGGCGCTGATGTTCTGCTTGCCTGGCACTGCCGTACAAGCCCGCGCGGTGCCGTCCGACCTAGCGTGAGCAACCAGAGGCAACGGCCTGCGTCCCGCCCCGAACCCGATGGATCGGCCAGGCCCCATACCTGCGATGACACGGGCAGGGCCCGGATGAACCGGACCCCGCCCCACATCGTCACGAACGAGAGGACTCCCCGTGCGCATCCCCCGGCTCATCGCCGCCGGCGCCCTTGCCGGAAGCCTGTTGCTGCTCACCGCGCCGGCCCACGCCGCCACCACCCAGACAACCGCCGTCACCGCCTACGGCTACAACGACAACGACGACGGCAACGGCAACTCCGGCACCGCGCGGATCTCGTATCCGCAGATCCACACCCAGGCGACCGAAGGCAGCGGCAGCTACGACGACCCGACCACCTTCGCCACCGACCCCGGCGAGCATGCGCCCGGCACCATCATCTACGTCCCCCACCTGCAGAAGTACTTCATCATGGAGGACGGCTGCGTGGCGTGCTCCGCGGACTGGCAGAACGGTGTCCGGCACGTCGACCTGTGGATGGGCACGGCCGCCGCGCAGCCCGAACCGGCCCTGGCCGACTGCGAGAACTACGTCACCCGCTCCTCCGTCGACATCCTCGTCAGCCCGGACCCGGGCCTGCCCGTGGACACCACCCCGATGTTCACGGACGGCCAGTGCACGGCCGTCATCCACTGACGCCTGACCAGTTCGGCGGCGGGGCAGGTGAGGCGCTGCCGAAGGTGCGCCCCACCGGATCCCGAACGGACCCGAGAAGCGCCTGAACAGCCGAGCGCGGGGACGCGCCCGGTCATCCCCCTGGAGTGGATCCATGCTCTCACGACGCACCTTCCTCGCCGCCTCCGCAGCCGCGCTCACCACCCCGGCCCGGCTGCCCCGGCTCGCCCCGCCGACCGCCGCCGCCGTGCCCCTGCCGATCACGCTGCGGAACAACTCCGGTTCCGGCGCGGCCGTCTACGCCTACATCTCCGGTGCGGACACCGGAGGTTGGCCCGGCTTCGTCGGACCGGACGGAGCCTTCGCCCGGCTGCCGAGTTCTTCCTCGCCCCTCACACCCGCGCCCGACTACTCCATCGCGCTCGGCCCGTCCGGCAGTTCCACCACGCTCACCCTGGCCGATCACGTGATCGGCGGCCGCGTCTGGTTCTCGGTCGACCGGAAGATCCAGTTCTTCGTCAACCCACCCGGCGACAACGGAGTTCCCGGCCTGGTCCAGCCCGGGTTCACCGGCTCCGACCCCAACTGGCTGACCGACTGGACGTTCTGCGAGTTCACCTACGACAGCGCGAACCTCTACGCCAACATCAGCTACGTCGACCTCGTCGCCTCCCCCATCTCCCTGCAGACGACCGGCAGCGCCGGCCCGCAGAGCGTAAGCCCGCTCCCCGCCGGTGCCCTCGGCTCCATCGCCTCCGGACTCATCGCCCAGCACGCGAGCGACGGCGCCCCCTGGGACACCCTGGTCGCCGCCGGCAGCGACGGAGCCGTGCTCCGCGTCCTGTCCCCCGTGCACTCCAGCGTCGATTTCGGCGGGTACTGGACCCCATACCTCGACCAGGTGTGGAGCCGCTTCGCCGGCACCCCACTGACGATCGACACCCAGTCCGTGGGGACGTACACCGCCACGGTCTCGGGCGGCGTGCTGACCTTCGCGGGTCTGGACGACCACGGCGTGGCCTTCACGGTGCCGAGCGCCGCCGACATCTTCGGCTGCAACAGCGGACCGCTGTACAACTCCGGCGGCGACGCCCGCGCCGCCGTGGCCGCCCGCCTGGGCGCCGCGCTGAACCGGAGCACCCTGCTGCTCGCCGGCGGCGAGAACCAGCCCGACGGCGTCACGGCCGCGCAGTACTACCCGGACGCGATCACCAACCACTACGCCCGGCTCGTCCACCAGTACGCAACCGCCGGCTACGCCTTCCCCTACGACGACGTCGGCCCCACCGGGAGCGCCCCCGTCGACGGACACCTGCAAGACCCCGCGCCGACCTCCTGGACCGTCTCGCTCGACTGACCCACCGTCCGGCCGTCTCGTCGTCCGCTCATCCGGCGTCGATGACAGTGGAACCGTGCTCGGGACCGCCCGGTAGGGGAGCGGCCGCCGCGCGTTCACCGGCCGGAGGATCAGAGGAGTCGATGACGCGCCCACCCCGAGCAACGACCGGTGCGACCGCCGCGGCCGTCGCGGCGGTGACGGCGCTGTCCCCGGTCACGGGGTGCGCGCCGAGCGCCTCCACGGCGAACGAGGGCAGCCCGGGTCCGACGGCACGCGCCTCCACGGCCGGCGTGACGTCCGGCTCGGATACGGCGACTCCGCCTTCACCAAGGCGTGCGACGGCTGGAAGTCGACGCTGTCCGTGGTCCGGCGCGATCGTGACCTCACCGCCCCGGGCGACTCCAAGTACGTCTACCGGCAGTGCCCGTGACGTGGTCACCCCGCACGGTCGGCCGGTGGCGCCGATGTTCCGCCGGCCTGGCACTGCCGTACAAGCCCGCGCGGTTCCGTCCGACCTAGCGTAGGCAACCAGGGGCAACAGCGCGCCGCCCACCATGAGTTCGGGCGGATCGACCCAAGTTGCCTTGTTCTCACTGATGTGACGGTCCATCGGTCAATGGTGGACCGTCAATCGATCCAAGAGGAGACCCTCGATGCGCATCGGTACCTCCCTGAAGCGACTGTGCACCGCCGCCACCGTCGGCGTGGTGCTGCTGGCCGTCCCCACCGCCGCCTCGGCGGCCACCCCCGACGTGGTCACCGAGACGGCGACCGGCGGCGGCAGCCAGTCCTTCGCCCTCACGATCGACGACGGTCCGAGCCCGTCCTGGACGCCCCAGGTGCTAGACGTGCTGAAGGCGCACGGCGTGCACGCGACCTTCTGCATGATCGGCGACCACGCCGCGGCCTACCCGGACCTGGTCCAGCGGATAGCCGCCGAGGGGCACCGGCTGTGCAACCACACCATGCATCACATCAACCTCACCACCCAGTCACCGGACCAGCAGCGGGCCGACATCCAGGCCGCCTCCGACACCATCCACGCGGCGGTCCCGGGCGCCAGCATCGACTACTTCCGCGCACCGGAAGGCGCCTGGACCGCCGACGCGACCCAGTACGCCGCCCAGCAGGGCATGCAACCGATCGGCTGGTCGGTGGACACCGAGGACTGGCGCACGCCGGGCGTCGACACCATCTTCCAGAACTACAAGCGGGAGTTCAGCGGCGGCGGCGTGATCCTCATGCACGACGGCTCCCAGGAGAACGACCGCAGCCAGAGCGTGACGGCCATGGACCAGATCCTCAGCGACCTGGCCAACAACTCCTTCGTCGACGACTTCCCGGCCGTGCGCTGACCACCCGACACCGGCCACCTGCTTTCGGGCACCCGCAGGGCCCGCACCTCTCGAGCGGCTCCGGGCCTCGGGCCTCGCGCGCACCGCGGGTCCCGAGGCTCTGAGCGGCTGAGCCCTGGTCCGTCCGGTCCCGCCGACACGATCACCACTCCCGAACTCACCACAGAGGAAGACCATGCCCCGATCGAACCGCATACGCCGGTGGGCCGGCAGCCTGCTCGCCGCCGGGTCACTCACCCTTCTTGCCGCTGGCCCCGCCTCGGCCGACGTCCCGTTCGACCAGCCCATCGACGGCACCGCGACCTACTACAACGACGCCGGCTTCGGAGCCTGCGGCACCCCCATCAATGCCGCCACGGACCTGTTGGTCGCCGTTCCCACCGCCTACTGGACCGCGGCCAACCCGAACAGTGACCCGCTCTGCCAGGGCGTCTCGGTGCAGGTGACGTACAACGGCACCACCATTTCCGTCCCCGTCGCCGACAAGTGCCCCACCTGCGACCCCGCCCACATCGACCTCAGCGCCCCCGCCTTCCAGCAACTCGCCGACCCCGCCGTCGGCGTCGTCAACGTCACCTGGTCCTTCGTCCAGAGCAACGGCGGTTGACCACCGTCGAGACAAGCTCGTAGCACCCCGCCCGGTTCGCCGCACGCACCACCCGCAGGTCCGTCCGGGCCCGGCGGTACCGGGCAGGCTCCAGGCTGCCCGTCCTGCTGCTCACGGCGCTGGACGCCGTCGCCGAGCGGGTGGCCGGTTTCGAGCACGGCGCCGACGACTACCTCGTCAAGCCGTTCGCGTTCGCCGAACTGACCGGCCGGGTGCGGGCGCTGTGCCGCCGGGACCAGGCCGCGCGGCTGCCCGAGCCGCGGGTCGGCGACCTGGAACCGTGCGTTCCCCGCCGCCGGGTGCGGCGCGCCGGCGTGCTGCTCACCCTGACCGCGAAGGAGTTCGCGGTCCTGGTCTGGCCATCGTGCGTTGGGTGGCCGAACTCCACGGCGGAACGGCTCGGTTGTTCGAAGCCCCCGGAGGCGGGACCGTGGCCGAGCTGTGCCTGCCGGAGCGGACGAACTCGTCATGCGGCAACCGCGCCCACCTGCGCAAGTGCCGCATCAACGATCCGGTGGGCGGTCGCCCAGACGGCGAGGCGATGAACGGTACGGGTGCTGGTCGTGACGAGCACCGCCTCGGTCGCGCTGCGGACATCGTCCGGGCTCGACCGCGTTTTCCGGGTCGGCGGCGATCTGGTCGTGGCCGGCGCCGGCCGTCTCCAGGACGATCGGCCTGCGCTCGGCGCCGGTGAGGTTGGGCAGAGTGCCGAAGGTCACGGCGTCATCTCCGTCGGGGTGGTTCGGGTGGGTGGCAGCTGCTGCGGGATCGGTGCGCCCGGGGCGGCGAGGTGGAACAGCAGCCTCGCTCCGAGCCGTTCCGCCTGGCCGGTCCCGATGACCAGCACGAGGTCGCCCTCTGCGGTTGTCTCGAAGATCCGCTGCTCCGGGCCGGGTTCGCACGGTCCGGAGCGGACGCGGTGGACGGCTCCTGCTCCGAGCGCCTGGCGGGCGGCCTGCTCGACAGCGTCCAGCGGATCGGGCACGAGGTGGGCGGCAAGCGGGGTACTGACCGGCAGCAGCATCGCGTGGTCGGCATCGCCGAGAGCGGCGCCGAGTTCGGCGGCGTGTGCGCTGGTGCGGGCGATGCCGTCCGGCTCCAGGACCACGACCAGCGAGCCCTCGGTGAGCATCCGGGCGGCCGTGACGTCCTGGGCGATCTCGCGCGGGTGCCGGGCACGGGAGTCCACCACGGTGATGCCGGACTGCGTGCCAACCGTGGCCAGCGAACGCTCGACGCCGCGGAAGGCGCCGGCTCGTTCGGCGAGGGCCCGCGGGTCCTCGCCCAGGACCAGGGCGGTGGCGATGGCGGCGCACACGGCCAGGGCGTGGTGGCGGCCGGTGACCGGGAGGACGAAGGCGTGGTCCGTCCCCTCGTGTCGCAGGGTGACGCGGAAGTCCTCGCCGGTCCAGCGGGGCCTCGTGATCCACACGGTGTCGGCCGGGTCGGTGCCGACGGTGACCACATGCGGTCCGGGCCGGTCGCCCAGGCGCTCGCGCAGGATCCTCACGCCGTTGTCCCAGCTGGGCAGGACGACGGTGCTGGCGCGGCGGGCGAGGCGCTCGGCGGCGTCGAGGCCGGCGATGTTGTCCCCGTAGTGCGGGGCGTTCGCGCCGGTGGACAGGATGAGCGCGGCGGCGAAGTGGGGCTCGTGGTCGAGGAAGTGCGGTGCGGGGCGGTGCTGCCAGGCGCCGGGCGGAGCGGCTTCGTGGGTGGCGGTGTCCGGGCAGAAGTCCGCGACGATGCGGCCGTCCCCGGCGTGGCCGGCGCTGCCGCCGCCGGCCGGGGCGTTCAGGACCCAGCCCGTCCGGCCGTCATCCAGCACGGCGGCCAGGGCGGCTGCCGCGCTCGCGGTGCTGTGACTGCCCGCCACCGCCACCGCCTCGGACCCCGCCTGGGCACAGATGGCCATGAGCGCGACGGCACGGCCGAGAATCGGCAGCCGCAGCATCTGGGCGTGGTCGAGCTCGGGATGCGCCCCGGCGAAGACACCCGACCACACCACGGCCGTCCGGTCGGTGCGCACGTGCTCAGGCTTGAAGCCCACCCGCACCTGGACGCCGACAGCTCTCAGCGCGGCCACCGCCGGGCTGTCCCGGTCGGCCTCGGGAACGCTGCCGGTGACGTCGGCGCCACTGTCGGCCAGCCACAGGGCCAGGCCCTCCATGCCGGGAGCGGCGACATCGACCAGGTGCACGGCCCTCAGCAGATCGGGCACGGCAGACGTGGCCGGGCCCGCGACGGGGCGGCTGTCAGGGTGGGTGGTGGTGTCCATCATGGTCTCCAACGGGAAGTCAGTGGAAGGAACTTGGGGCACCGATCCGGGCGCCCGGCATCAGGGTGGACCGGGTGCCGACCCGGGCGCCCTCGCCGACCTCGACCGCGCCCAGGTGCGGCAGGTCGCCGTCCAGCCACCAGCCGGCCAGGTCGACCATCAAATGCCATTCCGTGCCGGGTCTGATCTGGAGTTCGATCTCACGAGGGTCAGATGCCGATCTGAGCGCCGTACGGCGGGCTGACGTAGGAATCCGGCGGGTAAGAAGCTGGTCTCGTATCCGATGAAAGGCAGTGGCTGGGGTCGGGGGAAGGCCTGTCCTCGTGATCGCAGGTGCCGTCCGTGGCCCTTGCGCCGTGATGGGGGTTTCCGGCCTGCGGTACGCCGCTGAGCGTATAGGCATAACGACGTCAAGATCCGATGGCGGCATATGCCCTAAGGGATTGCTAAGGATTCGCTCAGTCTCGTCCGTGGCCTGCAAAGGCGCTCGCTGGGGCAAGACACTGCACGTCAGGGCCGATGTGGTGGTGGCTGCGACGTCCTTGTCGCCATGAAGTGGATCACCGGAAGTGTCTCGGAAATGTCAGCCGTGCCTGTCGGACCGGGTGAGCACTCTCCTGAATGAGCAAAACCTTATGTGTCGTTTAGGAATGGCGCTGAACGGAGCATCGGGCGTGTGGATCTCCTAGCATCCATGTCACCAGCGACCGATCTGCCGGGCCGTCAGCCCGTAACCGTCCTGGCCGTCCATCGCCGGAGAACGACCACGATTGCGATCCCCCTGTCGGCAATCCCCTCCTCCTTCCTCCCCCGACGGGGCATCCGCCGCGCCGGTGCCTCCTTCAGGAGTACTGACATGAAACACGATCGATTTCACCATCGCGCCCGCGGCCGAAGCCGCAAGGTGATGGCGCTCAGCCTCGGCCTGGGCAGCGTGCTCACCGCCGGTGCCGCCGCTCTGGGGTTCGGATTCAACGGCAACGTCCTGACCATGGCCGGGCAGACCGCCGCCGGAAAGTGCGTCGGGGGCACCCCGGGCGGCCAGCCGTTCGGGCAGTTCGCCTACTGCAACGCTCCCGCCTTCTTCACCGCGGCGAATGCGGCCGACAAGGCCGGCAAGCTGAAGATTCCGGCGCTGGGTACCGCCAAGGACGGCAAGCCCTGTCCGACCACCCGCGACTACGGTGTCGTTGACCAGGACCAGAGCGACAACGTCACCTCCGAGTACCTGGCGACGGCGAAGGGTACAACGGCGCAGAAAACCAAGAAGAACTCCGCCGCGTTGAGCGGGGGGATGAAGACGATGCAGCCCACCGCGTTGCTGAACGGCAGTGACAACCTGCTGCTCGACAACTTCATCGACCCCGCCCTCGGCTGCACCCCGTGGACCGCCCCGGACCTCGCCGACCCGGGCAGCAACGTCACCTCGCTCGCGCTGAACGAGCTGCAGGCAGCCAAGTTCCAGGCCTCCCCGATCGCCCTGGTCCCGCTCAGCGACCCCATGGTCCAGGAGAGCGGCAAGCAGAACCCGGCCAAGGTCAACCTGTACCGCGCGGGCGTGGACCAGCCGCCGCTGGGCGCCGCCGCCAACGGTGACTCGGCGGCGTACTGCACCGGCATGACCACAGTCGGTGCCCGACGTATCGCCCTCGACAGGCAGTTCACCACCGCTGCGACCTCGCCGCAGGCCGGGCAGAACCTCTTCGACTTCCTCAGCCAGCGCTACACCGCCTCGCTCAGCAGCCTTGGCTGCCAGCAGCCCGCCCCGACCCCGACCCCGACCCCGAGCACCGCACCGGCTCCGACCGGCAAGCCGACCCCGAGCATGAGTGGCAAGCCCACCGCGAACCCGAGCCCGAGCATGAGCGGCAAGCCCACCGCGGTTCCCACGGTGCCCACCAAACCCATGGTCCCGACGAACACGAGCGCCATGCCCACCACGCCCGTCAGCCAGTTCCCGCCCTGCTGCAACGCAGGGCAGTAGGACCAGCCGCCAGGCCCGGTCCATTCGCCTGGCGGCACCCCTGCTCGTCACCCCGGACGAGCTGCCGGGGTGACGAGCAGCCAGGGCGATCGCGTCGGCGCCAGGCGAGGCCGGCGTGTTGCCGGCCACCAGCGCCGCACCTGCCAGCGGCATAACAGCAAAGAGAGTTGTGCCAATGCACTCCAGACCACGATGTCAGCGCTGCCGTTTCGACGGGCCCGGCACCGGCCACATTTGCAAGCCACAATCCGACGCCCCGTTCCCGCCGGACTCCCGCCTCGATCTGCGCATCCCGCCGTACCTCCTGGAACTCGATGCGCCGGAGACGGGAACCGAGGCGGAGACGGCCGTGCTCCCGGTCATCGGTGAACTGGATCCGTCCGCCGAGCGCCGCGCCGGTGATTCTGGTCCCGGAAGACGCCGACAACCACAGTCGTCCGGGGCTACCGCCCGCCGGCTCACCCGCAGGACGGTGCTGATCGTCGCGCTGGCCTTGACGGTGGGGGTGGTCCTGTACACGCAGATATCGGGACTGACCGCGCCGGCCGGCTCCGGGGACGGGACGGCGGTGGCCATCCCCGGTGGCTCGCTCGGGCAGAACGATTTCTCGCTCTCGCCGTTCGCGTCGTCCTCCCCGAGCGGCGCGCCGTCCCCGCAGCCGGCCGGTAGCACACAGGGCTCCGTCGCGCCGACGCCGGCGGGCACCACGCCGAGTCTCGCCGTACCGGCGCCGGCGGGCACCACACCGGGCTCCGTCGCGTCGGCGCCGGTCGGCACCATTCGCTCGGCCCCGCCCGTAGCCCCTGCCGCCCAGGAGCTGGTGGACGCCGCGTCCGGCAACTGCCTGACGGCTGGCCCGGACGGCAGCCTGCAGATCTGGCCCTGCGACAGGCGTGCGACGCAGCAGTGGACCCGTACCGCCGCCGACGAACTGCGCACAGCCAACAGTACGCTCTGCCTTGCTCCCGCACAGGACTTGGGGCAGGACGGCACCCGGGTGATGGCCATCCTCTGCACCGGATCGGACAGCCAGAAGTGGACCGTGCGTCCGGACGGCAATCTGGCCAACGCCAGATCCGGGCTGTGCCTGGACGTACTTGAGGGATACCGGGCCAACGGCACCCCGCTCCAACTGTGGACCTGCCCCGGCCCGGCCAGCCGGGCCTAACAACGCCGTTACAGCACAACGCCGTTGGCAATCGGTTCCGGCACGTCCCGAGGCACGGCGAAGCCAGGGGTGAGCGATCCCTCAGCGGAACCGAATGTTCCACGGAGGCGGTGTTTCGGAGAATGGACAGGCCTTGGCGTCGGTCCCAGTCAGCCCGGCTCTGAGGGTTTTCCGTACCGGGCGCGCGGTTTCCCCTAGTTCCGCCCTCGCGGTCCGTCTGGCAGGCGGACTCCGGGCTTCACGCCCCTGGCGCACGCCGCGCCGCCGGCCCCCGACTTCCCGCCGTTCCACGGCGGCTCCTCGCGTCCCCGACCCGCACAGTGAGGATCATTCCATGAACGACATGACCGACCCCGCCGGGGAAGCCGCCCCGGAACGAACCGCCGAGCCGAGCTGCACGGTCCGCCCGCTCTGGGAATACGTCGCCGAAGTCGGCGCCCCCGCGGCGGCATCGGCCGCCGAAGCGATGCGGCGGGTCGCCACCGACGAAGCGGTGAGCCGCCGGCCGGGGTACCGTAGCCGCCCGGTGGCCTCGACCCACGACACTCCTGGCGCCGTGGCCAGCGCCCATGACGGCACGCCGGCGTCGCCGTTGCCCGGCGTGGTCGTCGAACCGCCGTTCCCGGCACCGGCGGTGGTGGACGGGCCGGTAGCGCTGGCCTCTCCGGAGAGCGGCATCCCGGCCCGGTTTGCGGCCGTTGAGGCGGTTCTGCGCTCGGTCGAGCAGACAGCCGTGCCGACGTCGAGCGACGGCGAGAACGCGTACCGGCCGACCACCGCTCGATGACCGGCCGGCGGGCGCCCCCGCGCTCGACCCCCGACAGCAGCAGACGTACCCGCAGCCGTACCCACTCCAGGAGCACGATCGGGTCCATCGAGCGGCGTGTTCCGGCTGTCGGGACGACGCCCACTCCTTCGCGATCGGCAGGCCCCGCCCAGGATTCGGATCGATGCACTGTCGATCGCGTCCGTACCGCCACCTCCTTCGGCGTCCGACGACAAAAGGATCAACGTATGCCCAGAACACTGAACAGACATCAGTCCCGGCTCGACAGAGGCCGGGTGGCCACGTTCAGCCTGACCCTCGGTGGGCTGCTCGCCGTCGGCGCGTCCCTGCTGAGCGTCTCCTTCGCCGACACCGTCCCCGTCGCGGCCCCGCCCGCCCCCTCCGACCCGGACTGCACGCTCACCGTGCCCGACGCACCACTCACCGCCCGCGGGTTGGCCACTCCCTATGTCCTGACGGCCACCGAACCCGCCAAGGGCCCCTGCCACGAGAGCAACTCGCACCAGGCGGTCTTCGTGCAGGCCACCGTGCTCGACCCGGACACCGGAACGGTCTTCGTTTACAACCCGTTGGTGACCGACAAGGGCAGCGAGCCCGCCGTCGCCCCGGTTCTGCCCAAGCTGCCCGAACACGCCGTCGTCGGCATCTGGTTCAGCTTCGACGGCAATACCCTCACCCTGGCCGGCCACGCCGCCGCCGGCAAGTGCGCAGGCCGGTCGCCGATGCAGCCGTTCGGCCAGTTCGCCTCCTGCAATGCCGCCGAGTTCTTCAGCTCTGCGTGGTCCGCGCAGAGCGCCGGTCGGCTCGTCGTGCCGCCGCTGGGTACGGCCCGTGACGGCCGCCCCTGCCCGACCACCCGCGACCTGGGCATCGTCGGGCAGGACCACGACGGCAACGTGACCACCGAGTACCTGATCACCGCACGCGGTGCGACAGCACAGCGGACCGCCGCCACCACCGGCCGACTGTCCGGTTCGACCGTGGCACGCAGCGCCGTCGCGCCGCCCACCGGCAGCGACAACCTGCTGCTCACGAACTTCATCGACCCGGTGCTCGGCTGCACCCCGTGGACGGCTCCCGACCTGGCAGACCCGGGCAGTAGGGTCACCTCGCTGGCCCTGAACGAGCTCCAGGTAGCCAACTTCAAGGCATCCTCCGTGGGCCTGGCCCCGCTCACCGGAAGCCCCACCGGCCCGCCGCCCGTGGGAGGCAAGGACCGGACCCGGCAGTTCCCCGCTGACGGCAACCCGCCGCCGGCCGATCACGCCACAACCGCCGACCTTCGCACCTACTGTCAGTCCCTCGCCACCGTGGACACCCAACGGCTCCTACGGGACAAGGAGTTCACGGGCAAGGCCGCCTCGCCGCAGCCCGGACGCACGCTGTTCGACTTCCTGAACCAGCGGTTGGCCGACTCCTTCACCGGCCTCGGCTGCCGCCAGGTCCTCGCGCCGGCCCCCAGCCCGACAGCCGGCGGAATGCCGACCGCCACTCCCAGTCAGGCAGCCGGCGGAATGCCGACCGCCATGCCCAGCCAGATCCCGTCGGCCTTCGGCAACCACTTCTGAGCTTGCTGTTCAACCTCGCTGGTCATTCGACCTGCTGAGATCCCCGGGAACCGGGGACAGGCGACGCGGCCGTTCTCCACGCTTCGAGATGTCCGGTAACGAAGTACGAGAGAACGGCCGTTGCGTGTGCGTCTCCCAGCCGACGAGATGCTGGTCGTCGTGGACTCCGGCTACGACGTCGCTGGCGGTGAGCTTGTCGAAGGAGTCCCGCAGCTTCGGTTCGCTGTTGGACGGCCCTTTGTGTACGCCACGCCGCCTGCGATCCGCGGGCAGTCCGGCCGTGCCTCGGCGCGCGGTGCCGGTGTCCGGGTCCCTGGTCAGCCCATGGTGAAGAGGAAGCTGTCGGAGTTGTAGTAGTTCGGCAGGTGCATCAGAACTGATCCCGGGTGCGGTGGATTCGCCTTCGTCCAGTCTTGGGGGCCCAGGAGGTGCGCGGGATAGTCGCTGGAGGGGACCGGTGGAACGAACAGGAGGCGGAATGCGGCTGCCTGGGCGTCCGGAGCGAATCGCCAGAGTTGCTCGGCTGTATCGGATCGGCAGGCCGTGAGGGTGACAGTGACACTGTTTCCGCCCGCGGTGGTGCCGTCGAGACATGTCCCGGTGCCGGTGTTGCGCAGTTGGTAGGTGTCCTGTCCGGCCGGTAGCCGCTGCCAGCGCTGGGTGGCCTGGCCGTTGCACGGCTGGAGCTGAAGCGGGCCGGCGGTCTGTGCGGCGGTCGTGAGGCCGATGCAGAGCTCCGAGCCGTGGTTGACGAGCGGAAGCCCTGCGGCGACCGGTTGCGTGGGTGAAGGGGTGGTGTTGGTGGGCGTGGCAGTCACCGGTTGGGTGGGCGATGGGGAGGTGCCAGTGGGAGCCGCGGCTGAGGTGGAGGCGGTGGGCGGAAGGGAGGACATCGCGGCCGAGCCGACTTCCGGGGGTGCATCGTCGAAGCCGTTGGTCGGCAGCGACCTGCCGGGAGCGGGCAGGGTCGGGGCGTCGACCGGCTGCGGGTGTTCTCCGGCCCTCTCCACTGTGGTGAGGAGCAGGCCGGCGATGGCGAGTGCGGCCATGGCACCGGCGCTTGCCGCGGCGAGGGGTACGAGCAGGCGCCAACCGGTTCGGCCGTCGGTGCGTGCCGCTCGGGGCAGGCGCCGGCTCCTGTCGTGGGCGACGGGGTTGGGATCGTCGGATTTCGAATCGATGGGCGTCGGGTCCTGGGGCTCCTGCTCGGGTGCGAGGGCCATGGCCGATGGCGATGCGGCCTCCTGGTGGCGGTTCGTCGGCCGGGTGGCGCTGGGTTTGTCCGGCTGTCGGCTGCCCGGGAGCCGGTGTGCGGAATCAGTTTCCGGGATCGTCGCGGTCCCCGAATGTGGCATCTTCACTCCTGAGCATGCCGGTGGGAAGGCAAGTGGTCGGACAGTCACTGCTCGGCCCGCCGCGAGGGCGGGGCCGGGCGCTGCGGGCCGGCCGGAGAATGCCGTAGGTGAGGCACCCCGTGCGGCGCCGTGACCAGTGGATTCAATGGCGGACGTTCCCCGGGGGGATCTCCGGACCCGGCGCCGCCGAGGTCCACCGGTGGCGACCTTGGTGGGAAGGGGAATTTACCAGCTGGTAGCGATCGGCAAAAGGTGATGATCAATCAGTGTGCGAATTATCTGTGAGACGCTCCGTCAGCAACGGGTTCATTCGGGTCTGTTTTCGAGCTGCGTGTGGAATGGGGTCGAGCCTTGCTGCGTCCCGGTCCGTCAGCCGTGTCGGCCGCGCGGCTTCTGCGCTCCCCGACGGCGGTTGCGCCAACGGCGGCCGAGGGGTCGGCGCTCCTGGGCCGCCAGTGCGAGGT
>NZ_JBHTTU010000063.1:10733-39363 GCF_042794375.1 Kitasatospora sp. NPDC056531 | reverse complement strand
CCGCGTTGAGCGGCACGGCAACCACCGGAATAGGGCGGCCCCGCGCACTGCGTCCTCGCTAGTGTTATTTCAAAAGGAATCTCCAACCCCAGGAAACCCTGAGGCCGGGGATGTCAACATATCTGGCGTTGACTTTTGGCACGCTGTTGAGTTCTCAAGGAACGGACGCTTCCTTCAGGCCGCCTTCCAGCGGGCCCTCCGGGCGCTTCGTTCTTTCGTGTTTCCAGCTTATCAGATGTTTTCCGCTCCGTTTACCGGAGTTTCATTCATCCGATTTGGCTTTCGCCTTTCGGCGCTCCCGAACTCTATCAGAGTTTCTCGGTCCGTTTTCCCGGCCGTTCTCGAATTCAGATTCGAGGACTTCCTTGGGGCTCGTCCCGTGGGGCAACCCGGAGAACATTACGCACCGGGTTGCCCCACGTCAAACCAGCCTCAGCGGGTCGGAGGAGGCTCAGACCTCGACGACGACCGGCAGGATCATAGGCCGACGGCGGTAGTTGTCCGCAACCCACTTGCCGATGGTCCGGCGGACCAGCTGCTGCACCTGGCGGGGCTCCAGCACGCCGTCGCTGGCCGAGCGGTCCAGGGCCTCCTGGAGCTTGGAGACCACCGGCACGAAGGCGCTGTCCTCGATGCCGGAGCCGCGGGCCTGGATGGTCGGACCTCCGACGATCTTGCCGTTGGTCGAGTCGACCGCGACGAAGACCGAGATGAAGCCCTCCTCGCCGAGGATCTTGCGGTCCTTGAGCGAGGCCTCGGTGATGTCGCCGACCGAGGCGCCGTCCACGTAGACGTAGCCGGCCTGCACCTTGCCGACGATCCGGGCGACGCCCTTCTCCAGGTCGACGCAGACGCCGTCCTCAGCGATGACCACGCGGTTGCGCGGCACACCGGTGGCGATCCCCAGCTCGGCGGCGGCCCGCAGGTGGCGCCACTCACCGTGGACCGGCATCAGGTTGCGCGGCTTGCAGATGTTGAAGAAGTAGAGCAGCTCGCCGGCCGAGGCGTGGCCGGAGACGTGCACCTTCGCGTTGCCCTTGTGCACGACCTTGGCGCCCCAGCGGGTCAGGCCGTTGATCACGCGGTACACGGCGTTCTCGTTGCCCGGGATGAGCGAGGACGCCAGGACGACGGTGTCGCCCTCGACGATGCGGATCTGGTGGTCGCGGTTGGCCATCCGGGAGAGCGCCGCCATCGGCTCGCCCTGCGAGCCGGTGCAGATGAGCACGACCTCCTTCTCCGGGAGGTCGTCCAGCTGCTTGACGTCCACGATCAGGTTGCCGGGGACCTTCAGGTAGCCGAGGTCGCGGGCGATGCCCATGTTGCGGACCATCGAGCGGCCGACGAAGGCGACCTTGCGACCGTACTCGTGGGCGGCGTCCAGCACCTGCTGGATGCGGTGCACGTGGCTGGCGAAGGAGGCGACGATGATGCGCCGGTCGGCGTTCGCGAAAACGTTCCGCAGCGCCGCCGAGATGTCCCGCTCGTGCGGGATGAAGCCGGGGACCTCGGCGTTGGTGGAGTCCACCAGCAGCAGGTCCAGGCCCTCCTCCGCCAGCTTGGCGAAGGTCGGCAGGTCAGTGAGGCGGCCGTCCAGCGGCAGCTGGTCCATCTTGAAGTCGCCGGTGGCCACGACCATGCCGGCGGGGGTGCGGACGGCGACGGCGAGCGCGTCCGGGATGGAGTGGTTGACCGCGATGAACTCGCAGTCGAAGGGGCCGATGCGCTCGCGCTCGCCCTCCTTGACCTCCAGCACGTACGGCCGGATGCGGTGCTCGGCGAGCTTGGCCTCGATCAGCGCCAGGGTCAGCTTCGAACCGATCAGCGGGATGTCCGGGTTCTCCCGGAGGAGGAAGGGGACGGCGCCGATGTGGTCCTCGTGCCCGTGGGTGAGGACGATGCCGTCGACCTTGTCGAGGCGGTCCCGGATGTAGCTGAAGTCCGGGAGGATCAGGTCGACGCCGGGCTGCTCGTCCTCGGGGAAGAGGACGCCGCAGTCGACGATCAGGATGCGGTCCCCGTATTCGAAGACCGTCATGTTGCGGCCGATCTCGCCGAGGCCGCCGAGCGGAGTGATACGGAGGGCGCCCTCCTTCAGGGCCGGGGGCGCGCCGAGTTCGGGGTGCGGGTGGCTCAAAAGACTCTCCTCACGACGCACGCCATATGCCCGGGGTCCTCCCCTGGAGACATATGGCGTGCGTACTCAGTGTTGTTTTCCTACCGGGTCGGTGCTCTCGCGCCTTCGGTCCGGTCCAGCGGCGGTCCCGTGAGGGTCCGGCGAGCCGGGGCGCGCACGTCTGTGTCTGCTAGAGGTGTACCCCGCCGGCGGCGAGATCCTGCTTCAATCGGTCGATCTCCTCGGGCGTCGCGCCGACCAGTGGCAGCCGCAGCGGGCCGGCCGGCAGACCCTGGAGCCCCAGCGCGGCCTTGGCGAGGATCACGCCCTGGGTGCGGAACATACCCGTGAACACGGGCAACAGGCCCTGGTGGATCGCGGTGGCCTTGGCCACATCACCCGCCAGGTAGGCCTCGATCATCGTCCTCAGCTCACCGGCCACCACGTGTCCGACGACGCTGACCACGCCGACGGCCCCGACCGACAGCAGCGGCAGGTTGAGGATGTCGTCGCCGGAGTACCAGGCGAGGTCGGAGCGGGCGATCGCCCAGGCCGCGGCGCCGAGGTCGCCCTTGGCGTCCTTGTTGGCGACGATCCGCGGGTGCTCGCCGAGCCGGACCAGCGTCTCGTGGCTCAGCGCGACCCCGCTGCGGCCCGGGATGTCGTACGCCATGACCGGCAGGCCCGTGGCGTCGGCGACCTGCGTGAAGTGCCGGTACAGGCCCTCCTGCGGGGGCTTGTTGTAGTACGGCGTGACCACCAGCAGGCCGTGCGCCCCGGCGGCCTCGCCCTGGCGGGCCAGCTCGACGCTGTGGTGCGTGTCGTTGGTGCCGACGCCGGCCACCACGTGCGCCCGGTCCCCGACCGCCTCCACCACGGCGCGGACGAGCTGGGCCTTCTCGGCGTCGCTGGTGGTCGGGGACTCGCCAGTGGTGCCGTTGACGACGAGGCCGTCGTTCCCGGAGTCGACGAGGTGCGTGGCGAGGCGCTGGGCGCCGTCGAGGTCGAGTCCGCCGTCGGCGGTGAACGGGGTGACCATCGCGGTCAGCACCCGGCCGAACGGCGTCTGGGGGGTGGAGGTCGGAGCCATGGGTCCAAAACTACTCGTAGGTGGTGGGGCGGTACCCATGCCGGTCCAGGGTTCGGACAGGTGTAGCAGGTCAGGGGCAGGAGATGGGATTCCGGTACTGCCCGCTCGGGGGTTCAGGCAGCACCGGAATCCGTGGTCACGAATCTAGGGAGCGGCTAGAAAAGCCGCAATCCAGACATGCCAGATACTCTGCCCATATGCCTGTCGTCCCAGGTCAGGGGGCGACTCGACCGTGCTTCTCGAAGGCCGCATGGGTGAGCGGCATGAGCTGGGCCCACTGCTGCTCCATCTGCTCGGCGACCATCTCGATCTCGCGCTGCGGGAACGACGGCACCGCCGAGTTCTCCCGCCTGGTGCGCAGCGAGAGGAAGTGCATCAGCGAGCGCGAGTTGCAGGTCGCGTACATCGAGGAGAACAGGCCGACCGGCAGCACCGCGCGGGCCACCTCCCGGGCCACGCCCGCCGCCAGCATCTCCTGGTAGCGCGCGTAGGACTCGCGGTACGCGGCCTCCATCGCCCCGGTCGTGGTCTTGTGCTGCTCCGGGGTGCCCTCGGTGAACTCGTACTTGCCGGGGCGGCCCTGCTGGACCAGCATCCGGTCCTCGCCGGGGACGTAGAAGACCGGCTGCAGCTCGCGGTAGCGGCCGGACTCCTCGTTGTACGACCAGCCGCTGCGGTGGCGGTGGAACTCGCGGAACACGAAGATCGGCGCGCTGATGAAGAAGGTCATCGAGTTGTGCTCGAAGGGCGTGCCGTGCCGGTCCCGCATCAGGAAGTTGATCAGGCCCTTGGACTTCTCCGGGTCCTGCTGGAGCGCCTCCAGGGACTGCTCGCCCGCGGTCGAGACCCGGGCCGCCCAGATGACGTCCGAGTCGGCGGCGGCGCTGCGGACCAGCTCCACCGTCACGTCGCTGCGGAAGCTGGGGGCCGTCGGTTCGTCGCTCACGCGTTACTCCTTGCGGGTTCGGTGCTGTGCAGCTTGATGGCGTGCTGCATGGTCTTACGGGCGCGCGGGGTGTCGCCGGCGTCGGCGTACGCCACGGCGAGGCGGAACCAGACCCGCCAGTCGCCGGGCGCGGCCTCCGCCTCGACCTGGCGGCGGGCGAACACCGCGTCGGCCGAGGCCCGGTCGATCCGCCCGCCGGTGGTGCGCTTCAGCTCGTCCACCGGCAGGCCGCCCTCGGCCTCCAGCTCGTGGGCGAGCTGCTCGCTGGCCCGGCCGAAGCGGACGGTCTGGCGCAGGAACCAGACGCCGATCACCGGGATCACGAAAGCACAGATGCCGATGCCGATGCCGAGCGGCTTGCCGGTGGCGATCAGCTGGACGCCCTCCCCCACGCAGAGCAGGGCGACCACCAGCAGCACGCCGGACAGGACGAAGAAACCGGTACGAGAGGTCATGCCACTCTCCCAGGAATTAGCACAGTCACAGGTCCAGGAAGTGTTCGAGGCCGAAGGTCAGCCCCGGCGTCTCGACGACCTTGCGCACGCCCAGCAGGATGCCCGGCATGAAGCTGCTGTGGTGCAGCGAGTCGTGCCGGATGGTGAGCGTCTCGCCGGTGTCGCCGAACATCACCTGCTGGTGGGCGAGCAGGCCGCGCAGCCGTACGGCGTGCACCGGCACCCCGTCCACGTCGGCGCCGCGGGCGCCGGGCAGGCTGTGGGTGGTCGGGTCCTGCTGCCGGGGGCGGCCGGCCTCGGCGCGGGCGGCCGCGATCAGCTGGGCGGTGCGGGTGGCGGTGCCGCTGGGGGCGTCGGCCTTGCGGTCGTGGTGCAGCTCGACCACCTCGACCGACTCGAAGTACCGGGCGGCGATCTGGGAGAACTTCATGCCGAGGATCGCGCCGATGGAGAAGTTCGGCGCGATCAGCAGGCCGAGCTCCGGGGCCTGGCCGAGCCAGCCGCGGACGGTGGCGAGCCGCTCGTCCGTCCAGCCGGTGGTGCCGGTGACCACGTGGATGCCGTGGTGCAGGCAGTAGTCGAGGTTGCCCATCACCGAGTCCGGGTGGGTCAGCTCGACGACGACCTGGGCCCCGGCCCCGGTCAGCTCCTCCAGCTTGGAATCGCGGCCGAGGGTGGCCACCAGCTCCAGGTCCGGCGCGGCCTCGACGGCCTTGACCGCCTCGGAGCCGATCCGGCCCTTGGCGCCGATCACGGCGACACGCAGCGTCATAGCGAAAGTCCTCTCACCAGCAAACTCAGACCAGGCAATCCCGGACCGGGCAATCTCAGACCAGCAGATCCGCGAGCTTCGCGGCCCGCTTGTCGTTGACCGGGCCGATCAGTGCCAGAGACGGCCGGTACGCGCCCAGCACATCACGGGCCACCGCATGGACGTCGTCCAGGGTCACGGCCGCGATCCGCTCCAGCATGTCGTCCACCGACAGGTGGTGCCCGTAGCTGAGCTCGGCCTTGCCGATCCGGTTCATCAGCGACCCGGTGTCCTCCATGCCGAGCACGGTGGAGCCGGAGATCTGGCCGATCGCGCGGTGCAGCTCCTCCTCGGTGATGCCCTCGGCGACCACCTTGGCCAGCTCGGCGCGGCAGATCCGCAGCACCTCCTCGACCCGCTTGGGCTGGCAGCCGGCGTAGATGCCGAACAGGCCGCTGTCCGCGTACGAGGAGGAGTACGAGTAGACCGAGTACGCCAGCCCGCGCTTCTCCCGGACCTCCTGGAACAGCCGGGAGCTCATCCCGCCGCCCAGGGCCGCGTTGAGCACGCCCATCGCCCAGCGGCGCTCGTCGTGCCGGGGCACCCCGGGCACGCCCAGCACCAGGTGGGCCTGCTCGGTGGAGCGGTTGAGCACCTCGACCCGGCCGGCCGTGCGCAGTGCCTTGACACCGCGGCGGGCCTCGGCGGGGGCGGCGGTGGAGCGGGCCAGCACCGGGGCGAAGGCCTGCTCGACCTGCTTGACCACCTTGCGGTGGTCCAGGTTGCCAGCCGCGGCGACGACCAGGTGCTCCGGGCGGTAGCGGCGGTGGTAGAAACCGGCGACCTGGTCCCGGGTGAGCGCCTTGATGGTCTCCTGGGTGCCGAGGATCGGGCGGCCGAGCGGGCCGCTGCCGTAGATCACCTTGGCGAACAGGTCGTGGACCACGTCACCCGGGTCGTCCTCGGCCATCGCCATCTCTTCCAGGATGACGCCGCGCTCGGCCTCCACGTCCTCGGTGCGGATCAGCGAGCCGGTGAGCATGTCGCAGACCACGTCGATGGCCAGCGGCAGGTCGGTGTCCAGGACCCTGGCGTAGTAGCAGGTGTTCTCCTTCGCGGTGAAGGCGTTCATCTCGCCGCCGACCGCGTCCAGGGCGGCCGAGATGTCCAGCGCGCTGCGCCGCTCGGTGCCCTTGAAGAGCAGGTGCTCCAGGTAGTGGGTGGCGCCGTTGAGCTGCGGGGTCTCGTCCCGCGAGCCGACGCCGACCCAGATGCCGAAGGTCGCGGAGCGCACCGTCGGCAGGGTCTCGGTGACGACCCGCAGGCCGCCGGGCAGTACGGTGCGGCGCACCGTGCCGGCGCCGTCGACGCCCTTGAGCAGGGTCCGGGTGGTGCCGGGTCGCTGCTTTACCGCCGGGGCCTGGGCCACGGGGGATACCTCCAGACAAAACGCACGTGGAAAAGGCACGTGCGGACGAACGCGTGGACAACAGGGTGCGGCCCGCACGCCGGGAGGCGTACGGGCCGCAAGGGGTCAGCTAGCGGCGCTTCACTCGGAAGCGGCCTCGCCGCCCTCCTCGCCCTCGATGACCGGGATCAGGGAGAGCTTGCCGCGCGGGTCGATCTCGGCGATCTCGACCTGCACCTTGGCGCCGACGCCGAGGACGTCCTCGACGTTCTCCACGCGCTTGCCGCCGGCCAGCTTGCGGATCTGCGAGATGTGCAGCAGGCCGTCCTTGCCCGGCATGAGCGAGACGAACGCGCCGAAGGTCGTGGTCTTGACCACGGTGCCCAGGTAGCGCTCGCCGACCTCCGGCATGGTCGGGTTGGCGATCTGGTTGATCGTGGTGCGGGCGGCCTCGGCGGCCGGACCGTCGGCGGCACCGATGTAGATGGTGCCGTCGTCCTCGATCGTGATCTCGGCGCCGGTGTCCTCCTGGATCTGGTTGATCATCTTGCCCTTGGGGCCGATGACCTCACCGATCTTGTCCACCGGGATCTTGATGGTGATGATGCGCGGCGCGTTCGGGGACATCTCGTCCGGGGAGTCGATGGCCTCGTTCATCACGTCGAGGATGTGCAGGCGGGCGTCGCGGGCCTGCTTCAGCGCGGCGGCCAGCACCGAGGCCGGGATGCCGTTGAGCTTGGTGTCCAGCTGCAGCGCGGTGATGAAGTTGCGGGTACCGGCGACCTTGAAGTCCATGTCGCCGTACGCGTCCTCGGCACCCAGGATGTCGGTCAGCGCGACGTAGTGGGTCTCACCGTCGATCTCCTGGGAGATCAGGCCCATGGCGATGCCGGCGACGGCGGCCTTCAGCGGCACACCGGCGTTCAGCAGCGACATGGTCGAGGCGCAGACCGAGCCCATCGAGGTGGAGCCGTTGGAGCCGAGCGCCTCGGAGACCTGGCGGATGGCGTACGGGAACTCCTCGCGGGTGGGCAGCACCGGCAGGATGGCCCGCTCGGCCAGGGCGCCGTGGCCGATCTCGCGGCGCTTGGGCGAGCCCACGCGGCCGGTCTCGCCGACCGAGTACGGCGGGAAGTTGTAGTTGTGCATGTAGCGGCGACGCGTCTCCGGGGAGAGCGTGTCCAGCTGCTGCTCCATGCGCAGCATGTTCAGCGTGGTGACACCCAGGATCTGGGTCTCGCCGCGCTCGAACAGGGCCGAGCCGTGGACGCGCGGGATGGCCTCGACCTCGGCGGCCAGGGTGCGGATGTCGGTGACGCCGCGGCCGTCGATGCGGATCTTGTCCGTGATGACGCGCTCGCGGACGATCTTCTTGGTCAGCGCGTTGTAGGCGGCGCTGATCTCCTTCTCGCGACCCTCGAACTCGGGGAGCAGCTTCTCGGCCGCAACCGCCTTGACGCGGTCCAGCTCGTTGTTGCGCTCCTGCTTGCCCGGGATGGTGAGGGCCTGGGCCAGCTCGTCCTTGACGGCGGCGGTCAGCGCGGCGAGGACGTCGTCCTGGTAGTCCAGGAAGACCGGGAACTCGGCGGTCGGCTTGGCGGCCTGGGCGGCCAGCTGCGACTGCGCGGCGCACAGCACCTTGATGAACGGCTTGGCGGCCTCGAGACCGGCGGCCACGACCTCCTCGGTCGGCGCCTCGGCGCCGCCCTCGACCAGCTTGATGGTCTTGTCGGTGGCCTCGGCCTCGACCATCATGATCGCGACGTCGCCGTCCGGCAGGACGCGACCGGCGACGACCATGTCGAAGACGGCCGACTCCAGCTCGCTGTGGGTCGGGAAGGCGACCCACTGGCCCTTGATCAGCGCGACGCGCACGCCGCCGATCGGGCCGGAGAACGGCAGGCCCGCCAGCTGGGTGGAGGCGGAGGCGGCGTTGATGGCGACCACGTCGTACAGGTGGTCGGGGTTGAGCGCCATCACGGTGCAGACGACCTGGACCTCGTTGCGCAGGCCCTTGACGAAGGACGGGCGCAGCGGGCGGTCGATCAGGCGGCAGGTGAGGATCGCGTCCTCGGAGGGCCGGCCCTCGCGACGGAAGAACGAGCCGGGGATGCGGCCGGCGGCGTACATCCGCTCCTCGACGTCCACGGTCAGCGGGAAGAAGTCGAAGTGCTCCTTCGGCTGCTTGGACGCGCTGGTGGCCGACAGCACCATGGTGTCGTCGTCCAGGTAGGCCACGGCGGAGCCGGCGGCCTGACGGGCCAGACGGCCGGTCTCGAAGCGGATGGTACGGGTGCCGAAGGAACCGTTGTCGATCACGGCCTCGGCGTAGAACACGTTCTCTTCCACCTGGAAGATCTCCTCTTTCGTACGTCTCCGGGAGAGCGCCCCCGCGCACTGCCTTGCGTTTGGCCCTGGGGCCCTCCTGCCAGGGAGGGCGGCAGTCGGGCCGGTCTTCGATCGAAGCCTCCGGCGTGCCCCGCTCGACTGCGGGGGTTCCGGGGGCCACTACCGAGGACCGGCGCCTCACGGCTGCCGGGCCGGGACGGGCGGTTCGCGTCTGGACGCTCTCTCGGATGCGGGCGGCTTCCGTTTGAAGCCTTCGTCCCGCGGGGGGTTTCGGGTCTTTCTGCCCGGGTGGCGCGCTGGTGCGCCATCACCCGGCATGCCCACAACCCTACGGTGCAATCCTCGGCCACCTGGGGAGGTGCGCGCGAGTTGTTATGTCCGGGTACCGCGGGCGGCGAGTTGTCGCTGGCCGCCGCGGCATACGCGCGAGGGGCGGCTCCCCGGTGTGGGGAGCCGCCCCGAGCGGCGTTCTCAGCGGGCGCCGCCGGCGGCACCGCGGCGGATGCCCAGGCGGTCGACGAGCGTACGGAAACGCTCGATGTCCTTCTTGGCCAGGTACTGCAGCAGGCGACGGCGCTGGCCGACCAGGATCAGCAGACCACGACGCGAGTGGTGGTCGTGCTTGTGGGTCTTGAGGTGCTCGGTCAGGTCCGAGATGCGACGGGACAGCATGGCCACCTGGACCTCGGGGGAGCCGGTGTCGCCCTCCTTGGTACCGAACTCGGCCATGATCTGCTTCTTGACGTCAGAGGCGAGAGCCACTTGCAACTCCTTCAAGGTCTTACCGAGCGGTCCTGGTCGACAGCACAGGACTCTGCGAGAACTCGGTGTCGATGAGCGCGGCCCGTACCCTTCCGGATTCGTCGCTGGGCGACCCGCCGGGGGCGGACACACGGCTGCGCTCGGAGGCCAAGCGTACCAGTGCCGCCCACCCGGCTGGCCGGCGGGCCTCACGAGGGGTGGCGGAGCACTTCCCGACAAGGGTGGTGGCGGGCGACGGGGTCAGCCGGTGGCGCCGCGGACCAGCCGGTAGATGTTCAGGACGGCGAGCGCCAGCGGCACCAGGGACATCAGGGTGAGGCTGTCGACCAGGTCCAGGATGCGCCCCCAGAACGGGGAGACGCCGAGCCTGGGCACCACCAGGGCGATCGCGGTGAGCAGCGCGGCGCCGAAGGCGATGGAGGCGGCCAGCCAGATGGTGCGCAGGTCGAGCTCGGTGGAGGAGCCGGCCGCGCGCAGGACGAACTGCGGGGTGTGCAGGGACAGCCCGACGATCAGCAGGCACAGGCCCAGCAGGCCGGCGACGGTGAGGCTGAGGACCTGCGCGGTGTAGCGGAACAGCCGGGCGCGCAGCATGGTGGCGATGCCCAGGGCCAGCGCGAGCACCTCGGGGAAGGTCCGGTCGGTGAAGGCGAGGACGGCGCAGGCGCCGACCACCACCGCGGCGCAGCCGCCGACCAGGCCGACCAGCACCTCGTGGCCGCGGCGCGCCTGGTGGGCGATCTTCTCGTACTGGACGGCCTCGGCGCGCTCGGCCTCCTCGTCGTAGTCGCGGCTGCGGGTGCGGGTCTGGCCGGGGGCGCTGAAGCCGACCGGCAGCCGGGCGAAGCGGGCGGAGAGGCTGGGCAGGAAGCCGACCGCGGCCACGGCGGCGACTCCGGCGACGGCGGCGATGTTCCCGGCCGGGGTGCCGGGCATCAGCACGGCGGTGAAGGTGGCGAGCGAGCCGGCGGTGGCGACGAAGGCGGCGGCGACGAACACCGCGTCCTTCTCGGGCAGCAGTCCGGCCAGCAGCACGGCGACCACCAGGACGGCGACGCAGCCGGTCAGGAACTGGAGCCGGCCGGGGCCGTCCCACTTGTGGGCGACGGCGAGGATGCCGCTGCCGCCGATCATGGCGTGCGGCAGCGCGCCGAGGCCGAGCGCGAGGGCGGAGTGGGCGTCCTGGTAGACCCGGGCGCGCACCCCGGCGAGCGCGGTGAGCACGACGGCGGTGACGCCGGCCAGGATGCCGGGCAGGCCGTGCATGTCGTGGCGCAGGTCGGAGAACCAGAGCGCGAAGCCGAGCAGGGTGAGCAGCACCCCGGTGCCGATCAGGCCGAAGCCGCGCATCAGGTCGACGGTCCAGAACCGGCGGTCGGCCTCGACGGCGCCGGCGATGGCGTCGGCGACGTCGTCGTAGACGGCCGGCGGGAGGGACTCGGCGAAGGGGCGCAGCGCGAGCAGGTCTCCGTCGCGGACCTGCTGGGCGGACAGTGGCAGGCTGCTGTCGAGCACCGTGCCGTCGCGGCGGACCAGGTGGAAGCCGGTGGGGGCGCCCTCGGGCTGGCTCTGCTTGGCCAGCCGCAGCACCTCGGGGTAGACGTCCGCGAGCGGGACGTCCTCGGGCAGGGCGACGTCGATCTTGCGATCGGGGGCGACGACGGTCACCCGGCAGTAACCGGTGGCAGCCGCGCTCATGCGCCCACCTCGCTCCGCTCGCCAGGCGCTTCGCGCAACGGGCAGCTCTCGATGATGAGCTCGCTCCGCTCGCTCATAGGTGGCTGCACCTCGATCCTTCGACGCACTGGCGCTCCCCCTTGTTGACGGTGCCGCGGCACGGCTGCGCGCGGTGTGGCTGTGGAACCGGCCCGGCCGGGCCGCGAGTTGGCGCGGCGTTACCCTACCCGTTCGGTTCGTGCCCGGCGCCGGTGCGGGGCGGCGGGCGGTGCGGGGGCGGCCGGGACCGGAACACACCGCTATGTAGGATCGGCGCCTGCGCAAGGTAGTACGGGGGCTGCGCTGTGTGGGGCGTCCTCAGCCACAACCGTCCCGTACGGGCCGTACGCAGTCGCGTGAGGGCTGATGCCGAAGTGATCGATCGACGCCGCGGGGTGGATGACACATGGGTGTGATCACGGTCAAGCGACCGGCCAGGGCGTACCCGCCGACCGTGCCGGACGAGCCGGTGGAGCTGGTGACTCCGCCCGAGCTGCCCCGACAGGGCGGCGAGGACTGGCTGATGAGCATCCTGCCGATGCTCGGCATGGGCGGCTCGGCGGTGTTCTTCTTCTCGCCCGGCGCGGCCGCCCCGATGAAGATCATGGGCGGTCTGATGGTCGCCTCGACGGTCGGCATGGTGCTGGCCCAGATCGTGCGGGCCCGCAAGGGCGGTTCGACCGCGATGGCGGACGAGCGGCGCGACTACCTCAAGTACCTGCAGCAGACGCGCCGCCAGGTGCGCCGCACCGCGGAGAGCCAGCGCGGCGCGCTGCTGTTCCTGAACCCGGCGCCGGACCAGCTGTGGTCGATCGTCGAGGACGGCCGGCGGCTGTGGGAACGGCGGACCTCGGACGGGGACTTCGCGCAGATCCGGGTGGGCCTCGGGCCGGTGCAGCTGTCCACCCCGCTGGTGGCACCGCAGACCGCGCCGATGGACGAGCTGGAGCCGCTGTCGGCGGCCGCGATGCACTCCTTCCTGAAGGCGCACGGCACCCTGCAGGACCTGCCGCTGGCGGTGTCGCTGCGGGCCTTCTACCACATCACGGTGTGCGGCGACCCGGACTCGGTGTACGGCAACGTGCGCGCGATGATCGCCCAGTTGACCACTCTGCACTCGCCGGACGACCTGCTGGTGGCGGTCGCGGTGGCGCCCGGCGCGGCCGAGGAGTGGGGCTGGACCAAGTGGCTCCCGCACAACCAGCACCGCAAGGAGAGCGACGGCGCGGGCTCGCGCCGGCTGTTCGCCACCGACCTGGGCGACCTGGAGTACCTGCTGCAGGACGAGCTGGCCGGCCGCCAGCGCTTCGTCCGGGACGCCGCGCCCGCGGCGGACCAGCCGCACATCGTGGTGGTCATGGACGGCGCCGGGGTGCCGCACGACTCGCTGCTGGCCGGTGCCGAGGGCGTCCAGGGGGTGACCGTCATCGAGGTCGTCCCGGGCGAGGTGGACGAGCCCAGCGGGCACCTGATGGTGACGGTCAACTCCGAGGAGCTGGTGCTGCGTTCGGCCTCCGGAGCGACCTACACCGGCAAGCCGGACCTGCTCTCGGTGTGGCAGTCCGAGGCGCTGGCACGGCAGTTGGCGCCGTACCGGATCTCGGCCGGCGGCGACGACGAACCGCTGCTGTCCAACCTGGACTTCACCGACATGATGAACTCGGGCGACCCGGGCTCCTTCGACGTGAGCCGCAGCTGGCGCTCCCGCCCCCAGCACGAGCGGCTGCGGGTGCCGATCGGCGTCGGCGCCAACGGCGAGCACGTCTACCTGGACATCAAGGAGGCCGCGCTGGAGGGCATGGGTCCGCACGGCCTGTGCGTCGGCGCGACCGGTTCCGGCAAGTCGGAGCTGCTGCGCACCCTGGTGCTGGCGCTGGCGATGACCCACTCCTCGGAGACGCTCAACTTCGTGCTCGCCGACTTCAAGGGCGGTGCGACCTTCTCCGGCATGGCGGACATGCCGCACACCTCCGCGGTGATCACCAACCTGGAGGGCGAGCTCACCCTGGTCGACCGCATGCGCGACGCGATCGAGGGCGAGCTGCAGCGCCGACAGGAGCTGCTGCACCGCTCCGGCAACTACGCCAACCTCCACGAGTACGAGCGGGCCCGGGCGGCCGGCGCGGCGCTGGACCCGCTGCCCTCGCTGGTGCTGATCATCGACGAGTTCTCCGAACTCCTCACCGCCAAGCCGGACTTCATCGAGATGTTCATCCAGATCGGCCGCATCGGCCGATCGCTGGGGGTGCACCTGCTGCTGGCCTCGCAGCGCCTGGAGGAGGGCAAGCTGCGCGGCCTGGACACCTACCTCTCGTACCGGATCGGTCTGCGCACCTTCTCGGCGGCCGAGTCGCGGGCGGCGATCGGGGTGCCGGACGCGTACCACCTGCCGCCGGTGCCGGGTGTCGGCTACCTGAAGTTCGGCGAGGACGTGATGGACCGGTTCAAGGCCGCGTACGTCTCGGGGCCGTACCGGGCGCCGGGGCAGCAGCGGTCGACCGGCGGACGCCGGGTGAACGCCCGCCCGGCGGAGTTCACCGCGGCCTACGTGGAGCTGCCGGACCCGGTGGAGGAGGAGGCTCCGCAGGCGCCGGAGCAGGACGACGCGCTGGTGGACACCGTGCTGGACGTGTTCGTCCAGCGGATGTCCGGCCAGGGTCCGGCCGCGCACCAGGTGTGGCTGCCGCCGCTGGACGAGGCGCCGAGCATCGACCACCTGCTGCCGCCGCTGCAGGTCGTCCCGGAGCGCGGGCTGACCGCGCCGGGCTACCCCGGCGGCCGGCTGCGGACGCCGATCGGCGTCGTGGACAAGCCACGCGAGCAGAAGACCGACATCCTGGAGGTCGACTACGCGGGGGCGGCCGGCCACGGCCTGGTCGTGGGCGGCCCGCGCTCGGGCAAGTCGACCGTGGTGCGCACCGCGGTGGCCTCGTTCGGCGTCACCCACACCCCGCGCGAGGTGCAGTTCTACCTGCTGGACTTCGGCGCGGGCAGCTTCCAGTCGCTGACCGGGCTGCCGCACGTCGGCGGGGTGGCCGGGCGTCTGGACGTGGACAAGGTGCGCCGGATGGTCTCCGAGGTGCACGGGGTGATGAACCGGCGCGAGGAGTTGTTCCGGAGCGCCGGGATCGACACCATCGGGACGTACCGGGCCCGGCGGGCGGCCGGTCAGCTGCCGGACGAGGCCTTCGGCGACGTCTTCCTGGTGATCGACGGCTGGAACACCTTCAAGCAGGAGTTCGAGGCGCTGGAGCCGGTGATCGGCGACATCGCCCAGCGCGGCCTCGGCTACGGCGTCCACCTGATCATCACCGCGACCCGCTACGCGGAGGTCCGCCCGGCACTGAAGGACCTGCTGCAGAACCGCATCGAGCTGAAGCTCGGTGACGCGATGGAGTCCGAGGTGGACCGCCGGGTGGCGCAGAACGTCCCGCCGCTGGCCGGTCGCGGCGTCACCGCGGACCGGCTGCACTTCCTGTCCGGCCTGCCGCGCCTGGACGGCTCCTCCTCGGTGGAGGACCTGCAGGACGGCGTGGCCGGCCTGATCAGCGCGGTCGACGGGGCCTGGACCGGCCCGCGCGCCCCGCAGGTGCGCATGCTGCCGGCCGTGCTGGACGGGAACTCGCTGCCGAAGGGCTCCGAGTACCCGGAGCGCGGCATCTCCTTCGGCGTGGACGAGGCCGAGCTGGCGCCGGTGTTCGTCAACTTCGAGACCGACCCGCTGTTCATCGTCTTCGGCGACACCGAGTCGGGGAAGTCGGCGGTGCTGCGCATGCTGATCAAGCAGATCACCGAGCGCTACACGCCGGAGCAGGCGGGCATCGTGGTCGGCGACTACCGGCGCGCGCTGCTGGGCACCGTGCCGCCGGAGTACCTGGTGGAGTACGCGGCGGCGCAGCCGGCCATGTCGGCGATCGTCGACATGCTGCGCGGGGCCTGCGCCCGCCGCCTGCCCGGTCCGGACGTGACCGCCGAGCAGCTGCGCAACCGCAGCTGGTACAGCGGCAAGGACATGTTCGTGATCGTCGACGACTACGAGCTGGTCGCGACCAGCTCGGGCAACCCGCTGGCGCCGCTGGCCGAGTTCCTGCCGTTCGCCCGCGACATCGGCCTGCGGGTGATCGTGGCCCGCAGCGCGGGCGGCGCCGGACGGTCGCTGTACGAGCCGGTGATCCAGCGGATGCGCGAGCTGGGCGGGCAGGGCGTGATCCTCTCCGGCAACCGGGACGAGGGCGCACTGCTGGGCACCGTCAAGCCGCAGGCGCTGCCGCCCGGCCGAGGCGTCTACGTGTCACGCCGCGCGACCAACGGACAGATGGTCCAGACGGGCTGGCTGCCGGTGGCGTGACCGGGCCGCCCGCTACGGACGGTGATCGAAGGGGTCGGACTCCCAGGAGTCCGGCCCCTTCGCCGTCCCAGGTGCTGAAACGTTACCTAGATCTTTCCGGGCCGGGGCTGCGGTTCCCGTACCCGGCCCGGGAGTTGCGCCGCCGCTTGGAGGCGCCTGGGTGTAGTGCCGTCCAGCCGGATCATCACCTTTGAATGGCGGGCTGCAATACGAAGTTCACCTTCGATTCATCCTCGATGCGGTCGAGGTAGCAAGTCGGACAAACCGCGCAATGACTGTACGTGATCATCGGATCGCATGATTATGCCCTTCACCGCAACGGATTCCGAAGCAGTTCCGACGTTGACGCAATCAATACGCCCAAGGTTCCATTGCGGCCCGGGAGCGACCGGAACAGACCCGAGCAGCCAGCCAGCGGAGGCGATACCGCTCCCATTCCAAGGACCGCTCAGAGCCGATCGGAAGCCACATGACCGACACGCTTCGCCCGCCACAGACCGTAGCCGCCACGGCGGACGGGGCAGCCGCCCCCCAGCAGCTCAAGCGCTCCATCGGCGTCGTGGGCGGCACACTGCTCACGCTGTCCTGCGTCACCCCGGCCTCGACGCTCTTCGTGATCGTGCCGGAGCTGTTCTCCAGCATCGGCAGCGCCACCGCCATGGCCATCGCCATCGGTTCGGTGCTCTGCATCGCGGTCGCGTTCTGCTACTCCGAGCTCGGCACCCTGATCCCCAGCGCCGGCGGCGAGTACGCGATGGTCGGCACCCTGGCCGGGCGGCTGGCGGGCTGGCTGGTCTTCATCCAGTCGCTCATCGTGGTGATGATCGTCCCGTCGGTCATCGCCCTCGGCACCGCCGACTACCTGGCGCCCGTCCTCCACGTCGACAAGCCGATCGCCGGCGCCGCGGTCATGCTCGCCGCCACCCTGGCCGGTCTGCTCGACCTGCGGGCCAACGCCTGGATCACCGGCATCTTCCTGGTCCTGGAGGTCGTCGCCGCCGGCGTCGTCTCAGTCCTCGGCTTCGCCCACAGCAACCCCCACCACCCCGGTCTGCTGCACGGCGTGGTCGCCGGGGACGGCGGCGCCGTCAGCCCGGTCGGCATCGGCGCCATCATCGGCGCGCTCGGCATCGCCCTCTTCGTCACCCAGGGCTTCTCCACCGCCGTCTACCTGTCCGAGGAGCTGGAGAACCCGCGCCGCACCGTCTCGCGCACCGTGCTGTGGACGCTCGGCCTCTCCAGCGCCATCATCCTGATCCCGGTCGCCGCCATCACCGTGGGCGCCCCCGACCTGCAGACCCTGGCCTCCGGCGACATCTCCGGCATGGTCACCACCTGGAGCAACTCCGCGGTCGGCACCTTCATCAGCCTGTGCATCGCGCTGGCCATCATCAACGCCGGCATCGTGATGGTCATCCAGAACTCCCGGGTGCTGTTCGCCTCCGCCCGCGACAAGGCCTGGCCCGAGCCGGTCAACAAGGCCTTCGGCACCCTCGGCCGCTTCGGCTCCCCGTGGATCGCCACCCTGGCGGTCGGCATCCCCGGCGCCGCGCTCTGCTTCGTCAAGGGAGAGCTGCTCAGCAACATCACCGGCGTCGCCGTCACCGCGATGTACCTGCTGGTCGCGATCGCCTCGCTGCTCTCCCGGCGCGGCCACCACAAGCACGCCTCCGCCTGGCGGATGCCGCTGTGGCCGGTCGTCCCGGCGCTGCTGATCCTCGTGCTCGTCTTCATCATGACCAAGCTGGACGCCGAGCCCCTGCTGTGGACCGGCGGCATCACCGCCGCCGCCACCCTCTACTGGCTGTTCTACCTGCGCCCCCGACAGGCCACCCGCTGGGTGATCAGCCTCCCCGAGGACCAGCAGGGCTGACCCCCGCTCCCCCACACCCCTCCCCCACACGGCAGTGCCCCGGGCTCCCCCAAGCCCGGGGCACTGCCACGTTCACGCCGCTACCTCTTCAGCACCCAGACCGGGGCGGCGGCGATCGCCTGCATCTGGTCGTTGGTCAGCACCGGGGCCTTGCGGGTCGCCGGGGCCTGCTGGGTGCCGCTGTTGAACGAGCTGATCACCACCCGCAGGCCGTCCGGGTGCAGGGTGTCGACGCTCCACATGCCCACGCCCGGCTTGTCGCTCCCCTTGCGGACCACCACCTTGGTGCCGTCCGGCAGCGTCTGGGCGTTGCCGAACAGCTCCTCCTTGGTCTTGTCGTCGTGGCTCCAGTCCTGCACGTTGAGCTGCACCATGGACTTGCCCTTGCCGTCGTCGAGCACGAAGTTGGCGTAGCCGAAGCCGTTGCTCATGGTCTCCGTCTCGGTCAGCCCGTTCGGCAACAGCTTGGCGACGATCTGCAGGATCTCGTCCGCGCTGTACTCCTTGCTGGTGTCCCGGGGCTTGACCGGCTTCGGCTCCGGGATCGCGGCGATCACCCCGTCCCAGGACTTGTCGGTGACGATCGCCTTGAGCTGCTCCGGCGACAGCGGCGGGGTCGGCCGGCTGTCCGGCGAGCCCTTCTCGGCCGCCGAGTTCCACTCGGACAGCTGGATCTGACGGCCGTCCTGGCCGATCAGCCTGGCGTTCCACCACTTGGTGGTGGCCCGCTTGTCCGGGTACTCGTAGCCCTGGAGGACGGTCACCGAGCCGCCGCCCGGCAGGCTGGTGGTGGTGCAGGCGTCGTACGGGACCGTCTTCTTGTCCGGGCAGGCGTCCTGCGCCAGGTTGGGGTCGTTCGACGCCACGCGGCTGAACGAGATGCCCATCGCGGCCTTGCCCTTGCCGTCGTCGAACACCAGGGTGGCGCCGGCGCCGCCGGGCTTGCCGGGCGTCGCCTCGGTGCCGGTGCCCTGGCCCGCGGTGACCTGGCCCTTGGGCAGCAGGGCCTGGAAGGCGGCCAGCACCTCGTCGCCGGAGACCGCCGTGGCCGTCGGCGAGGCGGTGGCGGAGGCGGCGGAGGCCGGGGTCACCGCGGCGGTGGAGGAGCTCGCGGCCCCGGAACTCGCGGCGGCCACCGTGCCCGAGCCGGAGGAGGCGGAGGTGGACCCGGTCAGGTACACCGCGCCGGTGCCGACCAGGGCCAGCGCGGCGGCGCCGCCCACCACCGCGGCGGTCGAGCGCCGGCGCCAGCGGCGGCGGCCGCGCCGGTAGCCGCCCGCGACCAGGCCGGCCTGATCGGTCTGCTCCGGGCGGAAGCCCTCACCGGTGCGGGTGATGGCGTAGAGAAGATCGTCCTCGAACTTGTCCGGTTCGGACATGGCTGATCACCGTCTCCTTGCGTCATGAATGGTCGGTGGGCCTTGCGAAAAGCGTTCAGCGGGCGGCGAGTTCGGCCAGCGAGTCGCCGAGCAGGGTGCGCAGCCGGGCCAGCGCCCGGGTGGTCCGGGTGCGGACCGCGCCGGAGGAGACCCGCAGCACCTCGGCGGTCTCCTCGACGCTGCGGTCCTCCCAGTAGCGCAGCACCAGCACGGCACGGTCCTTGGCGGGCATCCGCCCGAGCGCGTCCAGCAGGGTCAGCCGCAGACTGCTGTCCGCGTCCCGCCCCTCCGGCTCCGGCAGCGCCTCGGTCGGGCGCTCGCCACTGGAGCGGCGGCGTTGCTGGGCGATGAAGGTGCGCACCATCACGGTGTGGGTGTAGGCCGCCGGGTTGTCGATCCGGTGCCGACCGCCGGTGAAGGCGCTGCGCCGCCAGAGCACGTACATCCGACTGAGGGCCTCCTGCACGAGGTCCTCGGCGTAGTGGGTGTCCCCACTGGTGAGCAGACAGGCCGAGCGGTACAGGTGCCCGGTGCGGCTGGAGACGAGTTCCAGGAACTCGGCGTCCTTGACCTCCCGGCCGCCCCCGATCCACCCCATGCCCGCCGCTCCCCCTCGTCCGCCCGCCCTGACACTTCTTCGATGCGGTGAGCGGCCGACGGTGTTACAGACGTTTCACAGGATTTCTCCGAGCAGTCGCGAGGCACGGATCAGTCGGCGGACTTGCGGCGCTGGTCACGCAGCACGACACCGCCGCCGATCAGCAGCGCGACCAGCAGCGCCCCGATCGCGAGCACGTAGGTCGCGGTGCGGCCGTCCCGGTCCGCCTGGGTCTCTCCGAGGCCGACCGGCTGCGGCACGATCGGGGCGGCGGCCAACTGCACCGGGGCGTCCGGGGTGGGGGCGGACGGCGCGGCGTCGGGGGCCGTGGTGACGGCCTTGACCGGGTCCACCACGCCCCAGCCGGTGAACCGGTTCGGGTCGCGCTCGGTGCGCTGGGCGGTCTGCTCGATCCAGGCCCGCACCTGGGCCGGCTTCCAGTCCGGGTGGGCGCCGGCCAGCAGCGCGGCCAGCCCGGCGACGTACGGGGCGGCGAAGCTGGTGCCGTTGTCCACGCACTGGCCGCCCCCGGGAACGGTGGAGAGCATCTCGACGCCGGGCGCGGCGACCTTCACGAAGGAGCCGTACTGGGAGAACGGCGCGCGCTCGTTGTTGCGGTCCGAGGCGCCGACGGCCAGCACGGTCGGGAAGGCGCCCGGGTAGGTGTCGCCCTCCTTGCCGTCGTTGCCGGTGGAGGCGACCACCACGATGTTGGCGTCCTCGGCGGCCTGGATCGCGGTCTTCAGCTCCTGGTAGCCGCCGAAGTGGGCGTCGCCCGCGCCGCGCACGTCCTGGGAGATGTTGATGACCCGGATCGGGGGCTTCTTCGGGTCCTTGTTGTTGTTGACGGCCTCCGTGATGGCCGCGACGAGGCTGGAGACGTCGCCGTTGCCCTCGCTGTCGTTCTGTCGGATCGAGTAGATCTGGGCGTCCGGGGCCAGCCCGACGAAGCCGGTCTTGTCACTCTTACGGGCAGCGATGATGCCCGCCACCTTGGTGCCGTGGCCGACCGGGTCGATCTTGGAGGTGCCCTCGACCGGCTGCTTGGTCTCCTTGTTGACCAGCAGGTTGGAGCCCTGCAGCACCTTGCCGGTCAGCTGCGGGTTCTGCTCGTCCACCCCGGTGTCGATGACCGCGACCACCACGCCCGCGCCGGTGGTCTTCCCGCCCTGCCACAGCTCGTCGAGCAGCAGCCGCTGCAGCGACCACGGCACGGTCTGCACATCGGGCGCGGGCTTCGGGCAGTCGCCCGCGGCGGCCAGCCCGGGCCCGCCGTCCGCGTACGCCGGGGCGGTCAGCGGGCCGCCCAGCACCACGAGCGCGGCCAGCGCCGCGGCCGTCCTACGGAACCCGCGTCCGGACACCCTGCCACCCCTCATGTTCTCCACCCGTGCCACGCGCCGAAGGGCGGGTGCCCGGAAACCCGGGTACCCGCCCCTGTCGTTCCCGTTCGGGAACCTTCGGTCAGTTGTGCCAGAGCTTGGCGTTCTGGTCCTCGGTCGCCTTGTAGCTCTGGGCGGCGCTCTCCAGCGAGCTGGCGATCTTCCCGCAGGTCTCGTGCAGGTTGGTGGCGGCGCTGTCCCACTTGGTCTGCTGGGCGTTGTAGCCCTCCTGGGCCGCACCCTGCCAGCTCTGCGAGATGCGGGTGACGTCCTTCTTCAGGTCGTTCAGCATCGTTTCGATGCGGGCGGCGGAAGCCTTGACCTCCTCGGCCGCGTTGTGAACAGTCTGGAAGTTGACGAGGATGTGGTCGGACACAATGTCTCCCTTGACGAGTATGCGGAGCACCCCGCGCTCAACCGCGGGCGCCCCGCCGGGCGGTAGGTCGGAACAGGGCGGTGATCAGCGCAGACGCGGTGATCAGCCCTGGTTGCCGAACAGCGCCTTCTGCTCCTCTTCGGTGCTCGCGTAGTGCTTGGTGGTCAGCTCGATCGCGTGCTGGATCTTGCCCAGCGAGTCCTTGAGGTCCGCGATGTCCTTGTTGACCTGGTTCTGCAGGGTCGTGTAGGCGCTCGCCGCCTGGCCCTTCCAGCCGCTGGTGATGTTGGTGACCGTGCTGTCGAGCTTCACGCGCTCGGCCTCGATCTTGCCGATCGCGTCCTCGATGCGCTTCGCGAAAGCGTTCATCTCCTGAGCGGTCATCGTGAACTGACCCTGAGCCATGCTCTACCGTCCCCCATGAGACACATTGTGTGTACGGAGGGCCCCACGACCCCCCGCTGCATCACCGGTGTGATGTCCAGCAGCACTGTAGTCGGCACACGCAACTCACCCAACATCGAGCGCTGAGCAGTTACCAGACCATGACACTGGTGCCAATTCCGTTGCCCGGCGCGGTCGATCAGGCGTTCTGCGGCTGCGCCGCGCTCTTCGCGGTCAGCGGCGGACCGGCCGGCACCAGGTTCGACCACTGCTGCGGCACCGGCAGCGGCTGGAGGTTCGGGTAGCCCAACCGCGCCTGGTTGCCGCCGGGTTGGTCGTCCGGGTTCTGGGTCGGCTGCCCGCCCGGGTCCGAGGCGCCGGGCTGCGGGGTCGGCGTCTTCGAGGCGCCGGCACTCGGCGAGGCGGTGGGGTGGCCGCCGTCACCGTTGGACGGGACGGCGTAGCGCAGGCCGGTCTCGGTGATCAGGAAGTCCGTGCCGGAGCCGCCCGTCCCGTTGTCCATCGCGCGGTAGAACAGACCGTGACCGGGCGTCACGTACGCCGCGCCCGCGCCGTTGTTGTACGCAGCCGGGTACGCCGTGCCGGCCCAGACGCTGCGCTTGGGCGTGCGCCCGTCCTCGGCCAGGCCGTCGAAGGTGCTGCAGACGACCAGACGGGCGTCCTGGCGGTCCTGCCAGTTGTTCACCGGCGCACCGGACTTCAGCGGCCAGTCGTCCGCGGTGCCCGGCAGCCGGGTGTCGGTGTTGAACTTGGACTGCTCGTCCGGGGTCATCTCGTCGCTGCGCGGCTTCTTGTCCTGGTCGTACTTGTAGAGCATCTGGTTGGCCGGGTTCTGCCGGATCAGCTCCTCCTGGAACGGAGTGATCAGGTAGAGCCGGTCCTTGCCGACCACGTAGTGGCGGTCCTGGTAGTGCACCAGCCGGCCGACCCGGCGGTCCGCCTGGTTCCCCAGCTCCACCTGGGAGTTGGGGCCCTGGGAGTCGGCCGTCTCCTTGAGCTGCGGGAAGGTGATCGCGGTGGCGGGCACCAGGGTGTCCAGCCATTCCCGCTTGACCCGCTGCGGCACCGCGTTGGGCCCGAAGACCGCGGTGATCAGCGCCTTGCGCTCCTTGTCGTCCGACTGCGGCGAGCCGATCTCGTGCTTGCGGCCCTGCGCGTCGACCAGGTACACCTTCGCGCCGCCCGCGGACGGCTGCCCCGGCGCCGGGGCGGCGGAGATCTGCTGGTCGTCCGCCTGCTGCACCAGCATCAACTGGTCCTGGCCGAGCACCCGGTCCTTGGCCGCCAGCGTCGCCGCATCCGGACCCGCCGCCACGAACACCGCCTGGTTGACGGTCTCCTGCTTGTCGTCCGAGCCCGGGCGGTCGCAGACCGACCACTTCATCGACTGACTCGCGTTGTCCTTGCTCGGCAGCTTGTCCGGGGCGTACGGGATGCCGATCGTCGGGCCGTGGTTGGGGTAGCGGTCGAGCACCCCGTCGTCCACCACCACGACCTTGGCGTCCGCAGGCAGCACCAGCCGCGCCGAGGACATGTTCAGCACCTGGTGCAGCCGCTTGGTCTTGCCGTCCGGGTCGATCAGCACCACGTACCGGGTGGTCGACTGCTTGCCCTGGATGATGTTCTTGCCGCTGTCCCACTGCAGCGGGGCGGCCGGCTTGAACACCCCCCAGACCCCGAAGCCGGCCACGACCAGCGTCCCGACCAGCACGCTCGGCAGCACCGCCTTCACCGGTCGCGGCGCGTCCTCGTCGCTGCCCCCGCCGGAGGGCAGCAGGAACGCCCCCACCGTGCGCTTGCGGGCGAAGGTGTACGCGTTCAGCTCGTCCCGGCGCGATGCCATCCTCGTCGTCCCCCTTGTCAGACGTGTGCCAGGCGTGGTCGGCCCCCGTCGGCCCGACCCGCCCCGTGGTCCGCACCCGCCGGGCGGGATCCGGCTCGAACCCTCTACGATGCGGCAGCAGACGGTGAGTACGGTACGGGTACGGTCCGCGAACCAGCCAGCCGGGCCGCGACAACGGATCAGAGAGGGCCACCGGGGGATGCCAAGCCAGACCGCTCCAGGACGCCGCGGCACCGCAGGCGGCGGGAGGTCACGCCGGTCCGGACGGGCCCGGGGCGGCCCTTCCGCTCCGGCCGCAGCCGTCCACCCGCCGACGGCCGGCACGGCCGGCGGGCCCGTCCAGGTCCGCGTCAACCCCCGGCCCGGGCTGCTCGGCGGACGCCTGAAACTCCAACAGCTCGTGCTGGTCGAGGTCGCGGCCGCCCTGGTCGCGGTGGGCTGGACGATCAGCCGCCCGGTCGCGGCCGGCTTCGGCTCGGTCTCGCTGGTCCTGCTGGTGCTGGCGGTCATCCCGCTGCGCGGGCGCACCATCCCGGAGCTGCTCCGGGTCCGATCCGCCCTCAAGTCCCGCCGCAAGCAGGCGAAGTCGCTGCTGCCGCCGCCCGGCACCGACCCGGCCCTGGCACCCGCGCTGGAGCTCGAACCGGGGCTGCGCACCTGCACCCACGCCACAGAGGCCGAGTTCGGCGGCCGCGCGGTCCGCCGGGAGACCGGCATGGTCGGCGACGGCACCTTCCTCAGCTCGGTGCTGCTCGTGCAGGCCAAGGACCAGCCGCTGCGCCCGGTGCGCACCGCACTGCCGCTGCCGCTGGACGTGGTCTGCTCGGCGCTCACCGTGGACGACATCACCCTGGAGTCGGTGCAGCTGGTCCAGCACACCCAGCCCGCCCCGGCCCCGCACCTGCCCGAGCAGTCGCTGGCCGCCCGCGCCTACCGCGAACTGCCCGACGGCACCTCAACCCCCGGACTGCGGCTGACCTGGATCGCCCTCAAGCTCGACCCGGAGCGCGCGGCCACCGCCGTCCGGGCCCGCGGCGGCGGCGAGGAAGGCGCCCGCAAGGCCCTGCAGCGGGTGACCGACCAGCTGGCCGGGCGGCTCAACAGCGCCGGGTTCAACGCGACCGTGCTGGACGAGCGCGAGCTGATCGCCGCCCTGGCCATCGCCACCTGCGCCAACCCGATCGCGGTGGCCGGGCGTCAGGGCACCGGCAGCGGCGGCGGCACCACCCGCCGCACCCAGGAGGGCAACCGCTTCTGGCGGATCGACGACCGCTGGCACAGCACCTACTGGATCTCCCGCTGGCCGCAGCTGAGCCGCCCCGGCGGCGCCCCCGGCCGGATCGCCGCACCGGACCTGGTCAACCTGATCACCGGCTCCCCCGCACTGGCCAGCACCTTCAGCCTGACCGCCGCGCACGGTACCGGCGGCTCGGTGACCGTCAGCGGGCACCTGCGGGTGACCGGGCGCAGCGAGAGCGAGGTCGGCGAGGTCGGCCGCCAGGTGGAAGCCCGGGCCCAGAGCGCCGGACTCGGCCTGGTCCGACTCGACCTGGAGCAAGCCCCCGGCATGCTCGCCACCCTGCCGCTGGGAGGAGCGTCCTGATGGCGTACCAGACCTACCCCGCCCCGGGCCCGACGCCCGGCGCCGAGCAACGCAGGGCCCGGCCGCGGATCCTGCCCGGCTTCGGGCTGCGCGGTCCGCGCCGGGAGAAGCACGTACTGGAGGCCGCCGACCTCTCCGCGCTGGCCTTCCCGGTCGGCGACGACGGCGTGGTCATCGGCGTCGACCCGCAGGGACTGCCCGCGGTGCTCGGCCTGTTCCGCCCCAGCGCCTACGACCTGGTGCTGGTCGGCGGCATGTGGACGGCGCAGATCATCGCGCTGCGGGCGGCCGCGATCGGCGCCCGGGTCGCGGTGGAGACCGCCCGCGCGCAGCTCTGGGGCCCGATGGCGCAGGCCGCCGGCGGCGGACAGCCGTGCGTGACGATCCACCAGGTCGGCCGGCTCGGCCCGCAGGGCGCCTCGGTGGCCTCGCCGGTGCTGGTGGTGCGCGACCTCGGCGCCCGACCGCCGCGCAGCCGACTCTCCGCCGCGCCCTGGCAGACCACCCTGACCCTGCTGCCCTACCTCGGCCCGAACGCCTCCCGGGTGCTCAACGCGGCCGACCTGGTCGGCGTGCAGCGGATCTCCCCGCAGGAGGCCGAGCTGACCGGCCGGGTGCTGTCGCTGCCGCCGGAGGACGTGGCCGCACTCCCGACGCTCGGCGACGACCTCACCCTGTGGGCCACCCGGATGCGGCGTCAGTACGTCCGGGCCGTGGCCGGGCAGGCCGAACAGCAGGTGCTCGGCGGCCCGCGGCGGATGGACTGAGCCGACCGTTCCGGGCCGGTCGATCCCGGTCCGGGACTAAGCCGCCTTCAACCGGGGCAGCCGTACGGCCTAGTCTTTGTTGCGGCAACGGCACCGCTGAACAAGCGGCGGCGAACACGAGGGAGCCCTAGTGAGCAGCGATCGGGACGGCGTCTACGTCGGCGACAACGCGGCAGAGGACGACGACGACTGGTCCGACGCGCCTGACTACACTCCCCCGTCCTGGTACGTGCAGTCGGACGCCCCGGCGGCTCCGGGCGGCGCCCCGGCGGGCGCTCCTGCCGTTGCTCCGGCGGCGGCTCAGCCGGCCGTCCCGCCCGTGCCCGCGCCCGCGCCCACCGCCGAGGCGTCCGCGCAGGCTCCCGGCGCCCAGGCCCAGCCTCCGGCCCCGGCCCCGGCCCCGGCCGCCGAGCCGGTCCCGGCCGCCGAGCCGGTCCCGGCGGCCGCGCCGGTGCCGCCGTCCGTCCAGGCCGAGGCGCAGCACGTGCCGTTTCCGATGCCGGCCCCGGCCGCGATGCCCGAGCAGCAGGCGCCCGCCGCGGCCTGGCCGACGGCGGAGGCGCTGGCCCAGCCAGGCGCACCGCAGCAGCACCCGTACCCGGCTCCGGCACCCGCCGTTCAGCCGGGGCAGCCCGTCCCGCCGCAGGACCTCGCGCAGCCGCCGGCCCAGCCGGTGCCCGCGCAGCACCCGGTGCCCGCGCAGCACCCGGCGCACCCGCAGCCCCCGGCGGTGCCGCAGCACCTCCAGGTGCCGCAGGCCGCCCAGCCTCCGCAGGCGGCGCAGGCGGCGCAGGACCCGCAGGCCGGTTGGGACCCGCAGGCCGCCTGGGCCGCCCAGCCGCCCGCCGGCGCGCAGCCGCAGCCGCAGCCGCAGTCCGGCCAGCCGCTCCAGCCGCAGCCCGCGCAGCCGGTCCAGCCCCAGGCCGGCCCGGTGGACCCGCGCCAGGGCGGCTGGCCGCAGCCCGGCGCCTACCCCCAGCCGGCCGCCTTCCAGCCGCAGCCCGGCCAGCCCGCTCAGCCCGCGCAGCCCGGCCCCGGGCAGCCCTGGCCGCCGCAGGGCGCCGCCGCGCAGCAGCCCGCCGCGTTCCAGCAGGCGGCCGCCCCGCAGCAGACCGCGCACGGCGCGCCGCTCGGCTACACCGCCGCCGTCGAGCTGTCCTCGGACCGGCTGCTGCGCAGCCAGCCCAAGCAGCAGCGCCAGCAGCCGCGGTTCCAGTTCGGCGGCAAGGCCGCGGCGGCCGAGAAGGCCCGCAAGCTGGAGATCATCCGCACCCCGGTGCTGAGCTGCTACCGGATCGCCGTGATCAGCCTCAAGGGCGGCGTCGGCAAGACCACGACCACCACCGCGCTCGGCGCGACCCTGGCCAGCGAACGCCAGGACAAGGTGATCGCGATCGACGCCAACCCGGACGCCGGCACCCTGGGCCGCCGGGTCAAGCGCCAGACCGGCGCGACCATCCGCGACCTGGTGACGGCCATCCCGCACCTGCGCAGTTACATGGACATCCGTCAGTTCACCTCGCAGGACATGAACTCGGGCCTGGAGATCCTGGCGAACGACGTCGACCCGGCCGTCTCGACCACCTTCAACGACTCGGACTACCGCCAGGTCATCGACGTGCTGGGCCGCCAGTACCCGATCATCCTGACCGACTCCGGCACCGGCCTGCTGTACAGCGCGATGCGCGGGGTGCTGGACCTCGCCGACCAGCTGATCATCGTCTCCACCCCCAGCGTGGACGGTGCCTCCAGCGCCTCGACCACGCTGGACTGGCTCTCCGCGCACGGCTACGCGGATCTCGTGCAGCGCAGCATCACGGTGGTCTCCGGGGTGCGCGAGACCAGCAAGATGATCAAGATCGAGGACATCGTCGCGCACTTCCAGACCCGCTGCCGCGGCGTCGTCGTGGTGCCCTTCGACGAGAGCCTGGCGGCCGGGGCCGAGGTCAACCTCGACATGATGCGGCCCAAGGTCCGCGAGGCGTACTTCGAGCTGGCCACCCTGGTCGGCGAGGACATCATCCGGGCCCAGCAGGCGGCCGCCCAGCAGGGCGGCTGGCAGCAGCAGGCCCAGCAGCCCCAGCCGCAACCGCAGCCGTACCAGGCGCAGGTCCCGCAGCCCGCCCCGGGCGCGCCGTGGGCGCCGCAGCAAGGCCAGACCCCGCCGCCCCCGCCCGGCTACGGCTACCCGCCCCAGCAGGGCGCCCCGGCCCCGTGGCCGCAGCAACAGGGCGCCCCGCAGCCGGACCCGGGCTACGGCTACCCACCCGCCCAGGGCCAGCCGCCGGCTCCCGCGCCGCCGGCCGCGCCGGACGGCTACCAGCCCCCGCCGCCCGGCTACGGCTACCCGCCGCAGGCGCCCCAGCAGTGGCGAAAGGAAGGGGGCGACGGAGGTAGGCGGGGGGGGCCTCCTCTTTTTCCCGCGGAGGTGGGGCCCGTCCGTTGGCTTTCCCGCCCGCTTTC
>NZ_JBHTTU010000063.1:0-10723 GCF_042794375.1 Kitasatospora sp. NPDC056531 | reverse complement strand
CCTCCTCCCCCCCCCCGCCCCCCAAGAGGGGAAAAAGGGGGTTTCATCCCCGCTGGCGTTTGCTTCCCTCCCCTCTCCCCCACGGCGGGGTCAGGCCCCGTCGGTCAGCTCACGCGCGCGCTTGACGTCGTCGGCCATCCGGTCCAGCAGCGCCTCGATGGAGTCGAACTTCTCCATCCCGCGCAGGTAGGCCAGGAAGTCCACGGCCACGTGCAGCCCGTACAGGTCCAGGCCGACCCGGTCGATGGCGTACGCCTCGACCGTGCGGGCGGTGCCGTCGAAGGTCGGGTTGGTGCCGACCGAGATCGCCGCCGGCATCCGCTCGCCCCCGGCGGTCAGCCAGCCCGCGTACACCCCGTCGGCCGGGATCGCGCTGTGCGGCACGGTCTCCACGTTGGCGGTCGGGTAGCCCAGTTCGCGGCCTCGCTGCGCGCCGCGCACCACCTCGCCCTCGACCCGGTGCGGGCGGCCCAGCACCTCGTTCGCCCCGGCCATGTCCCCGGTCTCGACCAGTCGGCGGGTCAGGCTGGAGGAGAACGGCTCGCCGTCCCCGGCGGTGCCGCACACCTGCAGGTCAACCACCTCGACCTCGAAGTCGTCCGCCCGGCCCAGCTCGGTGAGCAGCGCCACGTTCCCGGCGGCCCGGTGCCCGAAGCGGAAGTTGGGGCCCTCGATGACGACCCGGGCGTGCAACGCGTCCACCAGCACCTGCTGGACGAAGGTCTCCGGGGACTCCTGGGAGAACTCGGTGGTGAACGGCAGCACCAGCACCGCGTCCACGCCGAGCTCGGCGATCAGCTCGGCCCGGCGCGAGTGCGGCGCGAGCAGCGGCGGGTGGCTGCCCGGGCGGATCACCTCGCGCGGGTGCGGGTCGAAGGTCACCACGACCGCGGGGATGCCGAGTTCGCGGGCCCGCTCGACGGCTTGCCCGATGATCAGCTGATGCCCACGGTGCACCCCGTCGAACGAGCCGATGGTGACGACGCTGCGTCCCCAGTCACCCGGGATCTCCTCCAGGCCACGCCAGCGCTGCACCCGACCGCTCCTTGTTCCGTACGGTGCGTACCCTCGGTACGCTCAAACGCTCAAAACCCGAACCCCTATAGCGTGCCATGCGCCTGCCCCGGCTCTGGCACCGGAATGGGGGTTGAGCGCATCGGCGCACGCAGCGCCCGCGCGGGTACGGTCCGCTCGGCCTCCGCCGCGGCGTACTGCGGGTCGCGTCCGGCCGCCGCCAGGGCCCGCATCCGGGCCAGCCGGGGGCCGTCCGGGGCGGTCGGCGCGGCGTCCCGCGGCCACTGGGCGAGCAGCTGGGCGAAGGCCGCCGAGTGCCCGGCGCAACGCACCAGCAGTTCGTCCGCGTCCGCCAGCCCGGGGGTCACCCGGGCCACCACGGCGCGGGCCCGGGCGGGATTCTCGGCCGCGCACTGTTCGGCGAGGCGCTCCACGACGGCGGTGAGCACCACCGGATCGGTCTCGGTGGCGAGCAGGGTGTCCAGCAGCTCGCAGCGCAGCGCGTCCGCCGCCGGATCCGCCACCGGGACGGACAGCACCTCGGCGAAGGGCCTGCGGACCACCCCCGTACGGGCGGCCAGCGCGGCACCGAGCAACACCCGCAGCTCCAACCGGGCGGCCGGGCCGTCGATCGCGGCCCGGGCCAGCTTGCGGCCGAGGTAGTCGACGGCGACCGGCCCGGCCAGCTCCGGATGCCGGCGCAGCAGCCCTGCGGCCAGTTCGGCGCCGCGCCGGACGGCCACCGGGGCACGGGCGTCGGCGAGCACCCGCAGGGTCTCGGCGGGGGCCACGTCGGGGGCCGCCAGCCGGTCGGCGAGCGCGGCCAACACGGGCTCCGGGTCGCTCTCCAGGGCCGGGGCGAGCGCCCACGGGGTGAGGAAGGCGTCGCCGCCGGCGCGGTGCAGGGCGAGCGCGGCGTCCAGGTACCCGGCCCTGGTCGCCCCGTCCGCGGCCAGCAGGGCCAGAGCGGCGCCGTGCAGGCCCGGCTCGTCCTCGCGGGCGAGCAGGGTCAGCGCGGTGAACCGCAGCAGTTCGGCCCCGGCACCGGCCGCGTACGGGGCGGTCCGCAGCGCGTGCACGGCGGCCGCGACGTGCCGTTCGGGCCGCCGGTCGTGGCTCCAGCGGTCCACCGCGCGGCACAGCGCGGACGGCTCCTCGGCGGCGAGCAGGGTCAGCAGCGCGTCCGCCCTCGGGTGCGCGGCGTCGGCCAGCGCGTCGGCCAACTCGTCCAGGGCGAGCCGCCGGTGGGCGTACAGCAGGTCGTGGGCGAGGTCGGCAGTGGTCCGGCCAGGGACGCCCGGGAGGCCGTGCGGGTCGTCGAACCAGGCGCAGAGCAGCGGGAAGACGGCGACCGGGTCGGCGCGCAGCCGTTCGGCCACCACGCCGAGGAAGCACTGCCCCGGGCCGTCGGCGGCCACCAGGCGGCTCAGCAAAGCGAGTTCTGCCTCGACGGGCAGGTCGAGGCCCGTCCAGAACGCCGGGCCGAAGCGGCCCGCACCGCCCAACGACTCCCCTTCACCCAACGCCTCCCAGCCGCCCGCCGCGGCGGCCCGCTCGGCGATCCGACCGGCCAACTGTTCCAGCAGCGCGCGGTGTTCGACGGGGTCGGGGCTGGCGGCCAGCCCGGCGGTGAGCAACCGGGCCGCCCACCAGGCGGGTTCGCTACCCGGCGGGCGCAGGTCCAGGGCGCGCCAGATCCGGTGCAGCCACGGGTCCAGGGCGGGCGCGCCCCAGGTCTCGGCCACCCGGCGCAGCGCGGCGGCGACCGGGCCGATCCGGTGCCGGGGGACGGAGTTCGCCCCGGCGGCGGGCGGGGCGGGGGTGTCCTCGGCCTCGCCGAGCAGCAGCCGCAGCGCCGCGTCCAGGTCCAGGTGCAGGCCCTGCAGCCAGTCGGCGAACTCGCCGTGCGCGAAGCGGAATCCGGGCCCGGCGGGGACGAACAGCCCCTCGGCGAGCACCGCCGCGGCCCAGCCGCCGTCGGCCGGGAACAGCTCCTCGAACGCCTCCCGGCCGAGGCCGCCCGGCTCCCCGCCGAGCATCCGCCGGGCCGCCTCGTGCACCCGCCCGGCCACCGCCGCCGCGAGCCGCCGCACCCGCCGCTGACGCGGCCCGGCGGGCCGGGCGGCGCCCCTGCGGTGCGCGCCCGGGCGGCGCAGGCGGCCGTCCTCGGTGAGCCGCTGGGCCACCCGCAGGCAGCACAGGTCCAGGTGGGCGCCGAACAGCTCGCTGCGGCGCGCCGGTCCGTCGTGCAGGCCCTGCGCCCACAGCTCCCCGGCCAGCCGGACGGCCAGCGGGTGCCGCGCGTCCTCGGCGGCGGGCGGTCGGCCCGGCGGCAGCCCGTAGCGACGGCGCACCCGCTCGGCCGCCTCGGCGGGCAGCGGGCCGAGCCGGTGCCCGGCCAGACTCGGCGCCCCGGGGCCGGCGCCGTCCATCCGGACGGTCGGGGCGCTGGCCAGGTCACCGGCCGGGCCGGGCTCCGCCAGGTGCCGCGCGCCGTCGGCACCGCTGCCCCAGGGCTCGGCCGCCAGTCGCTCCCAGACCTCCTCGCCGCAGGCCGTCAGCAGCCGCGCCCCGCAGCCCGTCAGCCACTGCCCGGCGCCGCGCAGCCAGCGCGGGCCCAGCTCGGCCGGGGCCTCCTCGGGGCCGTCCAGCACCACCAGCAGCGGCTGCCCGGCCGCCGCGCAGAGCGCCGCCACCGGCTCGGGCGCGGGCGCCGGGATGCCGAGTTCGGCCGCCACGGCCGCCAGCGCCCGCTCCACTGGTTCGGCCAGCGAGCGGTCCTCGGCGCGCAGGTCGGCGCCGCGCAGCCAGAGGGTGGGCAGCGGCCGGGCGCCGCCGGAGCGACGGACGGCCAGCGCGGCCAGTTCGGTGGAGCGCCCGCTGCCGGGGGCGCCGACCAGCGCGGTGACGGTCGCCGTCGGCTCGTCCCCGTCCAGGCCGTCCGGCCGATCCACCCGGTCGGCGGCCAGCCCGGCCACCCGGCCCGGCCCGGCCCCGGCGGCGGCCAGTTGGGCGGCCGCCAGCCGCAGCACCCCGGCCAGGTTGAGCGCCGGACCGTACCCGGGCACCGCCGCCGAGTTGCGCGCCAGCAGCCCCGCCAGCGCCTCGGCGACCACCGCCCCGCCTCCAGCCGGGACAGCCGGCAGCGCCCCGCCGTGCCGAGGACCGCGCAGGCAGGGCGCGGCCACCGCGACCACGGCGCCGCTGCGGACGTCCAGCACCGGCGAGCCGGCAGGCACCGCGACCCCGCCGACCACCGGCACGTCCAGCAGCAGCACCCCGGCGAGCTGGTGCCCGCCGTACATCGCGCCGCCCACGCCCAGCAACCCGCAGCGCAGCGCGACCGCCTGTTCGTCCTCGCCGGTGAGCGCGGTCAGCAGCACCTCGTGCCCGGCCCCCACGGCGGCCACCGGCAGCGGTGGCACCGGCAGCCCGCCGACCGCGTCGGTGCGCAGCAGGGCGAGCCCGTGCTCGGGCAGCGGCAGCACGGCGTCCGGGCCCAGCACCCGGGTCTGCCCGCCGGAGGTGTGCAGCACCACCCGGTCCAGACCCGCCACGCTCTCGTGCGCGGTCAGCACACTGCCCTGCGGGTCGGCGACGAACCCTAAGCCGTGCAGCCGCCCGTTGAGGTCCCGGATCCGCAGCAGGTACCGCCCCGGATCGTCCTCCAGAAACCCCCGCATGACCGCCCCTTCGACCGTCGCTCGCTCGCCGTCGGGAGCCTGCCCGCCGAGGCGGTGGGCCGACCGCGCCCGCGCCGCTCACCACGGTCTTTCACCTCGTGCGCTCCCCCGCGCGAGTGACCCCACCTGTTCGAGTGAAGGGCCCCGAAAGGTGAAACCCCGCCGGGAGGACTCTCCCGACGGGGGCTTCACAGGACTGCGACCACGACTGCGATCAGCCGACGAACACCGCCACCGGCTTCGCCTGCCCGCCCTGCTCCTCGACCAGGGCGAGGAAGCGCCCGTCCGGCCCGAACACCGCGATCGGCCCGTCCACGCCCAGCCCGGGCGCCTTCAGCCGCGCGCCGTGCGACAGCTTCTGCGCCGAGGCCTCGTCCAGGTCCCAGCGGGGGAAGGCGGCCGCCGCGGCCGCCGCGATCGGCAGCACCTCCAACCCCGCGGCGGAGTCGCCGGTGACCGACGCCTCGAGCTGCTCCAGGGTCCGCGCCGACTCCACCGAGTACGGCCCGACCTTGGTGCGCCGCAGCGCGGTCAGGTGCCCGCCGACGCCCAGGCCGGCGCCCAGGTCGCGGGCCAGCGCCCGGATGTAGGTGCCGGAGGAGCACTCCACGGTCACGTCCAGGTCGATCACCGCGGTGCCGTCCTCGGCGACCGCCGCGCGCTGCTCGTGCACGGTGAAGGAGTGGATCGTGGTCGGCCGGGCCTCCAGCTCGAAGTCCTCGCCCTCGCGCACCCGCGCGTACGACCGCTTGCCGTCGATCTTGATCGCGCTGACCTTGGACGGCACCTGCATGATCTCGCCGGTGAGCGCCGCGATCCCCGCGTCGATCGCCTCCCGGGTGACAGCCTCGGCCGGGGTCGAGGAGGTCACCTCGCCCTCGCGGTCGTCGGTGACGGTGGTCTGGCCGAGCCGGATGGTCGCCTCGTACGTCTTGGCGGTCAGCATCAGGTGGCCGAGCAGCCGGGTGGCCCGCTCGACACCGATCACCAGGACGCCGGTGGCCATCGGGTCCAGCGTGCCGGCGTGCCCGACCTTCCGTGTCCCGGCCAGCCACCGCAGCTTGGCGACGACCCCGTGGGAGGTGATGCCCTCGGGCTTGTCGACGATCACCAGGCCGTCCGGGCCGGTGCCTTTGCGCTTCATCGAGTTCTTTCTCCAAGCCGGCGACTGCCGGCGATTTCTTCTGGGGGCGACGTACAGAATGATCAACGCGGGATGATCAACGAAGGGGCCGCAGCGCGCCCCGGAACCGCTCGACCACCGCGGCCACGTCCTCCCGGGCACTGAACCCGGCCGCGAAGACGTGCCCCCCGCCGCCGAGTTCGGCGCAGGCGGCGGCGACGTCCACCGCGCCCTTGGAACGCGAGGAGCCGCGCAGCGTCCCGTCCGGGTCCTGCTTGAGCACCAGCGCCACCTCGGCCTCGGCCGGCCGGCGCAGGATGTCGATCAGCCCCTCGATCTCCTCGACCGTGACGCTGAACAGCGCCAGGTCCTGGTACGGCACCCAGGTCCACACCAGGCCCAGCCCGTCGGCCGCGTCCGGCTCGTAGACCGCCCGGTCCAGCGCGGCCGCGAGCACCTTGAGGTAGCCGAAGGAGGAGGTGTCCCACAGCTGCCGGGAGATCAGGTCGTGCCGGATGCCGGTGGCCAGCAGCCGGGCGGCGAGCTCATGGGTCGCGGGCGTGGTGGCCCGGTACTTGAAGGATCCGGTGTCGGTGGCGACCCCGGTGTACAGGCAGGTGGCCAGGTCCTGGTCGAGCTCGACACCGAGCCGGCGCAGCAGCTCCTCCACCAGCACGGCGGTGGCCGGCGCGGTCGGGTCGATCAACTGGTGGGTGCCGAAGCCCGGGTTGGAGGCGTGGTGGTCGAACACCACCAGGACGGGCGCGGCGAAGGCCTTGTCGTGCAGCAGCCCCAGTCGGCTCTGCGCGGCCACGTCGAAGCAGAGCACCAGCTCGGGCACGTCCGGCACCTCGGCGGCCGGCACGATCAGCTCCTGGCCGGGCAGGAAGGCCAGCGACTCGGGCACGATCTGCGGGTCGTCGCCGAAGGAGACCCGCACCCGCTTGCCGAGCGCGCGCAGCGCCAGCGCCGCCGCCAGCGAGGAGCCCAGCGCGTCGCCGTCCGGGCAGATGTGGCAGATCAGGTCGATCGAGCGGGCCCGCCCGATCTCCGCCACCACCTGCTGCCAGAGCAGCTCGAAGCCGCTCTCCTCGGCGCGCGGCCCCGGGAGCGCCGCGAGGGCACCCTCCACCGTGCTGGTGGAGGACGCCCCCGTGGTCGATCCGGTTCGCGAGGCGGCCTGAGCCGACTCACCCGCCATGACTACTCGTCCTCGTCGTCACGCTCGGACGCCGGCACCCGGTACGGGTCCGCGTCGCCGGCGTAGGTCGCCCCCGCGGCCTGGGTACGCACGGCGGCGTCCGAGGTCCGGGCCCGGTCGAGCAGGTCGTCGATGTTCCGGGCGTTCTCCGGCAGCGCGTCCGCGACGAAGGTCAGCGACGGGGTGAAGCGCACCCCGGTCTGCTTGCCGACCTCGGAGCGGAGCACGCCCTTGGCGCTCTCCAGCGCGGCCGCGGTGGCCTCGCGCTCGGTGTCGTCGCCGAAGACGGTGTAGAAGACGGTGGCCTCGCGCAGGTCGCCGGTCACCCGGGTGTCGGTGATGGTCACGAACCCCAGGCGGGGGTCCTTGATCCGCCGCTCCAGGGTCTGGGCGACGACCACCTGGATGCGGTCGGCGAGCTTGCGCGCCCTTGCGGTGTCGGTCACGTTGCCTCCTCGTGCAGTGGGCCCGGCACCCGGGCGAGCTGCGCACCCGTCGGGGCCCACGCCCCAAAGTACCGGCCCGCGCCCGGCCTTGCGGGCGCTCTGGGTCCTGATCTGTGTGAGAACGGCGACTTCCGTCGACACCCTCCACAGCGGTCATTCATCGTCGTCGTTGTGGTACCTCCTCCTCGCGGAGAGGAGCTGCACCTCGGGGCGGCCGGCGACCAACCGCTCACAGCTGTCCAGGATCTCGGTGACGTATCCGGCGTCGCCGGACACCACCGCGAGGCCGATCTCGGCCCGGCGGTGCAGATCCTGGTTCCCGGTCTCAGCAGCGCACACGCTGTACTTGCGCTGCAGTTCGGCCACGATGGGCCGCACGATCGAACGCTTCTCCTTGAGCGAGTGGACGTCGCCCAGGAGCAGGTCGAAGGTGAGTGTTCCCACGAACATGTGTGACAGGTCTCGCCGACCTGGAAGGCCTCGGGGACGTACGGCCCGGAACCGGGCTGACGCCGCGACAATCGACTACCCCGGACCCTACACAGCGAGACCGGGGCCGGTCGACGGAAATACCACCCGTCGACCGGCCCCGGTGACCAGCGACTACGCGCGCGGCTTCTCGCGCATCTCGTAGGTCTCGATGATGTCGTCGACCTTGATGTCGTTGAACGACCCCAGGGTCACACCGGCCTCGAAGCCCTCGCGGACCTCGGTCGCGTCGTCCTTGAAGCGACGCAGACCCTCGATCGAGAGGTTCTCCGCCACGACCTTGCCGTCGCGCAGCAGGCGGGCCTTGGCGTTGCGGCGGATGATGCCGTCGCGGACCAGGACACCGGCGATGTTGCCGAACTTGGAGGAGCGGAAGACCTCGCGGATCTCCGCGGCGCCGAGGCGCACCTCCTCGTACTCCGGCTTGAGCATGCCCTTGAGGGCGTTCTCGATCTCCTCGATCGCCTGGTAGATGACCGAGTAGTACCGGACGTCCACGCCTTCCTTCTCGGCCGCGGTACGCGCACGGCCTTCGGCGCGCACGTTGAAGCCGATGATGATGGCGTCCGAGCCCATCGCCAGGTCCACGTCGGACTCGGTGATGGCACCCACACCGCGGTGCAGGACCCGGAGCTCGACCTCCTCGCCCACGTCCAGCTTGACGAGGGCGTCCTCGAGGGCCTCGACCGAACCGGAGACGTCACCCTTGATGATGAGGTTGAGCTGCTCGATGGAGCCGGCGGCGATGGCCTTGTCCAGGTCCTCCAGGGACACCCGGACCCGACGCTGCGCGAAGGCGGCGTTGCGGTCGCGGGCCGAGCGCTTCTCGGCGATCTGACGCGCGGTGCGGTCCTCGTCGACGACGATGAAGCTGTCGCCGGCGCGGGGCACCGAGGTGAGACCGAGCAGCAGCACCGGACGGGACGGGCCGGCCTCGGTGAGGTTGTTGCCGTTCTCGTCCAGCATGGCGCGGACGCGGCCGTAGGCGTCGCCCACGACGATCGAGTCGCCGACGCGGAGCGTACCGCGCTGCACCAGCACGGTCGCCATGGCGCCGCGGCCCTTGTCCAGGTGCGCCTCGATGGCGATACCCTGCGCGTCCTGCTCGGGGTTGGCCCGCAGGTCGAGCGAGGCGTCCGCGGTCAGGACCACGGCCTCCAGCAGCTGGTCGATGTGCAGACCCTGGCGCGCGGAGATGTCGACGAACATGGTGTCGCCGCCGTACTCCTCGGCCACCAGGCCGAACTCGGTCAGCTGGCCGCGGACCTTGGTCGGGTCGGCGCCCTCGACGTCGATCTTGTTGACGGCGACCACGATCGGCACACCGGCGGCCTTGGCGTGGTTCAGCGCCTCGACCGTCTGCGGCATGACACCGTCGTTGGCCGCGACCACCAGGATCGCGATGTCGGTGGACTTGGCGCCACGGGCACGCATAGCGGAGAACGCCTCGTGACCCGGGGTGTCCAGGAAGGTGATCGGGCGCTCTTCGCCGTTCACCATCGTGGCCACCTGGTAGGCACCGATGTGCTGGGTGATGCCACCGGCCTCGCCGGCCACCACGTTGGACTTGCGGATGGCGTCCAGCAGGCGGGTCTTACCGTGGTCGACGTGACCCATGACGGTGACGACCGGCGGGCGCGGGGCCAGCTGGTCCTCGTCGCCCTCGTCGGCACCGAAGTCGATGTCGAACGACTCCAGCAGCTCGCGGTCCTCGTCGTCCCGGCTGACGATCTCCAGCTGGAAGCCCATCTCGCCGGCCAGCAGCTCGAGGGTCGCGTCGGAGACCGACTGGGTCGCGGTGACCATCTCACCGAGGTTGAACATGACGGAGACGAGCGCGGCCGGGTTGGCGTTGATCTTCTCCGCGAAGTCCATCAGCGAGGCGCCGCTCGACAGGCGAACGGTCTGGCCGTTGCCGCGAGGCAGCATCACACCGCCGACGGACGGGGCCTGCATGGCCTCGTACTCCTGGCGCTTCGCCCGCTTCGACTTACGACCGCGCGCCGGGCGACCGCCCGGGCCACGACCGAAGGCGCCCTGCGTGCCACCACGGGCACCCGGGCCGCCGGGACGACCGCCGAAGCCACCGGGACGCGGGCCGCCGAAGCCGCCACCGCCACCGGGAGCACCGCCACCCGGACGCGGACCGCCGAAGCCGCCGCCACCGGCCGGACGCGAGCCCGGACCGGCCGGACGACCCTGGAAGCCCGGACGGGCGCCACCGGCACCCGGACCACCCGGACGGCCACCGGGGCCACCCGGACCACGGCCACCCGGACCCGGACGCGGGCCGGCCGGACGCTGCGGCATCATGCCGGGGTTCGGACGCGGCATACCGGACGGGGACGGCGCGCCGGGGCGCGGACCTGCCGGACGCGGCATGCCGTCGGGGCGCGGAGCACCACCGGGACGCGGCGCACCGGCACCCGGGGCACCGGCGGGACGCGGACGGTCGCCACCCGGACGCGGGGCGCCACGGTCAGCACCGGGGGCACCGGCCGGACGCGGACGGTCGCCACCCGGACGCGGGGCGCCACGGTCAGCACCGGGGGCACCGGCGGGACGCGGACGGTCGCCACCCGGACGCGGACGGTCGCCGCCCTGCGCACCCGGAGCACCCGGACGCCCACCCGGCGCGCCCGGACGGCGGTCGCCGGGGCGGGCCATGCCGGTCGCGCTGCCCGAGGTGAACGGGTTGTTGCCCGGACGCGGGCCGGCCGGACGCGGGCCCGGACGGGCGCCACCGGTGGCCTGGCCACTCGGACGC